>CALLOA010000127.1 GCA_938005265.1 uncultured Granulosicoccaceae bacterium
ATGGAAAGTGAGGCACGACATGCTGCGCGTGACATACTTCCTGAACTGTACCAACGCTTTTTTGACGAGATTAACCTGTGGCACTATGTGTTTGAACAGGAACAATATACAGACTGAATCGGACGGTATTTTTAGCGCAAGTTTGTTCCTTTTTAATTTCAAATTTTCCTGTTTATTCAGGTTCTGTTTTTTCAGGTTCTTTCTGTTTTAGTTTCTATCTATTTTGGTTTCTATCTATTTTAGTTTTAAACGTTCTTCGCATTGGTTGATCCACCGTTGAACATGTGGCCTGCGGTTCAGCTCAAAGCCTCCCTCATCAGCCACGCGGGTATAGGCAAGCAGTGATATGTCTGCAATTGAAAAAGCCTCGCCTGCAATCCACTCGCGAGAAGACAGATGGTTCTCCATGCTGTCCAACGCCTGTTCGCCCCGTTTGACACGCCAGTCTTCGCGTGTCGCTTTGGATTTCCCCAGATAGTGCATGTGAAACCGGCAAACTGCGACATAGGGTTCGTGACTGTATTGTTCCCAGAACAGCCATTGATCTATTTGCGCTTGTTTAAACGGATCGTCTGGCAGTAGTTCTGTGCCATTGGCCAGAAAGCGGATAATTGCATTTGACTGTGCCAGTGTCCGACCGTCATCCCAGGCAACTACCGGAACCTGACCCAGCGGATTGATAGCCAGAAAACTTTCCGTGCGAGATTCGTTCTGTGTTATGTCTATGGGTATCCAGTCATAGTCAATGCCTGTGTAGTCAGCTACGTATTTGACCTTCAAACAATTGCCGGACTCTAAATCGCCATAGATCTTCATAGACTTGTCACTGCGGGTATTAGTGGATAGGAAAATCAGTTTCCTGTAGCCCGGTCACGTTTGGCCAAGAATTTTCGGTGCATAACTGAAAAATTCTTCAGTGCCGAAGTTGCCTGATTTAAGAGTAATGGCCAATCGTTCCCCGTTACTTGTACAGTAGGTCCAGGGCACACCCGGTGCTATTTCCGCGCCGATATCAAGTGTCGTCACTCCAAGTGCTTTGGTGACTGCTCCAGACGTTTCGCCTCCTGCGACTATAAACCTTCGTGCACCGGCATCACGTGCAACAACTGCACATTCTGCCAACACGGATTCGACCAGCTCACCGGCGGCAGCTGTTCCCAGTTTTTTCTGTACCGCTTTTACACTTTCGGGGTCTGCGGTGGCATAGATTAGCGGGGCAGAAGACAGGTTTTGTGCAGCCAGCCACTCGAGTACCGGTTTTGTTCCATTATCCGCAAGTTCCAGTGGATCGAGCTTATAGGATGGTGCACCAAGGTTAATATAGTGAGAAACTTGTGCATTGGTCATTGAAGAGCAGCTGCCGGACAGGACAAGTGTCTGTGCCTCCGGTGGGTTTTGCTGTGCCATGCCGTCTTTCCAGTTGAGTAATCCGTCGGCTGCATAGAGATCCGGTAGTGGCATCGCCACTGCAGAGCCTCCGGTGATCAGCGGGTCATGACGACAAGCCGATGCAATCACCGATAAATCGCTATCAGCAACAGCATCCATAATCACGTGTCTGATTTTTTTTGCTTTAAGTTGATCCAGCGAGTCTCTGACCGTTTTCGCACCTCTGGCAACTGCCAAACGATTAACCAGCCCGACATTGCCGCTTACCTGCGGTGCAAGGAGTCGCATTAAATTACTGTCGCGCATCGGAGTTAAGGGGTGGTCTTTCATCGGGCTTTCTGCCAGTGGTTGCTCACCAACAAACAGATTACCCATGAAAATAGCACGTCCATTTTCAGGAAATGCAGGGCAGTAAGTTGTCTGATCAGCCTGAGTGGCATTCATCAGAGCTTCTGATACAGGACCAATGTTTCCGCTAGCCGTGCTATCGAAAGTCGAGCAGTACTTCCAGAAAAACCGTTGTGCACCGGCCCTTGAAAGCCAACGTTGTGCTGCCAGGGCTTCTTCAATAGCCTCATCCCTCTCACTTGTACGTATTTTAAGTGCAATTACCTCAAACGGTGCTGTATTGTTCGGTGGCTCTGTAGGAATTCCTATTCTGAGAGAAACCGGAGCACCGCTTCGAGCCAGCAGGCCGGCCAAATCAGTGGCACCGGTGAAATCATCCGCAATACAACCAAGGAATGTGGACATAACGTTATCTCTTGAAGTTGATCAGCTTTTGTCATCCGGAAGCGTGATTCCGGCATTGCGAGCGTATACTTTTGCAACCGCAGCGTCATCCTCGCCACCATAGCCCATGCCTGCGGCGGCCACAAATTGTTGTAATGCCGCTGCAGTTATCGGTGCGCTGAAATTGGCCTTCTTGGCAATATCCAGAACAATCCCGAGATCTTTTGGCCAGATATTGACTGCACTCAGTGGTGTGTAATCACCATCAATAATATGGGGTGCACGGTTCTCAAGCATCCAGCTTGTGCCGGCGCACTTGCTGATCACTTCCAAAAACTTTTCCGGTGTAACCCCTTGAGTCATGCCAAACGTCATGGCTTCAGCCATTGTTGCTATGTGTACGCCGGCTAAAAGCTGGTTGATCGATTTCATTGCAGAACCGGCACCGATTTCGTGGCCCAGTGTAAAGATGGTTTCCGCCATCGCATCCAGGGCTGGTATAGCCGCTGTGAATGATTCTTCCGGGCCTGCGGCCATGACAGAAAGTTTGCCAATGGCGGCCTTTGCAGCACCGCCGGAAATCGGAGCATCCAGGTAATGGACACTGTATTCTTTACATCGAGCTGCCATGTCGCGTGCGAAATCAGGTGGTACAGTTGCACATGAAATGACTGCCGCACCTTTGCCTAGTTGTGGAACGATGCCTTCGTCACCAAAGAGTACCGATTCAGTTTGAGCGGCATTTAACACCACAACCACAATAGCATCCAGTGAAGGTGCTAATTCTGCAGCAGCACCGCTTGCTCCACCTTCAGCCAGAAAACGTTTTACGGGTTCCGGGGAAACATCGAAACCATAGGTGGTATGGCCCGCCCTCAATATTGAGCTTGCTACTCCAAAGCCCATGGCACCCAGGCCATATACGGCAATCTTACTCATGATTTTGGTACTCTTTTAGTATTTATTGATGTCCGTAGTTTCATTCTAACCAAGGTGCCGTATGTTTAATAAGCCTATTCTATTTTTAGCTACGTCGAAACCGGCTGAATCAAAAGAATTTTATGGGAGTAAAATTGGCCTAAGCTTCGTCTCAAGCGATCCTTACGCTTTGGTTTTTTCTGTTGCGGAAACCGAGTTAAGAATTCAAATTGTTGATGCTGTTATATCAACACCATACACGTCTCTTGGTTGGTCGGTTGATAACCTTCAAAGCGTCGTTGAAAAACTACGTCAAGAGGGTGTGGAATTCGAGAGGTATGAAGGCCTTGAGCAAGACGAATTTGCAATATGGCCTGCGCCAGGCGGTGCAAAAATATCATGGTTTAAAGATCCGGATGACAATATAATTTCTCTAACCCAATTCAGCCAGTAATTGCCGTAGGTACTATCTGCTCTATTAATGTGGGGCGGCAAGAGCTCAGCAGGTTCAGAACTTGCCATGTTTGAGGTAAGCCTGCTGCGGATCCATGCCGGATTTGATGGCCTTGCGAATTTCACTTTCTGTATTAATATCAGTTTCCGATTTATCTATCACTTCTTCAACAATCGCCTGTGGCACCCGTATAAGGCCGTCTCGATCCCCGACCATATAATCACCCGGTTCGATATCAACTTCGCCGATGCGAATGGGTACGTTAACTGCTGCCGGCAACCACCAGCCCACAATGTCACGTGGTGTGTGTCCACTGCACCAGGTCTGGAAGCCCATATTGAGCAGGAAATCGACATCGCGAATCATGCCGTCTGCAACTGCACCACGAACCCCCTTGTCCATCAGGGTTTCGGCAGATAATTCACCCATATGTGCAATCGTATTGTCGTTCGGCTGATTTACCCAGATGTGGCCGGCGGGGCACTTTGAGAGTAAGCCTGTCCAGGCCAGCAGCGTCTCATGCGGGTCGGCCGTTGGGTCTACCTTGCCGAGGATCGTGAAAGCAGGTCCAGCCATGCTTTGGCCCGGCAGAATAGGGCGTAAGCGTGGCGGTAGCGTGAAATCACGATACCCCATTTTACGCATGACGTCGTGCACAACGCCTGTATAACATTTAGCCA
>CALLOA010000128.1 GCA_938005265.1 uncultured Granulosicoccaceae bacterium
TGTCCTTGCTGTCCTTGCTGTCCTTGCTGTCCTTGCTGTCCTTGCTGTCCTTGCTGTCCTTGCTGTCCTTGCTGTCCTTGCTGTCCCTGCTGTCCCTGCTGTCCCTGCTGTCCCTGCTGACCTTGCTGACCCTGCTGTCCCTGCTGTCCCTGCTGTCCCTGCTGTCCCTGCTGTCCCTGCTGTCCTTGCTGACCTTGCTGACCTTGCTGACCTTGCTGACCTTGCTGACCCGCGTTCGATTCAGCATCATCGGAACGCTCTCTGATCAATTCACTGAGATCGCGGATCTGATCAACAGCAAGAGCAAGACGATCGTCAGAATTCTGGTTTCCGGTGCCAGCCGGGTCTTCCGATTGCAATTGCTCGGCTGCTTCATCCAGTAAATCCCGGAATCTGCGAATTGAGTTGGTAATCAAACTTTCCGCCGGCAGTATGAGTGAGTGAGACCCATCCTCAATCGCATCAGCACCAATACCCAGCATCTCCGAAGTCTGATTATCTTCAAGCTCCCGGGTGGCCTGATCAAGAATTTCAGCAGCCTCACTTCCCGACTGCTCAAGTTCTTTGCCTGTTTGTTCAACCTGAGAACGAATCGATTCAAGTTCGGTTTGCATCTCGCGTTTCTGATCGGCAAGTTCAGAGGCTTCTGAATCAGATAAACCTGAACTGAATATACCCTGGGCTCGGTCCTGCAGAGCCCGTTCCTGCGCTCGTCGCAGTTCAAGTTCTATTTCCCGCTGATCCCGAGCCAGTTCTGATGCGCGTGCCAAGGCATCACGGATAGAATCAAGCCGTGCCTGCTGACGTTGTTCGCCCAATTCCCGCAACGCGTTTTCAATTGCCTCGCGCGCCTGCCTCTCAGCTTCAGCCACTTGCTCACCTGCAGCTTGGCTGGAGGAATCATCGCTGCCATTGCTGTCACCACTAGCTGTCTCATTTGAATTTTGCAAAGCATCATCGATGGCCTGCTCAGCATCACGCAAGGCATCAGCAGCTTGTCTTGCTGATTCTGCCAACTGGCGCTGTTGCTCGGCATTCTGCCCACTTGATTCACTTTGTTGCTGGCCAGATTCATCAGCCGCCGCATTGTTTTGTGCATCACGCTCAAGCTGCTCCAACTGCCGCCTGACTTCTGCGAGTTCCTTTTGCAACTCTTCCTGACGCCAGCGCTCGCTTTCGGTCTGCGGTTGTTGTCTGCGTCGCTGTTCTTCAAGTTCCAATTGGCGTCGTGCAAGGTCGGCAAGCTTTTCAAACACATCCTCTACACTTTCTTCAGGTGGTTGCTGCGCTTGAGAGCTTCGCGCTTCATACTGATTGCGCGCCAGATCCATTTCCAGTTCGAACATCTCGGCCAGATCCTGGGTCGCCTGGCTGCCACCACCTCCACCACCCCCCTGATTCTGGTTTATCTGAAAATCAGAAAAGATGGCTTCAGCTTGTTGTAATAACTTGAGTGCAAGTTGTTGTGGCTTTATAGCTTCGCTAAATTCAAGGTCGGTCAATAGTTCGGCTGACGGCTCCATTTGTTCCGCGGCCCCGCGTAATAACTCAACAAACTCGCCAATCTCCTCGGCCTGATTAACCAGTTCACGTGCCTCTGTCCGTTCAGCAAGCGTAATGGCCTGTTGGCGCAGCGTGGTCTGGATTTCCGAAAGTAGCCGCGCGTTGTCGGCATGCACCTCAACATTAGCATTCTCAGCTGAGCTGGCACGCACAAGGTTCCAGGTCGCTACCAGTATTTCACGCTGCCGGCGCGAAATATCACGGCTATCACCCGGTTGGCCTTGTTGGCCCGAACCACCACCGCCACCGCCACCCGATGATTCGGAAAAGCTGCGATCAAAGGGGCGGATATCGATCAACAACATGTCAGTATCTACGTTACTGTTGCGATCTTTCACCGTGGCGTAATAGGAAATCAGATCACCCGGTTCCAGAGGCTCATCTCCCTCACCCAAAGATTCGGCATAAAAGACATGCTCATGTGTGCCATCTTCAGCTTTCATATTCAGTTCCTGCCAATCACCGGCATTAACCGAATAAAATATCGACAGACTCTCAATGGCAAAATCATCACTTGCCTGCAAGCGAATATGAGCTTCTTCTACAGGGGTGATACTGGTGTCACGCCCGGGTTTTAAAAATTTGATCTCGGGTGGTCGATCTTTCTCAAGGATCATCCGGTAACCACTGCTTATATCAACCACTCTATCGAGCATCCGGTCCTGCAGCTGGAACTCACCATCAGCACTGAGGGTAAATTCAACCCGATAGGCCGCTTGTTCCGACTGTAAACTACTTGTGACAGTATCATCCGGCAGGACACGATTCACCGCTATGGTTTCAGTACCTGCCGACAACTGCGGTTCGCGTAACGGCTTGTCTGTGATGAGTTCAAGCTCAACACGAGTACCCTCGACGGCAATAACATCGTCCAGCCCGTCAATCCTGAGCTCTTCGCGTTGCGTCCACTCAGGTTGCTTTAGCGTCATACTGGCGGCAGTCAATCTTGCTGGTGTTATTACGCTTGCGCTAAATTCCTCGCTACGTGTAAATCCGGACGAAACACGATAATCAAGATCCCGCAAAAGGCGATAAACCGTAAATTCGAATTTCCCTTCGGCATTGGGTTCCAGTTCGGAAACCTGCCATTCACCACCGTTCTCGCGCAATTCAAAGGTCATTTTTTGCGTCGAAAATCCGCTGGCGGTTGCACTAATGGTCAGATTATCGCCATAGAGCAATTCGAGCGACCCCGGGGTCACCGCCAAAGTACGTTGTTCCACCAACCCCGGTGTGTTCCAGCCTGACCAAACATGCATCGCACCCTTAACCCAACGTTGGTCCGACTGGGTATAGAAACCAACTACCCCGGCTAGCAATGCAAACAAAGTGAATAACGGGAGTAACCATTGCCGGTGAGGAACAATTTTGGAAATCGGTACATTTTCAGCTATGCGGTAGCTGTCCCGAGCCAGCAAGGAACCAAAACTGTCATTGCCGAATACCGCTTTGCTTTCGTCTGACAGTTCCCGGGGTAGCCGCCGCGACACTGCTTGCCTGGCTTTCAGGCTATCAGTTTCGGCATCACGCAAACTATAGCCGTCACGCATTTCCACATAGGTTTCAATACGTCCGCCAAACTCGGGGGCTCGTGACTCCAGCAATCGAATGCCGCGACCCCTACGTAAAGCAGAAGCCGGTAACACCAGGAAAACAGCAATCAGTGCAAGTGGCACCAAAAACAAAAAACCACGCGCAGCATGAACAATTTTATCGAGGTAGCCCACCTTCTGACCGAAAACCACAGTGAGTGCCGTGATTAATAGCAATGCAGCAACAATCGCTGCCAATGTGCGCAAGACCATGACCCAGCGCTTGCGACGAAGCACTCGGGCTATATAACGATCAATCGGTCGTGTGGTCATGTGTGAATTCATATTCAGATAATCCTTCGCGCCCCGTCACCCTGACAAGGCACGACGAAACCGGCCGAGGTGCCAGTTTCCCAGAAACAACTCTAACAATCCGGCTATCAACAGGACCGGTAATAACCAGTACCACAATGGTGTGCCCGATTGCTCTGCTGCTGTAGATGGAATGTCTCCAGAGTTTTCATCCTGCCTTATCGCAGAATCAATGCCACCTGCAGTGTCGCCAACGTCAGCTGCGTCGTACTGCTGCTGCCACAGCGCGAGCCCATCGGCGGAAATGGAAGTCATGTCAGATTCTGCAGGATCAATAGTGACCTGCACCACGTGTTGACCTGTTTGATCGAGCACAACATAGGCACCGGTTTCTTCCAAAGAATAGGAACGCCTGCCGCCACCCGAGGCAAGTTCGAAAACGGCGTCTCCGCCCGGTGAAAGCAACTGCGCATTTGAGTCAAAATTCATCGTCTCGCCACTGAAGAGTTCACTGGGGTAGCGCGAGCTTTGTAACAGATAGCCGCGTAGTTTATTCAGAAAGCTGATGAACACCGGACTGATCGGAAGGTTTGAACTATCACCATCCAGAGGCACCGCAAGTACCAGCCAGCGAGGTCGGCTATCGGCCTGTGGCGCAAGTAGCGGTTCTAATAACACAGGGGTGCCACGGTTACTGGACACCAGGATGCTGGCCAGAGGGCGTAGCGTCTGCGACACATCTGACGGCTCGATTCCAGCTTCGCCTATTTCACTGGAAACGGTATTGGCAGCTGATTGTTTCCCGGTATATCGATTAAAGGACTCAACCAGCCCCTGAAGATTTCTGGTATCCCAGATATCCCTGTACAACACAGCCTCCGACCAATCCCTGGCATTGAGTGCCAGCGGGTGTGCAGTATCAATTCTGGTCATCGGATCGGCCTCTATTGGTGCTTGCAGCAAAAGCGATTCCGGGCCTCCGAGAACTTGTAGCAATGCCCCGCCACGCTCCAGAAAGTCCTCAGCTACCTCAGGCAAACCCCCACTGCCTGACGACTGCAACACGACCAACAAATCTATGTCCGGTGACAGTGTGCCCACACTGCTACTGACTTCTTCTATCTCTACATTTTGCATCTGCCGGAATGCTGTAGACAGGTAGATTCTTGCATTCTCCTGCACCAGGGGTTCAGTTGCCAGGATTCTGATCTGCTGTGGTGCATGACGTGAAAGTCCAAGCACGATGTTGTTGTCAGCTGGCAGTCCATCCGAATCTAGCAACTCACCACCCAGCGACACCGTAAGTGGCATAAGCGCCGCACGGTCCGCACCTGAACCGCTAATTTCTCGCAACTGCGTCGCTACATCAATACCATCAAGTCTTACACTCTCAGAGACACCCGGCTGCAATTCAATCTCCGTTTCAGCCAGCACCTGACCCGCGCTACTGACTTCAACAGTGATGCTTGAAGCATTATCACTATCCGGCTTTTGCGCAGACGCTGCGTCGGAATAACTCAACAACACTTGTGCATCTACCGACACCGTAGTGGCATCAGTCCAGTTAGCACTAGCATGCACGCTCACATTACTATCATCTTCATTCGTGACATCAAACAACTGCAGACCCTGCAATCGCTCACGATAGAGTGTATTGAATCCTGCACGTATGGCATTTTGCTGAGCATCAGTTACCACATGAGCCTGCACAGGCAGATCACTATCTTGCGCAAAACGCTCAATCGCATCCATTAGTTTTTCAAACTGTAAACGTCGATTACCAGGCCCTTCCTGCCGCAATATTTGCAGCTGCCGCAACACCTCGTCTGCGTCATCGCTATTACTTGCAGAATCAGCAGCAGCAAGTTCATTCGCCTGACGCCCTTGCACAAGCTCCATGTTGGAATCTGCAAGCATCAAGGCTACCGCGTCATCAGAGCCAAATTCACCCACAACACCCTCTAATCGCTCAATAGCGCGTTGCCAACGTTGACCGTGACGCATGGAAAAAGAGTTATCGAGTACCAACAGATGCATGACGCGCGAATCCTCAGCAACCTGTCTGGATTGATTGAGAAAGGGTTCGGCAAAAAGCAGGCAAAGCAAAGCCAGCAGGATCCACCGCAGCGATAACAACCAGCGAAATCTCAAGCGCTTGCGCCTGGCAGTGTTACTGCTGGTAGTTTTTAAAAATCGCTTGGAAGGGAAATCGGATGTAGGCGCATCCCGCTGCTGCAATCGATGCAGAATCCACGGTACCGCAAGACCCAACAAACCCAGCAAAAATAGCGGCGCAAGCAAACTCATTGCTTTCGCTGCCTGAACAACATGTAGCGAGTCAAGGCGTCGTCCAAAGGAGCATCGGTCACAAGCCGGACATAGTCTGCACCTGCACGGGCAGTGGCTTTCTCCAAAGCATCACAATGCGCCAATATCAATTCACGGTAGTCGGTTTTTAGCCAGTCAGGATCGACATCTGTACGTTCACCGGTTTCCATGTCTGTCAGCGAGACCACCGAGTCATACTCCGGATTGAGCTCAATCGGGTCCAGGATATGAAAAAGTACAATATCCTGTTGGCGGTGCACCAAAGGCTGCAGCGTTTTAAGCAACTGCTCCGGGTCAGTGTACAGATCCGAAATCAGCGCTACCAAACCACGGCGCGAAGCCACTGTATGGATCGAATCGAGCGCTGTCTCAACATCGGTGCCTTCGCTTGCCTGACTGTTTTCAAGCGTAGCAAAGATACGCGGTAAACTGTCAGGTCGTGAAGACGGTTGCAGCACCTGACGAATCTGGTCATCGAACAAAACCAGACCATTTGCATCATGTTGTTTACCCGCAAGATAAGCCAGACTGGCAGCAAGATAACGCGCATAGTCAAATTTGGTTAGTTTCGCTGTAGTATTGGTCGCAGCGGTATTTGTAGCAGCAGTATTTTTAGCAACAGTATTTTTAGCAACAGACACCGAACCAAAGCCCATCGACCCACTGGCATCCAGCAACAACGTCAGCGACGTGTTCGTATCACCACGGAAACGCTTGATGTAAGTCCTGTCAGTTCGCGCATAAACATTCCAGTCTACAAAACGCAAATCGTCACCTTCGTTGTAGGCACGATACTCGGCAAACTCCTGGCTGAATCCAAAATGAGGTGAACGATGCAGGCCGGTCAGCAAACCGTCAACGACACTACGCGCCACAAGTTCCAGATTTCCCAGCCTCGACAAGACACTAGGCTGCAGCCAGCGGCGGGCGGCATTGGTCCCGTTTGAAGTGCCGGGTGCAGAAGCGTGACCAGCCATTACAAGAATGAGCCTCGCACGCTCAAACCTTTCAAGGAAAAACCCCGCCGTGTTACGACACGCAACCGTGTTACGACACGCAAGTATCGCGGCAGGATGCTACCCATGGGATGTGCCCAGGGCTTCAGCATTTGCCATCCGCATATCGCTGCTGACAAGGTCATCCAGAATATCATCAATCGAAACGCCATCAGCTTCCGCATAATAATTGGCAAGAACCCGGTGACGCAGCACGGGTTTGGCAAGTGCTTTAACATCTTCGCGCGTCACATGATAACGCCCGTCCATCAGCGCCCGCGCCTTGGCAGACAATGTAATGAACATAGTGGCACGCACACTGGCACCGAAGCGAATGTACTTTCTCACCATATCACTGGCACGGTGGTCGTCCGGCCGTGTCGAACGCACAAGGTCAACCGCGTACTTGGCAACGCCCTCGGCTATGGGAACACGCCTTACCAGTCGCTGAAAGGCAAGAACTTCACTGGCATTGGTACAGGCTTTCACGGGTTCAGGGGCCACTTCACTGGTAAAACGTTTTACGACTTCCTGTTCTTCCTCTGCCTCCAGATAATCCAGCAATATATTGAATAGAAAGCGATCCAGCTGTGCTTCAGGTAAGGGATAAGTGCCCTCAAGTTCAAGAGGGTTTTGAGTTGCCAGTACAAAAAACGGCTTGTCTATTTCGTGCTGACTACCGCGAACGGTTGCAGAATATTCCTGCATGGCTTCAAGCAATGCTGCTTGCGTTTTAGGTGGCGTCCGGTTTATTTCATCAGCCAGCAACACATTGGTAAAAATCGGCCCGGGTATGAAACGCCAGCTACGCCCGCCACTACCATCATCTTCTATGATGTCTGTGCCGGTTATATCAGTTGGCATCAGATCAGGGGTAAACTGAATACGATTAAAGTTGAGGCCCAAGGCATCAGCAAGCGTACGCACCAACAATGTTTTTGCTGTTCCCGGCATACCGGTAACAAGACAGTGCCCCCCAACAAAGAGGGTAACGAGCATATGTTCAACAACTTCGTTCTGACCGACGATAATACGCCCTACTTCCCCACGTAGCTCATCAGTAACCGTTTTGAAACGGTCTGCCAGCGCAGCTGTGTCATGATCCAGTTCAAGATCAACAGGTGTGTTCAAACTATTCTCCCGCGTTCAATTCCAGCAACAGTGATTGTGCTTCTCGATAAAACGGTGCCTGCTCCAGTGCCAGCAGAACATTCTTTCTTGCGTCATCCAGCTTGCCCTGCAGACGAAAGGCGTTCGCTTTACCCAGCAGTACAACACTGGCGTCTGCCGGCCTTACACCCAGGAGAGCATCAAATTCGCGCACAGCCTTGGCAGCGTCGCCTCGCGCAAGATAGTACTCACCAAGTTGCCTGTGGATTTCACTTCCGTAGGGCATAACCCAGTTCAAGGATTCAAGAACGCGAAAAGCATCGTCGTCGCGCCCTGCAAGTCTGAGATCTCGAGCCAAAGCTTCCATTAAATCCGGCACCGCGCCACCACGTAAAAACCACTCCCATCGATGTTCGAGTGCGGCTTCCGCGTCACCTAACCTGTCGTCAATTGTAGCCAACACCAGATAAGGCGTACCCTCACCTATATATTCCGGGTAGTAATCACGACGCTGAATCGCAATTTCACGCAGGGCCTGCAGGTTTTCATCAAGGCCAGTCTGACCAAGGACCCCGGCATCACGTTCCAGCCTGGATAAACTGTTGTCGAGTATCTGGCCAAGTTGGCCCCAGTGACGAACATTTTCGAGGATAATCTCATAGCGGGTGGCAATGTGTTCCCTGAATTCTCGATCAAATTCCGGGGTTTCGATACCAATGGCATTTTTCAATGCTGTATTGGTCGTCGCACCGATAGAAAACAGTTTCAGCATTTTCACCAGCGCTTCATGTCCCCAGCGACTGGAAATATAATCACATACAAGACCCGCTTGCATGTAGGAGACATTAACCTGCCCTTCGTAAGTGGGCCTGACAAAACCACTGTCCAGATCTGCCAGAGGCAGGAATCTACCCTCATTGAACATTTGTAGAACCTGAACCGGCAATTCACGACTTGGTAGAGGGCCGGTATGCCACTCTTCGTAAACCGAAATGCCTTCACTGAACCAACGGGGCAGCAAGTGGTTGGCGGCTTCAAGCGTAAACACGTGTGCCATCTCGTGCCATAAGGTACTACCCCAATGAAAGTCCTCGGTAGAACGGGCCTTGGGACTATCCATTGCCAGCAAGTATCCAAAGGTTACGCCAAGCAAACCAACTCCCGGCGTACTGACCGTCCTCACACCGAAGTCATCATGGTTATGGTAGAGCTCGACCACAACAGGCTTTTCAAGGCGAAAGTCATAGCGTTCTGTAAATACACGCACTGCATCGCTGACCAGCTCAACCACATAGGGCATTAGTGTGTCTGCTTCATCCCGATCCAGACGCAAAAGCATACGGCCAATCGGCTCGCTTCCTGGCCCGGCTCCATCCGGCAGGATATCGGCATAGGTAACACGCATATCATCCAGATCATCCAGCAAGCGTAGCGTGTTGACCGTTTCGGTATTGAACGGATCCAGCTCATAGGCTTTAACCAGATGGTGTCGTGCACCATTAACGTCATTGATACGCAACAGATTGATGCCAAGCTTTGACTGAGCCTCAGCAAGCGTAGGCTCAATCGCTACAGCTTTGCTGTAGAGCGCAACCGCTTCCCGGTAACGATAAGTGATGATGTAAAAATGAGCGGGTACATCATAGATGCCACCATAAGACGGGTTTTCACTTAGCGCTCTTTCAGTCCATTCGCTGTCGTACACACCATCGAGCAAATCAGCAGATGCGAGTAGTGCATAGGCTTCGAGTTTTGGCAACGATTGCTGCTCGGCATATTGCAGCACTTGCATAAGTACCTGCCGCCCAGCATCAACCTGCTGGGCTTCAAGAAGCATGCGAGCCTGTAACAAATTGGCAGGAATCGATTGCGGATCATCTGCAAGAATTTCTGCCAATTGTTCACCTGCTCGCCCGATATATTGGCGCGACAGCGCATCTGCAAGACCAATTCTTGCTGGTTTGTAGGTCGAATCAATCAGCAAGGCCTCACGAAACAGTGCAGATGCTTCGCCTACCTGGTGAGTACGCAGATAGAGCCGCCCCCAGGCAGTGTTTATAGCCGCTGATTGATCGTCAGCCGCAGCATCTCGAAACAGCCGGTTCGCCTGCTTGAATTCCCCGAGAACTTCAGCTGCCAGTGCACGCTCGGCATCACTGTATTGGTCATCAGCTTGCAAAATTTCGTCGTAACAGCTCCGTGCACCCTCGACATCACCTGCATAAGCCTTTTGATCGCATTCGAACAACGGCTGCGGCCTGTCGATGTTGTAGTAAAAATTAATCGCGAAAACAGAAGATGGCAAACAGATTCCCGCAATCCAGAGGACTGCAAAAAGCAGCCGGCTGAAACTCACCGGGCGATAGCATCTATCCAAATTAACCTCCATTAAGGCTGCCAGTGTTACCGGAATCCGATTCACGGTCACCATCAGGCTGCCAACCGGTTGCATCATCAATCCGCAATTGCAAACGAGCGATATCCAATAACACCTGCTCCAACTCATCCAGATAGATTGACTCCACCTGCGAATCTCGCGTTGCACGAACCCTGTTGAATTCAGCCTCCAACTGTTGCCGCTGCTCAAGTAAGCGAGTCACCTCGGCGTTGTTCTCCTGACCACGTAGCGAGCCAAGCCGGGCTAACACCATCGAGCCTTCGCTGGATGCCATCACACGCGAATGCTCAGTGGCTAGCAATTGCCGGTTTTCGTAGTGACGTGCAACACTCTCACTGGCAGCTTCATAAGCCTCCGTAACCGTCAACAGTTCATTATGATCGGTATCGGCCATTTGCCCCTTGAGTGCCTCAGACCAGTATCTGGGAAACTGCACTGCATTAGCCTCACCACCCGACTTGGTTGCTGTAACAACAATTCGCCGCAAGTTATTGCTACCCGTTTGAGCATCATCACTTTGCTCCTGTTCAGCTTGCGCAACAATATCCAGAACCGCACCGCTGGCACTGGTAGCAAACATCAGAAACTGATTGACAGTTTTTAATGGCCGCAGAGCCTGAAGTATTTCACTAGCAGTAATATCAGCTCCATGGGTGTTAAACCGGTAGTGATCGCCATCGAAATTACCATGCCCGAACAATATCAGCATGAATCGTGAGTTTTCCGGATGCTGATTAGCAAGCCCTACCTGTGCCTCGATTTGCGCAAGTATGGAGTCCCGGTTCGCTTCTGTTTCCAGTAGCAACTGCAGACCGTTGGAGATTATTTTTTCACCCGATTCAACAGCAGTGTCAGCTTCATCTGCCCTGATCACTCCGCTTGCCGGGTTGACAGCGTCGAGCGTTGCTGATGCCGCTTCTTCAAACATGGCACGATAGTCTTCGTTACCACCCAGACCAACCACTACCAGCCCGAAGGTTCGGTTTTCCGCATATACCTGCCCCACAGCCAGCAGCAAGAATGCACATGCCAACAACTTCAGGGCCATAACACGCTGGCCACCAGGCAACCCATAAGCTGGCTTTAGCTTTGACAAAATCAAATTCGCCCCCACTGCCAGCGCAGCAGCCATTCAACCAGTTTGCTGATCAACAACAGCAGGAAAAACAAAGGCATATTCCACAAAGGCAATGCACTATGCCTGACCAGTAACGCTTCACTGTTGCCAAGCATGTCGGGCAATTTTTCCAGTTCAGCGGTTCTGGCAACTTGTCCACCGGTCTCCTGTGCAATGCGTTGCATCAACGCCTCGTTGCTACGCAAACCGAAATCCTCAGCGCGATTGTCTTCACGCACAAACCATATTGACTGACTGGCTTCATCATCCCCGGCCACACTGACGTTTACTTGCCAGGCCCCGGGTTCCAGCGCTGTGAGCGCCGTTTCAAAGCGTCCGACTATTGATTCATGGGGTTGCAGCCGCTGAGAGGTGACAGCGCCATTGGGTGAAATGAGTTCGACCGAAACAGACGCATCACTTGACGGCATGAACTCTTCATCACGCCAGTCCAGACGCAAGTTCACTTGTGATTCGTCGAGGTAGACTGCCTGATCAGTCGATACCGCCAGTCGCGGCAACACCCCATCAACAAGATGGCCCGCAAAACCCTGCCAGAACAATTCATGGCGTTCATCGTCCGATGGCAGGCTCATTTGCCAGCGCCAGGTCCCACTGGTTGCCAGCAAGTAACTTTTACCACGCCCATATCGTTGCCAGAGAAGCAGCGGCTCCGCATCAATCTGTGGGTTATCGGAGAAACTTTGCAGCAAAACACTGGCACCGGGTTTAAGCTCACCCAGACTCTGACTATCTGCTATTTCGGGAAGTCCTGACCAGGCTTCAAGACTATCTTCTGCTTCAGCAGACAGAGCCAGCCAATCAGTTTGTTCTCCAAGTGCCGTTGGCTGCACAGTGCGACGTTGTCTTTTGAAGGTTTGCGACGAATCTCGCGGCAATACGGCTGGTAAGGCCTGTGCAACTTCCGAGCGGCCCCAACCGCCATCAGCCAGACCATTTTTGCCTGCCAGCATCAACAGGGAGCCACCACGTTCACGCACAAACTGGCGAATGCTACGCTGTTGTTCAGCATCGAGATAAGCAGCTTCGAGGCTACCGATAATCAATGCATCGTAACTGAACAACTCTTCTTTACTGCCAGGGAATCCATCAACCAACTCGCGTTCGTTCCTGACACCCTGCCGGTAGAGTTTGTTCGGCGAGGTACGCAAAAGACTAACCAGCTCCACGCCAGGATAATCCGATAATGCACGCCGGATAAACTTGTATTCCCAACGCGGTTCGCCTTCGATGTAAAGCACGCGCTTGGGTTTTGCACTTACTGGCAGCAGACGTCGTTGTGTATTGTTCGCCGTGTGGAATTCAGCGGTTGCCCGCGCCGATTCTGATGACTGCATGCCTTGCAACTCGAATCTCAAATCTAGCAACCCTGTGTCCGGAACATTAAACTCGGCAATGTGAGACACCTGCTGCTGGCTGGATGGTAGCGGAATGTCTTCGACCAACAACAGGGCCTGCCCGTCGAATATTCTGAGTGTTGTGTAGTAGGCCGGCAATTGCGTATTTCGTGCTGCATCCGAACCTGTAGCTGAAGCAGCGTCACCGGAATCGTCCGCGCTTGAAAGGACCGGTAAATCATAAGTTACGGTAACCGTCACAGGCACAGCGGACGCCGGTGTTGCGAAGGCGGGTAAATCAACCTTGGTCAATTCCACTTCACCAGGCAAGTCTTTTTCGCCGGAAAGCACGGGATAGACCGGTATCCCATAAGCTGCCAATCGTCGCCACCATGCTGCGTCCAGCTGTGCTGAATCTATTGCACCATCAGTCGCCAGAATCACACCCGCCAGAGCCTGGTCACGACCGCCTTCCAAAGTCTCGATCAAATGCTCAAGCAGTGGGGGATTTTCAGCGGGTTTGTCAGCGACTACCGAATCATCAGTTGGTGTATTCAGCTGTGCAAGGCTGAACATTTTGAGGTCAAAATTTTGCTGTAGCTTTTGCCTAAGCCCGGTGGTTTCAATGGCTGACAGAGTCTGTCCCAGTCGGGTAGTTTCCACAGGGCCGCTTGAATCAACAGAAGAAGGCACTATGCCGCCCCGCTCGGCATCGAAATACATGCTGCGGGAATTATCGACCAGCAAAGCAACTGCATTGTCCCCCGCTTCTACAGAATCCACTTTTAAAGCCGGTTGCCAGAACATCAGCAGAAGTACACCCGCAAATACAGTTTGCAAAAAACCAATCCCGAACAAGCGAGCAAACGAGGAACCACCGGAGGCGGAGGACGTACTATCCGCAGCGAGCTTGGCAGCGACACGCCACAAACTGAATATTATGAATAACAGTAAAACGCCCAGAGCAATCAACAGCAGCTCGGAAGTTCTGCCACTTTCAAACACCCATTCAGCTTCGCGATAGCTCGATAACGGAAATTTTAACAGCCAATCAAGCACTGACAGCACCCATCACGGCCAAAAGAGGAACAGACAGTTCCGGGATGTTTATACCGGACGCACATCGACCGCATGTTGTATAGCTGGCAGTGGTCACAATAGGCCTTGGTAATAGTCCTCTGATCATGTTAATCAGACAGTAAAAAAAGGTAGTGATTCCATCAAGTGAATGCTCTGTTCCCTGAGCCAATGATGTTTCCCATCCTTAATGGGTCATCGCATATAGAACATAGTTAGTGCCGATACGATATGCCAGTGAAGAGTAACGCTGCGGATAGCGGCTGTCATCAGCATGCTCCCAGGCATCGCCCAGGTCCATATTGAAATTTATTGCCACCATCACCCGGTTATCATCATCCGTAATGACCCGCCAGCGCGGAATGGTACCGCCATATTCCCAGGTACGATTAGACATCAAAGGCCGGATACCCGGGATTTGCTCTCTGCTATCTATAGGGAAAAGCACTTCGAAAGAATCCGTGCCGGAATCAAGCTCACGAATGGTGCGTTCCGGAAAAACACGTTGCATGACAGATTCAAAATACTGCCACTGCTGCTGTCCGTGAAAATCATCTACCATGAGAAACCCGCCACGCAGCAGGTATTCACGCAATCTGGCCGTTTCAGAACGCGAGAGTTCGAGCGACCCGACCTCCACAGCGTAAATCCACGGATAGTCGAAAATGCCATCATCATCCAGCCTGACCAGGACACCCTCCGGATGAACATTGATGCGTGTCAGGCGCTGCAAGCCGTTAGAGAAATGCCACTCGGCTTCAGGCCAGTCTGCCTGCCATCGAGGCCAGTCACTCCAGCCATTTCCGTTGTACACCAGGCGGGCAAACGAAAATTCATAGCTTTGGTTTGCAGAACTGTTTGCTGTGTTGCGATCTGTAGCCTTTAGCCACTGCCAGCCAGCCGCAGCTGGCTCTTGTTGGCCAACGGCTTTTGTAGCAGGTAGAAAAAAAATCAGAATGATGATTAAAAAATGCGGGCGCATACCAACAAGTCAGTTGAACAAACCGCCAACCGCAATGTGCTGAACAATGACACCAGACCGGATGTCGGGTTACAGCAACACACGCGGTGTTCCTTGGCAAATGATAACCCAGTTACCAACTTGGTGCTGCATAAGCCACAGCACTGTAAGAAACCATTCGTTGGTTACTACACCCCTGATGCCCAGTCAGGCGGTGTCGCGTTTTAACTCGACAAGTACACCCCGACGCGGCATGACTTCATCAAAATGCACAGGTGCCCAACATCCTTCGTCGAGGATTCTGTTGACCGGCACGCCTTGCTCAATCAAAAACTGTTTAACACGTTTTGACCGGCCGACAGCCAGCAGCGCATTACCGTTTTCGAGTTCTGTTTTACCATGCGAACAGCCAATTACCGAAAATACGTCGGAATCGGCACGAAATTGTCCTGAAAGTGCCTCCAGGGTTGAGCCGGCGTCATCGGTTATGTGCAGCGAATCATTGGGAAAAATCAACACTTCTTTTTCGATGCTTTCATAACCCTGTGTGAACTCTCCAAACGCGGAAACGCGTGTTTTGTACATATTCTTACGTTCAACAGATTCAATGTCGTGCGGCAATCCCGGAGACACCGGCGCGGGCTCGGGCAGCGGGCTGACCATTGCCGTTTCAGTTGCAGCAGCACTATCTACAAGCTCCGCAAACGGATCAGAGGGGGCCTGGGCATTTGGCTGAGGCTGAAGCTGAGGCTGAGTTGGCGCTTCAGCGACAACCGCATCCGCTGTGCTGTCAATCCCAACCGGGTCCAGCGTATTGTCTATCTCGAATGCTGATACCGGATAGACATCATCGTTATGACGCTGATATTCACGCATGATGACCAACGGACCGACTGTAAGCGCATAACGTTCACTTGAGCCTTTTTCGTGAGTAACCGACTCGATGTTGTAAGTGACCGGTAAGGCATCCTCAGAGTAGTTCTCTGCCACAACAAATCCTTCTTCTCTTAATGCCTTTTGAAGGGCTGCGGCAAAGCCCCTGCTCTGTAAAGGTGCTTGCATCGAGAGTGATGTGGTCCTGGTGTCAGACAATGTGGCCAGAGAGACCGCGAAATCCTGCGCCACACTTTCGCGCATACGCAAATCATTAGACACCACCGTGGTAGCGCAACCAGCCAAAACAGTGATGTAAAGTGCCGAGAAAATAGCGAATCGTGTAAACTCAAGGCGCTTTGGCGACCGACAGGCTACAATCCGACGGGTTACAATTGTTAAATTCGACATGGCTGTGACTCATTGAGTTGCTAGTGAGTTGAGTGTCAAAACTACCCTGACTGACGGTTGGTAGTTACGCTGTTAGCGTGATGCTGTTTGGCTTAAATAGGATTTGTTCTTGCCAGAATGCACTATATTGGTGCAACAAGACTTTAGACAGCCAGGAAAAGCGTTTGCGTGTCGAGTACCAAGCCATTCACTCAGCCATTCACACAGGCGAAATTGCTGTCGCGCAACTGCTAGCGGGCATTGACAGGCCGTGGGCCCGATTTGCAATATGGCCGGAGCAGCGTAAAGATAATTGAATATCGGAAGAACAATAATTCGGCTAATGGACCTCCGCCATCTGTATATAGAGTGCAAGACCCGGCAAACAGAAAGATCCGGGTAAATCGATTTAAATCGAGAACAGCGACAAAAATGTATTTTTATGCAGCTAAATTCGCTGAAATCGACCTACATTAAGTCACAGGAGGCGTGCTTGAAAATTAGAATATTAAACCAGATGATACTACGCGCACTATTGCCAGCAGTTGCCAGCGCCAGTCTCATGTTCGTCAGCTCCGCTCACTCCGGGGGATTTGCCCTGATAGAAATAGGTGCATCAGGAATGGGCAATGCCTATGCCGGAGCATCTGCCGTCAGCGCGGATTCTTCGACTGTGTGGTTCAATCCAGCCGGTATGACAGAGCTGGAGAACGCCCAGTTCACTATAGCCGGCCATGTACTGGCAACAGACACGTCCTTCACTGACAGAGGCTCAAGAGTCAGCACCCTCCTTGGTGGAGGGCCAGTGGACGGTGATGGTTCTGTAGATATCGGCAGCACAACCTTTATTCCCAACCTTTTTTATACCCGGCATCTGAACAGTAAATTGTCTTATGGACTGGGTATCACAGTACCGTTCGGTTCATCCACCGAGTACGACGACGATTGGACTGGTCGCTATCAATCGGTTGAGTCCGGTGTACAGGTCATCGATATCAATCCGACCATTGCCTACCGCATCAATGACAAGGTCAGTATCGGAGGCGGCATCAGTTTGCAGCTGATGGAAGCAACATTGGGAAGTGCTGTGGACAGTGGTGCCGTTTGCTCATCTATTGAAGCTGCCAGTGACGCAGTTCCTGAGGGTACTTGCCAAATGCAGGGGCTGATACCCGGTATGCTGGCGACAGATTCAGCTGCAGTCATCGAGGGTGACAGCACAGGACTTACTTTTAATATTGCCGCTCTGTTCAAGCCGCAGGAATCAACTCTGCTGGGTATTGCCTACCGGCATAGTCTCGACCATACCATTGAAGGGGACGCTGACTTCGATGTGAACCCGGCTCTTGCACCGTTCGTCGCCAATAGCGGACTGTTTATCGATGGTGGCGCTGAAGCTGAAGCCAATCTGCCAGCTCAACTGGCTTTCTCAGTCGCGCACAAAACCAGTGAAAATCTGCAGTGGCTTGCGGATGTGACCTGGACAGGATGGAGTTCCATCGAAGAAATTCGCATCGTATTCGACAACGAAAACCAGCCTGATTCACCGACACCACTGCAGTGGGAAGACGTTCTGCGTGTATCTGCCGGAGTCAACTACAAGCTGAACAACAAACTCACCTTGCGTGGCGGGCTGGCATTCGATCAGGAAGCCATTCCTTCCCCCAACCTGCGTTCACCTCGAGTGCCAGGCAATGACAGAACCTGGATAAGCTTTGGCGCTGGCTACAACATCAGCCCACGCGTTTCACTGGATTTCGGCTTTGCCCACCTCATGCTCGATGAAACACCAATTGACAATAATGTACTTGATGCTTCCGGCTCGCAGGTAGTACGCGGACTCTATGATTCGTCGGTAAATATTCTCAGTGCCCAATTCAACTGGAATTTCAAGTAGGAGAGCCATATGACATTCTCAATAAAACCGACGAGAGCTGTCTCTGACAGAAGCCTGCGCAGCAAAGCGGGTGCGGCTATAGCCAGTGCGATGGTGGTAATGCTACTGGGCTCATGCTCCAGCGACAGTAATTTCCCGTTTGATCAGGCACTATCAGATTTCAACCCGACAGACGGTACCATCCCGTTTCCAAACGGCTTGCTGTTTGCCGGCAGCGAAGATGGCACACTTAACATTCCTGTGGCTGATCCAACAGACTTTAGTAATCCGCAGGTCGCACTCAACGCTCTTGATGGGTTTTCAACTACCGAGCCTGCGACGACTTCGTTCGAACAGGCACTGGCTGCCGACTCTTTGGTTGTGGGACAGACAGTAAGGGTGTTTCAGCTGGAAGCCGACCCTATAACCCAGGCCCCACTAAGCGTCATTCGTGAACTGGACGGGTCCGAAATTCTCGCCACACCTGCTGGAGATGGCAGCACCCTGGCCATAGTTCCCCTGCGTCCCTTGCCGGAAAACTCAAACTTCATGATTGTTGTTACCAATGGCATCAGGGATGCCGTAGATGGCTTACCCATAGGGCGTTCGCCGTGGTTCAACATTGTTGCAGATCAAGGTGATCAGCTCGATCCCGACGGTGCAACCGGAGCCTTGATACCACTTAGTCAGTTGACTAACCAATTACTGAACCTGGCTGGCAGTCAGGGTGTAGGTCGTGGTTCGGTTGTTCTGACCTGGAATTTTAAAACCCAATCTACAACACCTGTTTTGCAAGCGGCCAAGAACAATGCAGTCGCGTCTAATCTTGTGGTTGGTCCTACCGGCCTCAACACCGCGGCTGTGGGTGGTTTTGGTGCAGCTGACATTCTGGCAGGCTCATTGGACGTACCTTATTATTTACAACCCGCTGCCAACCCCAATGACCCGACGCCTCTTACCAGCTTCTGGACCGGGCAGGAAGGTTCTAATCTAACCGCGTTCAATCCGCAACCTGAATTGGTGAGCACGCAAACCATTCCGGTATTGATGACCGTCCCGAATGCCAATGCAGGGGTCGGTGAGAGGCCACCTGAAGGCTGGCCGGTAGCGATTTTCCAACACGGTATCACGCGTGATCGCAGCGACATGCTAGCGCTTGCCGATACCATGGCAGCAGCAGGTTTTGCTGTGATCAGCATCGATATACCGCTGCATGGGATTACGGATACCAGCTCCCCGCTCTACTCAGGTGCCGAACGTACGTTTGATCTTGATTTGCAGAATGGCGACGGTGCACCGGGACCGGACGGGGTTATCGACGGCTCCGGCAGCTACTTCTACAACCTGCAAAACCTGCTTAATACCCGTGACAATTTTCGTCAGGGAATAGCGGACTTGTGGACTCTGAGTGCCAGTGTTGGCAACCTTGCAGAAATCAACGGTGAGCGCAAAGCATTTATCGGATTTTCACTGGGAGCGATTATCGGCTCAACCATGCTGGCATTCGATGATAGTTTCAATAGCGCAACACTTGCGAGCCCGGGTGGCGGCACCGCGCGTCTGCTTGCAGCGTCTCCGGCCTTTGGCCCGGAGATCATTGCCGGTCTGGAAGCTGCGACGCAGATGTCACTGGAGACACCCGCCGGACAGGCATTCCTGAACACCTTCCTGAGTGCTACGCAAACCATTGTTGACTCAGCAGATCCGGTTAATCATGCTGCCGCTACTGCGGCGAGCGCACCTATCCATCTATCGCAAATACTGCCTGATCAGGTGGTTGTAGGCGCAGTACCTGGTGCGGCTCTGTCCGGCACCGAACCACTGGCACGGCTAATGGGACTACCCATCGTTAATGAGACCACTAGTGGCAGTGGCTGGGTCCGCTTCCTCGGGGGCACGCACGGCTCTATACTGGATCCGACATCTGATGCTGGTGTAACCATGGAATTACAAAACCAGATTGCTGTTTTTGCGGCGACTGAAGGTAATACATTGCAAATTAACGATCCAGCCTTGTTGGATGCGCCGTAGCTGACAAAAGAACTGACCCTACAATCGTAGGGTTTACAGTGAGATATCCTGATGATTCAAGGACGATCATCAGGTATCAACAGATATATCGATCACTCCAGTCGCAGAGCTGAGGCTGCCACGCTCCAGCCTCCCCGCATTGCGGGTTAGGCACCTTCGTCAAGAACGGCTTTTTTTACTTTTTCTACCAAGGTGATGCCGGGCAACGCGAGGCGCAACCTACCTGACAAAGCTCCGGCAAGTACGCGTGGGTGAGAAATCTGTTCGCTTGCCAACACTGCGAAAGGTCTGTTTAAAAATTTTGTAATAGCGTAAATGCCAAAGCTGTCGTAAACTCGCCACCGCTGACTAGTACAAACACAGATTCATCAACGACGATTATGGATCTGGAGGAGTAGGGTTAAAAAAACAAGCGTGGGATCGCACAGAATCAGCGGAATCTCTCTGGTTGTTTATCTGATCACCGTCATCTTCGACTCTGGCTGGAATATTTATATTCATGCCAAATCAAAGTTGTAAACACGGGTTGATATACCGGGTTGAAAATACCGGTTTGAAAACGGGTTGCTTCAGCAGTCTGGAAGCCTCGGCGCAATGTGAGTTGCACCGATACGCCGGTGCAGAAGTAATCATCTGGAAGGCTTCGGACAATCAATTAGAGAAATTGACGAACAATAACAATATACCGCTTTAAAAAAGCCGGCTAACGCCGGTTTTTTTGTGCCCTGTTTTTTTACCTCTGAACCCTACCACTGCAAGTGTCGCACCTTGTTAACCCGACCGGCTAACAAGGCACAGCAATAGCCTGGCTAAGCGACGTTCTGCCTGTCGGATTGAAATTCTCCGGGCATTGCCCCCTGGCGGAAATCCCTGGGGAAATCATCGACCATAATAACTTTGTGAGTGGCACGTTCCGCCTCAACCAGCAGGCCAACCTCATCAGCTTCAATAATATTATTTTCAGCCATCTGCTCAAGCCAGGTCTTGTAGTCCATATCATAAGGGCGTTGTTCGCGGCTGCTGCGCAACTTTCTTGCAGCGGCACTGGCTGCTATGGTGCAGTTCAGCGCGTGCTCGATACAACCGGTAACGTCATCAGGATCAGTCGAGATGTAAGCGCCAGACGTCAATCTATCGCGCGCTTCAGACGGCTCCAGTAAGAGCTCTGCAGCTTGCCTTGTAAGTTTGTCATTGGGTGTGCGGTAACGACGGCCGAGCGGAAAAACTACGCCACGCAGTAAAATCCCGACGGGTACACTGGGGAAGTTACGCAGAATCTGGTCAATGGCAATCTGCACGTTGAACAGACAATGCCTTACAGACCATTCCATCAACGGCCGGTCGGCTTCCGGTCTGCCGGTATCTTCAAAACGCTTCAATACGGCTGAGGCCATATACATGTACACCAATCCATCGGCAAAGCGCCCCGACAGCATTTCCTTTCGCTTCAAGGCACCGCCTAAAAACAGCATGGCGAAGTCAGACAGGAACGAGTACGCGGCACTCATACGTGCCAGTCTACGGTAGTACTTCGCGCTTGAATCATTAACCGGAGAACCAGCAAACCGGCCCTTGGTCAGACCGTGAAAAAACGCTCTGGCACCATTCTGAATGCCATAACCGATGTGCCCTCTTAAGGCTACATCAAAATCATCAAGTGCTTTGTCTCGATCAGGATTTGATGCGGCATTGATTTCATCAACCAGATAAGGATGGCAACGCATAGCCCCCTGGCCAAAGATAATCATACTGCGGGTAAGAATATTTGCACCTTCAACGGTTATACCTACGGGTACACCCTGATAAGGACGACCAACAAAATTGCCCGGCCCCATACAAATGCCCTTACCACCCACGATATCCATGGAATCATTTAATACGGTTCGCATGGATTCAGTGTTGAAAAACTTCAGCATGCCGGAAACAACCGACGGCTTTTCGCCTTGATCGATCGCTGCACAGGTAAGCCTGCGACCGGAATCCATAATATAGGTAAGCCCTGCAACACGACCCAGTGCTTCCTGAACGCCTTCAAATTTTCCAACCGGTAGGTTGAATTGCGTACGCACACGTGCATAGGCACCAACGTTGCGCGACAGTGCTTTACCTGATGCAACACCAGACGATGGCAGCGATATGCCCCGCCCCACCGACAGTGACTCCATCAACATGCGCCAGCCTTTGCCCAGCATCGGTTGACCACCAATGATCCAGTCCATCGGAATAAACACATCGTTGCCGCTGTTGGGGCCATTCATGAATGAGTGATTAAGCGGGAAGTGACGGCGCCCGATTTGAACACCTTCTGTTTTAGTAGGTATCAGTGCGCAGGTAATACCGAGATCTTCTTCGTCACCGAGAAGCTTGTCAGGATCGTAAGCCCGGAAGGCCAGACCAAGCAGTGTTGCTATCGGGCCAAGAGTGATATATCTCTTTTCCCAGGTGACACGCAAGCCAAGCACTTCTTTACCTTCGTACTGGCCTTTACAAACGATGCCATAATCGGGCATGGCTCCGGCATCAGATCCTGCAGTCGGCCCTGTCAAAGCAAAGCACGGTATTTCCTCTCCCTTTGCGAGCCGCGGCAGGTAATGATTCTTTTGATCATCCGTACCGTAATGAAGCAGCAGCTCAGCGGGCCCGAGCGAGTTCGGTACCATAACGCTCACACCACCAGTCACACTGCGCGTTGAAAGCTTCATAACAACTTCAGAATGCCCCAGGGCTGTGAACCCGAGACCACCGTATTCCTTTGGTATAACCATACCAAGGAAACGATTATCCTTGATGTACTGCCAGACATGTTCCGGCAAGTCATTTAGCCCGTAGGTGATTTCCCAGTCATCAAGCATGCCGCACAATTCATCTGTTGGCCCGTCAACGAACGCCTGTTCTTCTGCTGTAAGCCGGGCTTCAGGGTACTCGAGCAAGTTCTTCCAATCAGGCTCACCACGGAAAAGTTCGCCTTCCCACCATACTGTTCCGGCATCAATCGCCGCGCGCTCTGTATCCGACATGGGTGGTAGAACAGCTTTGACGTACTTGAGCAGCGGGCTGCTGACAAATCGCTTTCGCAAGGGCTCAACATTGAACAACACTGCGACCGCAATCGCTGCAAGTGTAAGTACTACACCAATTGCTCCACCCAGAAACCCGAAACGCCAGGCAATCAAAGTGACCATGGCTGCTATGACAGTGGCAGGTAGCAGGCCCGGTTTCAGAGTGGCGATAAGGTATGCTGATACCAGAATAACGACCAGCCAAAACAGCAATACAATCATGGAGTAACTCCTATAAAAACAATCAAAAATGAAACTGAGAATAACCTTGCAGCCAAAGCGTGCCGGTAGCTGGCTTTGTTGGAGTGATCATCTGCATTTATACGGGGTGCGAGATTATCCTGCTTGGTGCGGGAGGGTTTACGCGGCGCACCCCTGGTACGACCAGCCTTTGCCTGTTAGCGGCGAAAACCACTCAACAGCTTATCAAGAAAGCAGCCAATTATTGCCAATATTGACTATAGGTAAGCATAATCGCATAGATTATAACAAGATATCTCATCGCCAATGACCTCGGGAAGGATTTCCCGGCTTTTCGGGCATATCATGTTGCTGGCAATTACGATTTCCTTGCACATCTGGATTAAACTATAAAGCATGAAAAACCTAATCGACGCCTATAGCAAGATCATTGAAAGTACAGGTGAAGACCTTAGCCGTGACGGTTTGCAGCGTACTCCGGAACGGGCAGCCAAGGCACTTGCTTTTCTGACCCGTGGTTATGATCAGACGCTGGAGGAAGTCGTCAACAATGCGATTTTTGAATCCGACAGTGATGAAATGGTGATCGTTCGCGATATTGAGCTTTATTCCTTGTGCGAACACCATTTGTTACCTTTTATCGGCAAGTGCCATGTCGCCTATCTGCCGAAGGGAAAGGTACTCGGGCTTTCAAAGGTTGCGCGCATTGTCGATATGTACGCCAGACGTTTCCAGATCCAGGAAAACCTGACCCGGCAGATTGCAATGGCGGTAAGTGATGTCACTGGTGGTATAGGTGTCGCTGTGATAGTTGAAGCTCAGCATATGTGCATGATGATGAGAGGGGTGGAAAAACAGAATTCTTCCATGACAACCTCAAGTATGCTTGGGCGGTTCCGAACCGACATCAATACTCGAAATGAGTTTCTGACGTTGGTTAATCGAGGTTGATTTAACCTCTAAGCCAGCATGCGGTTGTAGCCAACTTTTTATGTCCGGACCGCACCCGATGTGCCGATGCTTGTCTGGGCGGGACGCCAAAAACTACGTCCGTGTAAGGCTTATGACGGCGCATCCTTACTGCTTGAAACCCTATCATCCAACCTGTTTGCTGTTCTCTATTGAACTGACCGCTCCGGTGTGCCGATGCTTGTCTGGGCGGGACGCCAAAAACTACGTCCGTGTAAGGCTTATGGCGCCGCATCCATGCGGCTTAATACCCGCCCTGACAAGCATCGACACGCCGGGGCTGCATTTGTTGTTTTATTCGCTTGCGGGCGGGACACCAAAAAACTACGTCCGTGTAAGGCTTATGACGGCGCATCCTTACTGCTTGAAACCCTATCATCCATGCCTGTTTGCAGTTCTCTATTGAACTGAACGCCCCGGCATGCCGATGCTTGGCAGAGCGGGACGCCAAAAAACTACGTCCATGTAAGGCTTATGGCGCCGCATCCCTGCGGCTTAAAACCCGCCCTGACAAACATCGACACGCCGGGGCTACATTGGTTGTTCAACTCTATAATCGAATATCTATAGACCCAGAGACTTAATCGCCCTGATTTTCCTCAGCCTGCTGCATTTGCCAAAGCATGGCGTACATACCTTGTTTCTCGAGCAACTCGGCATGCACACCCTGTTCAACAATTCTGCCCTTGTCGAGTACCAGAATACGGTCTGCATCTATAATGGTGGATAGACGATGTGCTATTACCAGTGTAGTGGCACGATTGGCCGCGCGATCAAGACTTTCAACAATTGACTTTTCCGTTTGCGTGTCAAGGCTGGAAGTGGCTTCATCGAACACCAGAAGCGGTGGCTGCTTGATCATGACACGGGCTATGGCGACACGCTGCTTTTCCCCGCCGGATAATTTAAGCCCGCGTTCGCCCACGACGGTCGCCAGCCCTTCTGGTAATTCATTGATGAATTCTCCAAGATTTGCAGCATCTATAGCTTCCTGCACTTCTTCGTCAGTGACGCCCTGCCGTGCATATTTCAGGTTGTAATCAATAGAGTTGTTGAACATCACCGTATCTTGTGGCACGACACCCAGGGACTGCCGCAAGCTCTGCTGCGTAACGCCACGTATGTCCTGCCCGTCAATCAGTATCTGCCCGTCGTTAACATCGTAAAAACGGAAAAGCAATCTTGAGAGCGTTGACTTACCGGAACCGGAAGGCCCAACGACCGCGACTTTCGTGCCTGGCTCAACAGAGAAACTCACACCATGCAGGATGGGGCGTTCGGGAAGGTAGGAGAACTGCACATTGCGGAACTCTATGCGCCCTTCTGGCACATTTATATCCGGCGCGTCCTTCACATCCATAATCTCCGGCTGCCGTTCCAGCAATTTTATAACAAGGTCCATATCGGCCAGTGAATATTGCAGACTACGGTACACCACTCCCAGAATATTCAGCGGCACAAACAGTTGCAACATCATGGCATTGATCAATACGATGTCGCCGATGGTGATGGTGTGATTGGCAACATCACGCGCCGCGAGATACATAATTACAGTGACACCCAATGTAACGATGGTCGCCTGGCCGAAATTAAGCGATGACATGGTTACCTGACTTTTCACTCCAGCGTCCGCCCAACGCTGCAAATGGCCATCATAAGTATCCAGCTCCAACTGTTCGTTGCCAAAATACTTTACGGTTTCAAAATTCAACAGACTGTCGACGGCAGCACCATTGGATTCCGAGTCAAGACGATTCATTTCATGGCGAAATTGCATTCGCCAGCCTGAAAACCGTACTGTAAAAATCACGTAGATGGTGACGGTCACAGCAACCACAGCGAGATAGTGCCAGGAGTAATTACCGAGCAGAATAAATGCGACCAGGAGAAATTCTGCCAGTGTCGGTACGATATTGAAAACAAGGTAATTAACTATCGAGCTCAGGCTGGCAGTACCGCGCGAGAGATCCCTGGAGACACTGCCAGTGTGTCGGTCCAGGTGATAGGAAAGTGACAATCGATGCAAGTGCTCCAGCACTCGCACCGACAGTTGATGCATTGCGCGGTACCGAACACGGGAAAACAGCGAATCCCTTAATTCGTTAAAGAAGGAGCTACAGATGCGTAAGCCACCATAGGCTGCTACAAGGCCCAGCGGTACCAGTAATATTTCAGTTTTACCGTCCGCATCCAGCGCGTTAATAATTTCCTTGAGTACCAGGGGTACAGCGACAATTGCAAATTTGGCTAAAATCAGACAGCACAGAGCCAGCACAACCCGAAATCGATATTCCCAAAGGTACGATGACAGTTTACGAAGATTTTGCAGATCTCGCCGATTGCTGTGTGGCTTTTCAAGTCTTGCGTGCCAGTGCATTTAGCGTGGTTGCTCGGTAGTGAAGGTAATAGGGTAGCCCGGCCGTGTCACGTTGAGACGTTGCACCCGGAACCGGATTGACGAGGCATTACCGTTGTGGATGGCAGCGGCTCGGATGATATTTTTTTTTCGACTGAGTTATTTTCGACTGAGTTATCAACCAAGTTGTTTGCTGAAGCGGATGCCTGCGCGTGAGCTACAACGAGATCTATTGCTGTTTCAACAAGGCTAGCTGCATTCGGCGCTTGATTAACGTTGCTGCTCAAGGTGCGCCGCCAGAGCCGAGCGCCAGGTCTTTGTTGAATCAAACCAACCAGGTGACGGCACATTGCAGAAAGTGGAACACCTTCGCTGTGCTCCTCGTCCATGTAAGCGGCATATTGCCTGGCCACTTCAATTTGTGCCGTTAGCAAGGCATCGTCTTCCGGCAGGCCGGGTTGGGCGATTCCGCTTGAGTACAGATCAGGGGGGTTCGCGCCTGAACTATCAGCATAGACCCGCGCATCTGCATCAAACATTAGCGCAGGGTTGTAGTACGCGGCGCGCCCAAGCATCACACCATCAACCTTTTGCAAATGTGTTTCTATAGCCGACCATTCAGTAATGCCACCGTTAATCGAAATTTCAAGATCTGGAAACTCCTGCTTGAGTTGATAGACAAACTCATAGCGCAATGGCGGCACATCACGATTCTGTTTCGGGCTTAATCCATCCAGCCAGGCTTTTCTGGCATGCACATAGAATCGCTTGCATCCGCTGCTGGCAACTTCCGCTATAAATTCTCTGAAAAGATCATAACTGTCTTGTCTGTCGATTCCGACACGGCACTTAACAGTTACCGGCAATGCTACCCTCGCCTGCATTGCAGCAATCAATTCAGACACCAGCTGCGGTTCAGCCATCAGACAGGCACCAAACCTGCCGCTTTGCACCCTGTCACTCGGGCAGCCGACATTCAGGTTGATTTCATCGAAACCCAACCCTTCCCCGATCACTGACGCCTCTGACAGCTCATTAGCGTCACTTCCACCCAGCTGCAAGGCCAATGGGTGTTCTGCCGCGTTGAAACCCAGCAAATAACCGCGATCACCATGCAGCACAGCACGCGCGGTTACCATTTCAGTAAACAGCAAGCTGCGTTGACTGATCAGGCGCATCAGGTAACGAAAATGCCTGTCAGTTAGCTCCATCATCGGAGCAACAGACAATCGCTGTGAAGGGTACGGTTCCATTAAACCAATCAGACCACTACTTTCGGCAGGGTTGCTGACACAACTTTGCGGGCTTTTTCCATACCACTCTGGATGGCAGCACTCAATTCGTCTGTGTTGATGCTTTTGCCACCAATTCCAGCGGCACGATTAACAACAACGGCGCAGCTGGCATACTCGATGTCCAACTCGCGAGCCAGAACCGCCTCGGGCATGGTTGTCATGCCCACGATGGTGCAACCATCATGTTGCATACGACTTATTTCAGCAGCCGTTTCAAGTCTTGGCCCTTGCGTTACACCGTAGGTTCCACCATCGATCAAAGGCACATTATTTATGTTGGCAGCATCGATCAGAGAACGGCGCAGGCTTTCGGTATAAGGGAAACTGAAGTCAATATGTCGAACTTCATTGGGTTTGCCGTCGAAGAATGTTCCACTGCGAGCATGCGTGTAATCGATAATCTGGTCCGGTACAACCAGCATACCCGTGTCACACTCATCCGCTATTCCACCCACCGCGCCGACTGCAATGATCTTTTTAATCCCGGCACTATTTAATGACCAGATGTTTGCGCGGTAGTTGATACGGTGAGGCGGGATCGAATGCTTGTGACCATGGCGCGCCAGAAATGCAACAGAGCAACCATCAAACTCACCAAATATTAATGGCCCGGACGGCGAACCGTAGGGTGTTTTAATCATTTCACGGCGCGTGATTGACAAGCCTTCCATGCTAGTCATACCACTGCCACCAATTATTGCTATTTCTGCCATCAGGTACTCTCCAGACTCATATAAGTTTTCCGCATCGCGCGCCTCGGGGTAAAACCGCTCACAGACCCCGACCAATCTGCCGCGGCTTTAGGCCTTTCGCTATAACTATTTGCCATACAATCCGGCCGGCTCCCCGGCGCCAGGGTTGGTGCTAAACCGGCTTGAGCAATACAGCAGCCTGAGCCGCAATACCCTCTTGCCTGCCACAAAACCCCAGCTGCTCGCTGGTTGTGGCTTTGATGCTGATGCAATCGAGCTGCACACCAAGATCCTCTGATATATTTTCCCGCATCGCTCCGGTCCAGACAGCCAGCTTGGGCTGTTCCGCGACTACCGTCATGTCGGCATTGCCTAGCAAGTATCCTTTTTCACGCACCAGCACATAAGCATCGCGTAATAACACGCGACTGTCTGCATCCTTGTAGCGCGGGTCGGTATCCGGAAAGTGCTGACCGATATCGCCCAGCGCCACGGCGCCGAGCAGGGCATCTGTGAGTGCATGCAGTAATACATCGCCGTCGGAGTGGGCACGAAGGCCCTGGCTGTGCGGGATGCGAACACCACCGAGAACAATATGGTCCCCGGGTTCAAACGCGTGCACATCATAACCTTGTCCAATTCGCATGACAGTATTTCAGTTCTATGAATGAGGGAAAAGCCGCAAGCCTTGCATCAGTTATCTTCGTCAGACTGTAGCTGCAGCAGCGTTTCTGCCAATAACAGATCCTCAGGCTGGGTAATTTTGATGTTGTCGCTACAACACTTCACCATCATCACAGAATGACCAGCCAGCTCCATTGCCGATGCCTCATCGGTTACCATCCGGTCTGCGAGTCCTGCGCTGACGTCTCCCATTGCCCGTAATAATTCTTCCAGGATGAATAACTGCGGGGTCCGTGCCTGCCAGATTTGATCACGATCCAGAGTTTGCGCAATCAACTGCCCACCAGTAGTGTCGTGTTCTGCTTTTTCAGCAAGTTTTATCGTATCAGTGGCGGGTGTAGCCAGAATGCCACCCTGTGCGTGACCGCTTTGTCTCGCTGCAGCTGTCATTGCAATCAGCTGCTGCACGTCTGAGCGGCGAACCAGCGGCCGTGCAGCATCATGAATCAGTACCGGAGTTTCGGCATCTGCATGACGGGCGATTAGTTGCAAACCGGACAATACCGATGCTGCCCTTGTATCGCCGCCTGCGACGACATGCACCCGATTATCCCGACAGGCAGCAATGCCTGCCAGTTCCGGGCTATCAGGCTTCGCCACCAAGGCAATTTGCAAGCTGGATGACCAGCCGAGGACTCGCTCAAGCACATGCTGTAAAACGGGCTTGCCGGCGAGTGGGAGAAATTGCTTTGCAACAGCCGATTGCATTCTGCTACCACTTCCCGCCGCAGCAATGAGTACCCAACAATCGTCAAAAGAGAAATTCATCCGCGCAGTTTAGCAGCCATAGCCGGCAGACTACTGTGTTGTAATCGTGATCAGGAACTTAACCGCGCCTATCGGCTAAAACGCCAGCAAAAACCTGGGGAAAGCCATTAACAAACCGTGAGCGCAAATATAAGCTCCAAACTAAAAGCGCAAAAGTATTGGTGAAAGAGTTGCGCGCCAAGCGCCTGCAGGGTAGCTAACGATTGGCCGGTTCTTGTGGATTGGATTGCCTGTCGCTACCACCAATGAACTGATAGAAAGTTTCATCATTACCGATCATACCCAGCTCAAGCCGCGCGCGCTCTTCAACCGCATCCAGACCATTCTTCAAATCATCGACTTCAGCCAGCAGTCCCTGATTACGGTTTTCCATTCGAACCAGCTCAGAACGGGATTTGCGCAACTCTTCATTGAGCCGCGACAACTCCTGCACACTACCGTCACCGAACAGCAGCCGGTAGCTCATCATCGCCAATAAAAAACCAAGCAATGTAACGGCTAATTTCATTAAATCGAGTCCACAGGGCTAAAACCTTCAATCGATGATTTTGCCAGATTTACGTTATCGACACCACCTGCGAAGGTTGTCTGTGCTCGATTATACCCCTATAAGCTGCCAGACTGAGCGCCTGATCGATGTGGATGCTTTGGCTGGACAAACGCAGTATCATCGCAGGAAAAACAGGAACTTAATTGCACTTTAGCCATGTAGCAGTTCCTCTCTGCAATGCTAGGCGAGAAGTACAAACCCCGGCACTGGCTTGAATTATTGCTGCTATCATTGCCGCGCAATGGACGGTTAGAGTCTGCTGGAAAAGACCTCTCCAGAAAAACGATTAAAAAACCGGAAGATACAAATGACAATCAAAACAGTTGCATTAGTAACCGGCGGCGCACGTGGTATCGGGTTGGCATGCGCTCGCGCAATTCGTGAAACACATGGCGTGGAGCTCCCGGTTATGCTGGCCGACATTGATGGAGACGGCGCTAAAACGGCGGCCGCTGAATTGGGGGACAACTGCCACGGATTTGCCTGCGATGTGGCTGACACCGGGCAAATAGACAGTCTGTTTGACGAAATCGAAAGCCGGCAGGGTACGGTTGGTATTCTTGTTAATAATGCTGGTATAGCCATGCCAACGGATTTTCTCGATGTCACAATCGACGATTTCCGCAAGGTTATCGATATCAATCTGACCGGTTCGTTTTACACAACTCAAAGAGCTGCCCGAAAGATGGTAGCCGATGAGGTTGCCGGCAGTATTGTCAACATGTCATCTATCAATGCACAGGTAGCGATTCCCTCAATAGTTTCCTACTGTGCGTCCAAAGGTGGCGTCATGCAACTAACCAAATCTGCAGCTCTGGCGCTCGCACCACACAATATACGTGTCAATGCAGTCGGACCAGGTTCGATCGATACGGCCATGCTTGCCAGTGTAAACGCCAACCCCGATGCGATGAAGATGGTGATGTCGCGTACTCCTTTGGGGCGCCTGGGTGATGCTCGCGAGATTGGAGATGTTGTTGCGTTTCTATCCAGTGACAAGGCTAGCTACATTACCGGCGAAACCATTTATGTCGATGGTGGGCGTCTTGGCATGAACTACACCTGCTAGCACGAGGTTTTTATTCACGGAAATTTAGCAAACACTCGCGCCTGAAAAAGTTGAAAAGTCGCAGAAACGAGCACTCGGTAGTTAATTAAAAAGGAATGAAAAATCACTCAACGACCGGAAGCAAACTGTATGAAAATCGTACTTTCCTGACACTTTTCAGCATTGGTGCTTTGCAGAGCGTTGCGCGTTGGCTTGAGCTCCTGGCCTTTGGCGTCTATATTTTTGACCTGACCGGGTCAGCGTTTCTTGTAACTCTGGTTACTTTGGCGAAGTTCGCACCGCTGGCCATTTTCGGCCCAGTGTTCGGTGCCTTGCCCAGCCGTATCGCCCCGCGGAGCCTCTACCTGGCGGGCATTATCGCGATGCTGGCACTTAACTTTATAGCCCTGATGCTGGCTCAAACCAGCTCACTCAGTGTCTTCCAGGTGCTTGCTATTTCCTTTCTCGGTGGTTTGTTCTGGGTACTGGATTTTCCGGTGCGCCGCACCATGATTGGGGATTCGGTACGCCAGAAACGTCTGGGTAAAGCGATGGCAATTGATACGATTGCGAACAATGGCACGCGCATGCTGGGCCCTGTACTCGGAGGGGTGCTGTTACAGTTTGTCGGCTTAAGTGGCGCTTTTGCAATAGCCATTGCCTTTTATCTGGTTTGTCTTTGGCTCACCTTTAGCCTTAAAGCCGGACGAAGCAAAATCAATCCGGATTCATCCGGTCCACAAGGACTGGCCCAACTAGTTGCCAATGGTGGCAGGCTGGTGTGGGATAACCCCTTGCTTCTGGCAATTTTGCTGGTAACTGTGGCCTACAACCTGTTCGCTTTTCCCATGCTGTCGCTGGTTGCGGTGATTGGTCGCGACGGGCTGGAACTAACGCAGGGACAGGTTGGTTTACTGGTCTCTATGGAGGGTACGGGCGCGCTGGTCGGAAGTCTTCTACTCGTACTGATGGCACGGGTAGCGGACTACCGAAGACTCTATACGGCGGGGCTGCTACTGTGCTTTCTGTGCAGCATGGCTTATGCATTCTCAGCCTATGCACTACCAACAGCCGTACTGTTGTTCATCGTTGGCATTGGCTCCGCGAGCTTTGCGACGATGCAAACTACACTATTGATTCTGAATTCCAGGCAGGAGTACCGCAGTCGCTTGTTTGGATTGCTGTCACTGAGTATCGGCACCGGGCTTATCGGCTTTGCACAAATCGGCCTGCAAGCCTATTTATACGGTGCACGATTGGCAATTTTCATATCCGCAGTGCTGGGTCTGTTTTCACTACTGGCTATTTGCTGGCGTTGGCCTCAGATCATCGCACTGCAACCTGCGCCGGTAGAGGATTGACTACCGCTACCCCACTTACATAAGCGCAAGCCTGCGGTAGACGCAAGCCTGCGGAAGTTTGACAGCTAATTAACAACGCGAAAATCGTTTAAAGCAAAAGATCAGTCAAAAACCGGTCAAGCCAGGCTGATTGTAGAGGAAGATGTTTTGCAGCCAAGGCCTGTTGATTCGCATAGGACTGTGCCCCGCTTGTCGCCACCATCTGGTCAGACCACGTGTCGGCGTGCCAGTCATCCAGTATGGCCTGATGAACTTCGGGGTGGAACTGCATAGCATAGGCGCACCGGCCATAACGAAAGGCCTGCTCGGGGAATGCTTCACTAGCAGCCAGACGTACTGCATTGTCAGGCAGTTCAAACTCCTGGTAATGCGCTTGCATAAAGAGCTGCGGTGCATCCAGCCACCCTTTAGCGTCTGTCGTGGGCCTGACTTCATATAATCCGAATTCACATTGCGCCGGTTGTCTGGCCCAGACTCTGGCACCCAGTGCATGCGCCATCAGTTGCGCACCCAGACATATTCCGATGATGGGCACTTCCTGCTTGAAACAGGACTCTATCCAGACTAGTTCGTCGCGAAGATAGTCGTGTTTGGAAAGCTCGGTAACATTCTGCCCGCCTCCCAATACAATGGTCGGAGTAATAACTTTGTCAGGGTCGAGCTTTTCGCCCAGATAGGGGTTTACAAATCTGTAGTCGATTCCGTGTTTCTGGAAAAAAATTATCGCGTTGTCTGTCAACTCCACTGCATTCGTATGATGACGAATAATGGTTACCGATTCTGGCTGGGTACTGCTTGGCACTGTGATTGGTTTAATTGCAGAGTGAAACTATTGCAGAGTGAAACTGATTACTGACTGAAACCGGAACGATGCGCCCAGCCAGTCATGCGCTGTTCCAGCCATGCCATCACCGCATACATGCCTATACCTTCAACAGCCAGGGCAATCAGGCATGCAAATACCAACGGTACTTCAAAATTGGCTTGTGCTGTGAGCATCATATGACCGAGCCCTGAATTAGCAGCAATTGTTTCTGACAGGACTGAACCAATAAAAGCTAACGTAATAGCCACTTTAAGTGAACCGAAAAAATACGGCAGTGAACGAGGTATGCCAACCTTGGTCATAATGTCGAATTTTTTTGCTCCCAAAGCACGCAACACGTCTTCCATTTCTGGCTCTATTGTTGCCAGTCCGGTCGCGACATTAACAACAATAGGAAAAAACGAAATCAGGAAAGCGGTTAATACCGCAGGTACCCAACCAGCACCAAACCACAACACCAGGATAGGCACTACCGCAACCTTGGGTATGGAGTTGAAGCCGATCATCAAGGGGTAGAGTCCGGCATAGATTCGTCTATCCCAACCGATAAACAGTCCCAGTGCCAAACCGAATATTATTGCGATTAAAAAACCTGCCATGGTGGTCCAAAGCGTCTGGATAGAATTCCTCCAAAGTGCTGGACCGAACTCAACAATTGCGCCCCAGATACGAGTGGGTGCTGGCAGGATGTAGTACGGGACATCGAACAGCTTGACCGCAATCTCCCAGATTACAAATAAGCCGATGGTGCAAATCCAGGGTGCCAGCCGGATCCAATTGATACCAGAACGCGGCGCCAGTTCTTCGTCAATATGTTCAGTCACTATTGGCGAGCCTCCGCGATATAACCACGCAGTTCCTGAACAATGTCAGCAAACTCCGGTGTGTAGGTAACATCCAGTTCCCTGGGTTTCGGAATATCGACCAGCCGTGTTTCAATAATTCGACCCGGGCGGGCACTCATAACAAATATCTTGTCAGCAAGAAAAACTGCTTCGCGAAGATCATGGGTCACCAGAACAACCGTGACGCCCTGCTCCGCATGCAGATCGCGGATTACACACCACAATTCCTCGCGGGTAAATGCATCCAATGCGCCAAATGGTTCATCAAGCATGAGTAAATCCGGCTTGTGGATGAGGGCACGGCAAAGTGAAGCGCGTTGCTGCATTCCACCTGACAACTGCCAGGGATATTTATCACCCGCCCCTTCAAGTCCCACAGACGCGAGCAATTCATCGGCATGCTGATGGTGAGCAGCTTTGTCACGACGGAAGCTGCGACGATGTTTGGCTACCACTTCAAGAGGTAAAAGAACGTTATCTCGCGTTAAACGCCATGGCAGCATCACTGGATTCTGGAATGCCATGCCTGCCATGGATACCGGGCCGTTGACTTTTTGCCCGGCGACGGTGACCGAACCGCGGGTGGGGAATTGCAGGCCGGTTGCAAGCTTCATCAGAGTGGACTTGCCACAACCGGATGGGCCAACCACCGCGACAAATTCACCTTTGGCAACGGACAGATCCAGCCCTTCAACAGCAAGCGTACTTTCAACGCCCGCCTGCGCGCGATACCGTAATGAAACGTTTTCTATTTCAACGAGTGCAGTCACTGGATATTATTTCTTGGGCCGTGGATATGGGGAAAACGGCACAAGGGGCCAGGCTATTATAGCCGGCCTCTTGCGGATCTTTCAGCTCGGAATCTTATGCATACACTTGCACCAGAAAGACCTGAGCTCTGGTAGCCCGCTCAGGCTATTCTGACCACGCTGGCTGGAACCAGCGCAATCAGAAAGAGCGAGCACTTGCGAATTGATATCGCCAGGTAATTGATATCGCCAGATATTACTTGACCATACGCTCTTCTGCAGCAGGCAGAAAGCTGTCGTCAAAGATATCAGCAGCCGCAGGTCGATTCTTGAACTCATAAGTATCAGCGATCTGATCCATTGACTTTTCAAGGCGTGCCATATCGATACCGCCAATACCATTTTCTCTGACTTCGTCAGTGATAATGTTTTGTTCTAGCGCCATTTGCAATCGTTCAAGTTCCACCGGCTCGCGCGCTACATCGTTATGGTTCATCACCGCTTTAACTGCAGTCTCTGGTGAAGCAACAGTTTCCTGTACTCCCTGGACAACAGCTGCCAGAAATGACGTTACTGCATCCGGATTCTCTTCAGCGAATTTCGGATTGACGATCAACACGTTGCCATAGAGGTCAAGACCATGGTCGGCCATCAGGATAACGGAAATATCATCTTCCGGAACCGCGTTATTTTTAAGATTGATAAAGGAGCTGAAAGAAAAGCCGGTAATCGCATCAACCTTACCCTGTGCCAGCATAGGCTCACGTACAGGAAAACCAACATTTTCGATTTTTACCGCGCTGGCATCAATGTCGTTGGCTTTTACAAAGGCTGCCCATTGAGCGTATGCACCATCAGGTGCCGGTGCACCCAGTGTCTTGCCTTCAAGGTCTTTCGGGCCGTTTACACCCAGACTTTTACGGCCAACGATTGCAAACGGCGGTTTGTTATAAATAACAAAAACTGCTTTCACTTCCAGATCAGGGTTCTGGTCGCGAAATTTAATCAGTGAGTTGATATCAGCAGCACCCATATCATAGGTGCCTGAAGCTACCCGGGGAATGGCTTCAAGTGAGCCCTTGCCGGTATCCATAGTCACGTCAAGTCCTTGCTCCTTGAAATAACCGCTATCAAGGGCATGCAACAAAGGAGCTGCCGGCCCTTCCCATTTCCAGTCATTGGAAAATTTGATGGACGTTTCGGCGCTAGCCACGCCGGCTGCTGCCAGCATTGCTGCGGCCATGGCTGCCAGATTTATGGCTTTTCTGATTTTATTGGGAATAACTTGTGGTTTCATGTTCTCGGCCCCCGAGTGTCAATTCGATGTTTCTTAAGTCTGCCGCAAATATACCATTGTGAAGCCTCGTTTATAAGACGAAGGCAATCAGGCCCCCGCAGTTCTTCAAATTTTGCGACCGTGTCGCCGCCAGAGCGACAAATTGCCAGCGATTTGAGCCAGATCAGATAAATGTCGAGTGCACTGCGTGCACCGGCACGAGGGCGCAAAGCCGCAATACTACCGCCTGCCTTTCGCGGCCGGGACTGTCAGGCAGAATGTATACGCCACAGCTACAGTTAAACAGGCAACAGGGCTGTGCTACCATCAAAAACCAGATAAAGGGAGATTTTAAATATGGGAATAATTAGTGAAATTGATGCGTTTACCGACGATATCGTCAAGTGGCGCAGGGATTTCCATGCGCACCCAGAGCTGGGTATGGAAGAGCAACGGACCTCCGGCATTGTTGCTGATCTTTTAACCGAATGGGGTATCGAAACCCATCGGGGAATCGGTAAAACCGGCGTTGTCGGCATTATCGATGGAAAAGGTGCGGGACGCAGCATCGGTCTACGTGCGGATATGGATGCCTTGCCGATAGAAGAGAAAACCAACCTGCCCTATGCATCGAAGAATCCGGGAGTCATGCATGCTTGCGGGCATGATGCTCATACGGCGATGTTACTGGGAGCTGCACGCTACCTGGCGTCGACGCGCAATTTCAATGGCCGCGTTGTACTGATTTTTCAGCCTGCCGAAGAAGGACTGGGTGGCGCTAGAGCCATGCTGAAAGACGGGTTATTCGAACGTTTTCCCTGCGATGAAATCTACGGCATGCACAACAACCCGACAGGCGAGTCCGGCAAGGTTGGGGTAAGGCCGGGTATGGCAATGGCAGGGGCGGATTTTTTTGATATCCACATACGTGCATCCGGGTCTCATGCAGGAACACCGCACCAATCAATTGACCCGATAGTCATCGCTTCATCATTGGTGCAGCAGTTACAGTCCATTGTCAGCCGCAATGTACCACCAACAGAACCTTTGGTTTTGTCAGTCACGCAAATTCATGCAGGTGCTGCATACAACGTGATACCTTCGGATTGCACCCTGTGCGGCACCATGCGATTTTTCAACCAGGAACTTGCCACGACAGTACGCCAGCGCATCCAATCATTGTGCGATGGCATTGCAAAAGGTTATGGCATTGAAGTGGAATTCGACAATCGTGAAATATTCGAGGTGCTGGTGAACGACGACGCACTCGCTACCGAGATGACGAACATCGCTGCCGATGTCGTTGGCAAAGAGAACATCAATGAAACGGAACGGTTGCGCACAGGTTCTGAAGACTTTGCTGATATGCTGAAAGTGGTTCCCGGAGCCTATTGTACAGTCAGTCATGAAGGTGAGCTGCCATTGCATAACGATGGCTTTTTTCTGGGTGAGGAAATCCTGCCAATCGGCGCATCTATCTATGCACGCGTGGCAGAAGCCCGCACAAGTGCCGGATAGCTTCTCATCGCTGGTTTAGCTGTCAAAAGTAGTTGGGATAGTAGTTGGGATCATTAGCGGGTACGAGTATCACAATGAAATACACAGAGCTTCCGTTCAACGAAGAGACCATGCTTGCCGGGCTTGAACCCTGGATTCGTTGTGAAAGTCCGACCTATGATGCTGCAGCCGTTAATCGCATGATGGATCTGGCAATCCAACCGCTGGTAGAGCTGGGCGCCAGCATCGAGCGTATTCCGGGCCAACAAGGTCTGGGAGACTCGGTCAGAGCATGCTTACCGCACCCACAGAAGGGCCAACCCGGCATTCTGATAGCCGGGCATATGGATACCGTGCATCCTCTTGGTACATTGCAGCAATTACCCTTTCGTCGGGAAGGTAACAAGGCCTGGGGCCCCGGCATACAGGACATGAAAAGCGGCAACTACCTGGCGCTTGAAGCACTGCGGCAATTAAAAGCCGCAGGTATTGAGACACCCCTGCCCGTTACCATACTTTTCACGCCGGACGAAGAAATCGGCACCCCGGTGGCACGCGGACTGGTTGAGGCCACTGCAGCGCAAAATCGCTTCGTGCTGGTGCCGGAACCGGCAACGCGTGACGGAGGCGTTACCTGGGGTCGCTACGCGATTGCACGCTACAACCTCGAAACCCGTGGAGTTCCCGTGCATGCCGGTGTTGACCCGCGACTTGGGCAATCCGCGGTAAAAGCGATGGCCAGAAAACTGATCGAAATTGAAGATATGTCCGGCGATGACTGCACTTTTTCGGTCAGCGTTATCTCGGGTGGTCAATGGGTAAACTGTGTCGCCTCTTCCTGCACAGCTCAAGCACTATCGATGGCTAAAAGGCAGGAGGATCTTGATTCAGGAGTTTCCAAAATGCTTGCGCTGAATTCAACTAACGATGCGGTTAATGAACCCTCTACAGTGACATTCCATGTTGAACGTGGCGTAACTCGGCCCGTGTGGGAACCGAATGCTGCTTGTAAAGCACTGTTCGAACACGCAAGAATTCTGGCAAAAGATCTTGGACTGACAATCGAACCCAATATGTCAGGAGGCGGCTCCGATGGCAATTTTACCGGAGCAATGGGTATTGCAACACTGGATTCTCTGGGTGCTGTAGGTGAAGGCCTGCATACACTCAACGAGCACATCGAGATTGACAGCCTGGTCAGTCGCGGCAAACTGATGGCCGGATTGTTGACAACCCTTGGCAGGGACTAGGCTTATTTTTAAAAATCAGTTTTAAAACTCAGGTTGCTTAAGTTTCAGGGCTTAGCTATCAGCGACTCAACTATCTGAGCGTGCAAAAGCAAAATCCCGCCCTGGGGCCGCATCGAATAGCGCGCGTGTATATTCATGTTGCGGGTTATTAAACACATCACGAGTCGGCCCGTACTCAACCACCTGCCCTTTCGACATCACCGCAACGACATCACAAATTTGTGCTGCCACCCGGAGATCGTGGGTAATAAACAGCATTGCGAGCTGCATGCGGTCACGTATCTGTTCCAGTAACTGCAGCACCTGAGCCTGTACTGAAACATCCAGTGCTGACACAGCCTCGTCGGCCACCAACAGTTCAGGCCGCATTGCCAGAGCACGGGCGATACAGATTCGCTGGCGCTGACCACCCGAGAACTGGTGCGGGTACCGATCCAGCCCTTCCGGATCGAGTTGAACCAGTTGCATCAACTCTTGTGCATGTGCCCAGGCATCCGCTTTACTCTCTCCGTAGTTCAACGGCCCTTCAATTATCGACTGGCCAACGGTGCGGCGCGGATTCAGTGAACGGTAAGGGTCCTGGAAAACGATTTGTACTTTTTGTCGCAAAGCATGTAAATCACGTTTTGGCATTTTTGCAATGTCATCCCCGGCTAACCAGATACGGCCATCGCTGGATTGAATTAGCCAGGTGATACAGCGTGCGACGGTTGACTTGCCAGAACCTGATTCTCCTACAATACCTAGCGTTTCACCTTTTCTGACTTCAATCGATACATCGCGGGCTGCATCCACTACCTGCTTGCCTCCACCGAAGCTGAAACTTTTGTATTGCTTATCCAGCGCTTCGGTTTTCAACACTACAGGTGCGTCTTCAGGTATTGCGGCGCGTACCGGCGGTTCATGTACCGGTACTGATGCAATTAACATTTTGGTGTAGGGATGTGTCGGTGCGGATAACACCTGCTGCGTGGTTCCAAGCTCCACCAACTCCCCTTGTTTCAGTACCGCTACGCGATCCGCTAATTCTGCAACTACCCCGAAATCATGCGTAATAAACAGCACACCGGTATTTCGTTCGGATTGCAGTTCACGAATCAGGTGAAGGATTTGTGCCTGTGTGGTTACATCAAGTGCCGTGGTTGGCTCATCAGCAATCAACAGCACGGGCTCCAGTATCAGTGCCATCGCAATCATAATGCGTTGGCGCTGCCCGCCCGAGAGCTGGTGTGGATAGGAGTTGTACATGCGTTCCGGATCGGGAAGGTGCACTTGCTCTATCATGTCAATAACACGTTGCCGCCGTTCGCCCGCACCGAGATCCGTGTGCTCCTGCAAGACCTCATCGATCTGGTCACCGCAACGCATCACCGGATTAAGCGCAGTCATCGGTTCCTGAAAAATCATTCCCATGCGCGTGCAACGCAACTCGCGTAGACGCGTTTCATCAGCCCGGGTCAGATCTTCGTTTTCCAGCTGAATTGTGCCGTTGGCAATTGTCAGGGCTTTTGCCAGTAATCCCATGACGGAAAACGCGATGACGGATTTGCCCGATCCTGACTCACCAACCAGACAGACTACTTCACCAGGGGCCACGTCAAAGCTGACGTCATGTACCGCGTGTTGCCTGTCTGCATTGCGCGGCAGGTCTATGGTGAGGTTACTGACTGACAATACCGGTGCAGACAAAATCAGAACTCCCTCGACATGCGCGGATCAATAGTGTCACGTAAGCCATCACCCAACATATTGATGGCAAGCACAGTCAATGTCAGGAAAATACCCGGGTAAAAAATACTGTGCGGGTAAATCTGGAACAGATCTCGCCCCTGCGCCATGATATTTCCCCATGTTGGAATTTCCGGAGGCACACCGACACCCAGAAAACTCAGGATAGCTTCGAGTAATATGGCCGAGCCGCAGATAAACGTGCCTTGCACAATGAGTGGCGCAATAGTATTTGGCAGCACATGACGATATAGAATTTTCGGTGTTGGTGTACCTACCGATATCGCAGCCTCAACATACGGCTCCTCTCGTATCGACAAGACAATGGAGCGGACCAGTCGCACAACTCTGGGTATTTCCGGGATTACAATTGCCATAATCACGGTAAAAAGACTGGCACCCGACAATGACACCAGTGCGATTGCCAGCAGGATCGCAGGTATAGCCATCAAGCCGTCCATAAACCGCATGACAATGGCATCCAGCAATCGGAAATACCCCGCCAGCAAACCGATCAACAGGCCAATGCTGACAGCGATAAAGGCAACACACAATCCCACCATCAACGATACCCGGGCACCATAAATCACACGTGCGAATACATCGCGACCCAGTTTGTCAGTTCCCATAACAGCTTTGACTTCGTACTTGCTACCTTCTTCATCCTTGTGCACCGTCATGAAGCCTGGTGGTTTGTTACGATTGCGCGGACTGATATCAGTCGGGTCAAGAGATGTCAAAAACGGGGCTGCCGGTACCAGACCAACGATCAGGGTCAACAAAAGGCCGCCGATAATCACGCTGGGGTGACGCAGCAGACGTGACCAGACCGAGGGTTGCTCACGTACCTCAATCGCTTCCGCTGATTCAGCAGAGATCACCGCAGTATCAGCAGCAGTCTGTTGTTGCGAAGATTCGTCAGGAAATTGATCAGTCATTGCGTCAGAGCGTTGGCTGCAGGCTAGTATCGAATGCGAGGATCAAGCAATGTGTAAATCACATCAATTAAAAGATTGATCACCACATAGACAACGGAAAACAAAATGATCAATGCTTGCACGGTCGGATAATCACGCCCCTGAATCGCATCCAGCGTCAACAGGCCAAGACCGGGAATAACAAAGACACTTTCAGTGACAACCACACCACTAATGAGTATCGCTATCGCGATACCGATAATCGTCACAATTGGCACCGCAGCATTGCGCAAGGCATGTTTTAGCAGGACTTTCATTTGCGGCAGGCCCTTGGCTCGTGCGGTACGAATGTAGTCTTCGCTCAGTACCTCCAACACCGAGGTACGCGTCATGCGTGCGATCAAGGCAATAAAGATAACCGACAGAGCTGTCGATGGCAGTACCAGACGATAGGCCCAACCGCCGATTCCATCAGCAATATGCTGGTATCCCTGCACTGGAAACCAATCAAGTTTGACCGAGAGAAAATAAATCAGGATGTAGCCGATTACAAACACAGGTACCGAAAAACCGACGACCGAAAAACCCATGACCAATCTGTCTATCCAGGTACCTTGCTTGTAAGCTGCTAAAGTACCCAGAGGCACAGCCACCAGACAGGCAAGTACAATGGTGAAGAGTGCCAGTGACAGCGTAGGCTCAATGCCATCAGCGATCATGCTGATAACGGGGCGCTTGTAATAGAACGACTCGCCAAAATCACCCTTTAACAGATTACGCACATAGATGGCGAATTGCACCGGCAACGGTTCTTCAAGACCGAGCTCGATCCGCAGTTCTGCAATGTCTTCCGAGGTTGCCGCATCGCCGGCAATATTGGCCGCCGGGTCACCAGGAGTCAGCCGCAGCATTAAAAAAACTACGACCAGCACAACCAGTAGTACCGGTATAACGGCAAGAATACGTTTAAACAGGTAAGTCCACATTTGTCAGATGAAAAGCGGTTTGACTGGACAAATTATCGCCAACTCGACAGTTTTATAAAAACCGTAGCTTTGACAGATACCGTATTGGGAAATATGTTTTGCGTATAGCTTCAGGAATAAATTTTCATTGATGAGCAGGACTAGTCAACTTATAACCAGCACTATCAATATCCGTTAACTCAATAAGCGTTAACTCAATAAGCGTTAGCAGCTTCACTGGTGGCTGGATAGTAGAGCCACCAATATAGAGCCACCAATAAATTTGACTTGCCAGGCAGTAGCTGCCTGGCAAGAGATCAGCGACAGTTTACTCGTCGTCTATTTTATAACCCCAGAAAGCTACAACAGGAGATACCGGAGCACCACTGATATTTTTACCCATGGCGGTTGGTTGATACCATTGTCCGAGATGGATATGCGTTGGTGCATCCGCGGAACGCTCCTGAATTTTCTGAGCGATTTCCAATTGCTTGGCTGAATCCGGCTCGCGTGAGAAGTCATCGCGGAGAGACTGGATTTCATCATCACAGGGCCAACCGAACAGCGCCTGCCCGCAAGCTGCATTTAGAAACGGCGTTGTCAACGGGCTGGCATTGTCAACCGAGTTCCAGGAGGTGATAAACGCATTCCAGCCACCATCAGCAGGTGCTTCCTGCTTGTTACGGCGGCCAACCAGTGTTTGCCAATCCATTGCCTGCATGTCAACTTTCAGACCGATCTTTTCCATAATGTCTTTTGCCACTGGAGGCAGTGGCTCAAGGATGGCAAGGTCTGTCGGGTGCATGAGGATGAGCGGTGTACCATCGTAACTGGACTCCTCAATCAGCTCTTTGGCTTTTTTCAGGTTGCCTTCAAGTTTGTCGTCGAAGCCGGCAGTGGTATCCAGCGGTGTGTCACAAATAAACATGGCCTTGCACAGCTTGTAGTACTTTTCATCACCAATGGCTGCCAGCAGGAATTCCTCCTGGTCAAATGCATACAACAGTGCTTGCCTTACTTTGGGATCATCAAACGGAGGGTGCAGCTGGTTATAACGGAATGTATATTGATTACCGAACGGGTTGAGATCAACCAGCTGGATGTTTTCATCCTGCTCCATCAATGGCAACAAATCATGCGCCGGGGATTCGATCACATCGATCTCACCTTTTGACAGTGCGTTCATTTTGGTTTGCTGGTCACGAATGACCTTCCAGACTACTTTGTCTACATGTACATGCTTGCCACCTGCCAGGCCGTCACCAGGCTCGTCACGCGGCACGTACCCTTCGAACTTGGCAAATTCTGCCTTGTCACCAGGCTTCCATTCATCTTGCAGGAATACATAAGGACCACTGCCAACATACTCCGTTATCTGCTCTCCCGGAGGAGTTGCAGCAATTCGCGCGGGCATGATGAAAGGCACATTGGATGATGGCTTACCCAACGCCTGGAGTATCAGGCCGGTTGGTTCGTTAAGCGTGAATTGAAAACTCGAGTCCCCGGTCGCTTTCATATCAGCGACAAAAGTCATCATCTTCTGGCCCATTGCGTCTTTGGCCCCCCAACGCTTGATGGAGGCGATAACGTCTTCACTGGTGACCGGCTGATCGTCGTGAAACTTCAACCCTGCACGCAAGGTGAAATCGTAAGTCAGGCCATCATCGGATACTTCATAGGTGTCAACCATCTGAGGCTGAACTTCACCTTTGGTGTTGATGGCAAACAGTGTGTCGTACACCATATAACCATAGTTACGCGACATGTACGCGGTGGTCCAGATCGGGTCAACGATCTTCAGGTCCGAGTGCATGTTAACCCGCAGTACCTTTTCGGCACTGGCATGCCCGGATAAAACCAGACTTCCGGCAAGGATACCGGCAGCAACAGCAGACTTTACAAGGCCGCGAAGGTTTGGCTTCTTCGCATGATTCCAGTTTCTCATCAAGATCCTCCAACTGTTCGAATAGTGGGCCGCAACGCACCAGGCTGCAGGCCGTTTTGCAACTTGTAGTTCAACTAGCAGTTTAAACATGGCCCTGATTCATGTAACAGGGCAGTTCTAGTGAAATCCAGAGCCCTACAAGACTATACCTCAACTAAGACAAGTGTGTCGCTTGCAATCTGACGTGATTTTTTGCGGAAATTGCACGAAAACAGAGGGTAACTTAAGGGGAGAGGCGGAAAATGCGGCGAAACAAGGGGCCCTTTAGCCTGCCGAGTCTGTCTCAGGCAGCCTATTTGACAACCTGAAACGACAAGCATCTCCGAACCCGCGAGTAATATCCCGGCCGGGAGCCGGACTAAATAGACTGCCTGAAAGCACCCTTACCCGCATATTGCGCGCGCGACCCCAGATGCTCCTCTATGCGCAGCAATTGGTTGTACTTGGCAATACGGTCTGAACGCGAAAGACTGCCGGTCTTTATCTGCTTGGCATGTGTCGCCACCGATAAATCTGCAATGGTTGTATCCTCTGTTTCGCCCGAACGATGTGAAGTCACCGTGGTATAGCCGGCTTTATGAGCGGTATCGATGGTTGCCAGAGTTTCAGTCAACGTTCCGATCTGGTTTACTTTTACCAAAACGGAATTGGCGATACCTTTTTCAATACCTTCGGCAAGGATTTTCTGGTTGGTGACGAACAGGTCATCGCCTACCAGCTGGATTCGATCCTTGAGGCGATCAGATAGCAATTTCCAGCCATCCCAATCACTTTCATCCAGGCCATCTTCAATCGAGATTATCGGGTAACGGTTGACCCAATCCTCAAGATAATCAACGAATTCGGAAGAGCTAAACTTCTTTCCTTCAGATGCCAGATCATAAACACCGTTATCACAAAATTCCGAACTCGCAACATCCAGTGCCAGATAAATATCTTCACCGATTTTGTAACCCGCTTTTTCGACAGCCTGCAGGATGGTATCGATAGCTTCTTCATTGGACGAAAGGTTCGGTGCAAAACCGCCTTCATCGCCGACATTGGTATTCATACCGCGCGAGTGCAGAACATCGCGCAGGCAATGAAAGATCTCCGCACCATAACGCAATGCTTCACGAAAGCTGGGAGCACCTACAGGCATGACCATGAACTCCTGAAGATCAACACTATTGTCAGCATGTGAACCGCCATTGATAATGTTCATCATCGGCACCGGCAAATGTACCGCACTGTCGCCTCCAAGATATTCGAACAAAGGTTTTGCATGGGCATTAGCGGCAGCATGAGCACTTGCCATGGAAACTGCGAGCAAGGCGTTGGCACCCAGTCGATCCTTGTTGTCAGTACCATCCAGCGTCAGCATGGTGCGATCAATACCTGCCTGGTCTTCGACATTCATGCCAAGAATTGCATCGCGGATTTCAGTATTAACGTTCTTGACCGCAGTCAGAACGCCCTTTCCCAAATACCGGGCTTTGTCACCGTCACGCAGTTCCAGCGCTTCTCGAATTCCGGTCGAGGCACCTGAAGGAACAACTGCAGACCCGCTTGTACCACTGGCAAGAGTCACCACCGCCTCCACGGTCGGGTTACCACGCGAATCAAGAACTTCACGCGCGTGCACATTACTGATTGATGAACTCATGGTGTCTCCGTTGAAAGAAGAATTGTGTAAATTATTTATGCTTGAAATTTTTTATCCAGTTGCCCCAACAATCAAGCGCAGGCAAGGAATCAGGCGCGGGCGTTTAAATTAGCCGTCAGTCATCAGCGAGTCTTCGACAAAGGGCACGCGTTTAACCACTTCGTCAAGCTCCATAAGCTGCGCGAGCAACGGCTCGAGCTGCCCCAATGGCCAGGCATTCGGACCATCGCTCAGAGCTTTTTCCGGCTCGGGATGAGTTTCCATAAACATTCCCGCAACACCTGCAGCCACCGCAGCGCGCGCCAATACCGGCACAAATTCGCGTTGCCCGCCTGACGCATGTCCCTGACCACCTGGCAACTGCACAGAGTGTGTAGCATCGAATACGACCGGTGCGCCACTCTGGCGCATAATAGCCAATGACCGCATATCTGAAACGAGGTTGTTGTAACCGAAGGATACGCCACGCTCACACAGCATAATCTGCTTATTGCCGGTGGCCTGTGCCTTATCAAGTACATTACTCATATCGCCAGGTGCCAGGAACTGGCCTTTTTTTATGTTCACAGGTTTACCGGCAGACGCAACCCGCTGGATAAAATTGGTTTGCCTGCATAGAAACGCCGGCGTCTGCAAAACATCCACAACATCAGCAACCTCATCAATTGGCGTGTCTTCATGCACGTCTGTCAACACCGGCACCTGTAACTCGGCTTTGACCTTGGCAAGTATCTCCAACCCTTCGGCCATACCCGGACCGCGGTAACTGCTTGCCGACGAGCGGTTGGCCTTATCAAAAGAGGATTTATAGATGAACGGCAGTTGCAGCCTTGACGTCATTTCCTTGAGGCTCGCCGCAGTCTGCATTGCCATTGATTCCGATTCAATGACACAGGGGCCGGCAATCAGGAAAAACGGGAGGTTGTCGCCGACCTCAAACTGACACAGATTCATTTTGTCTTGTATGCCTGTTGCTATATTCCAGCGCAGCACCGATAAACCCGGTGAATAAGGGATGCCCGAAACGTGGAGTCGAGGTGTACTCAGGATGGAACTGACATCCGATAAACCAGGGGTGATCGGCTAGCTCAATCATCTCTACCAGCGTCTCACTGCCGGTTGACGTAGCAGACACTACCAACCCTGCCTGTTCAAGTTGCGCACGGTAATTGTTGTTGAATTCGTAACGGTGACGATGACGTTCGGTTACATGTGGCTGACCGTATACACGCGCTGCCAGACTACCCTCGGCAAGTTCACATCGCTGACCACCAAGACGCATGGTGCCGCCAAGATCTGAATCTTCGTCACGCTGTTCAACACTGCCATCCTGTTGCTGCCACTCCGTTATCAAGGCAACGACCGGGTTTTTGGTATCACGGTCAAATTCGCTGCTGTTAGCTGAATCAATCCCGGCACAATGGCGCGCAAAGTCTATGACCGCCACCTGCATACCCAGACAGATTCCGAGATACGGTATCTTGCTCTCACGAGCAATACGCGATGCAGCAATCTTGCCTTCCACACCCCGTAAGCCAAACCCACCCGGTACCAAGATCGCATCTACCTGATCAAGCTTCGATGTATCACCGTTTTTAAATGCGCTGGCATCCAGATACTTGATATTGACGCGACAGTTATTCTGGATGCCTGCATGCACCAGTGCTTCGTTGAGCGACTTGTAGGATTCTGTCAGTTCAGTGTACTTGCCAACCATCCCGACAGTGACCTCATGTACGGGATTCATTATGCCGTCGACCACCCGGTTCCAGTCGCTAAGATCAGCGACAGGCAGCTGCTTTCCAAATTGCCGAACCACCAGTTCATCGAGTTTTTGAGAGTGCAGCAAGCGGGGCAAGTCATAGATACAACTAACATCGGTTGCCGCAATTACAGCCTCTTCTGCAACGTTGGTGAACAGTGCAATTTTACTGCGCTCACCATCAGGTATTGGACGATCAGCCCGGCACAGTAATACGTCAGGTTGAATACCGATCGATCGCAGCTCTTTAACAGAATGCTGCGTTGGCTTGGTTTTCATCTCACCTGCCGCCGGTATGTAGGGCACTAGCGTCAGGTGCATAAACATGGTGCGGGCGCGACCCAGCTCTACCCCCAATTGGCGAATTGCCTCCAGAAAAGGTAGCGACTCAATATCGCCCACCGTACCACCGATTTCGATTAAAGCGACATCAACCTCACCTGCACCCACGATAATGCGACGTTTAATCTCATCTGTGATGTGAGGAATGACCTGCACTGTGGCACCCAGATAATCTCCGCGCCTCTCTCGGGAAATCACCGTCTCGTAGACACGGCCAGTGGTAAAGGTATGTCGCTGGTGTGTCTGGATGCTGACAAAACGTTCGTAGTGCCCGAGGTCAAGGTCGGTTTCAGCACCGTCATCAGTTACAAAAACTTCGCCGTGCTGATACGGACTCATGGTTCCTGGATCGACATTGATATAGGGGTCGAGCTTGAGCATGGCAATACTAAGGCCACGAGCCTCCAGTAACGCACCAAGAGATGCTGCCGAAATTCCCTTGCCCAATGAAGACACGACACCGCCTGTGACAAAGATGTAACAGGTGCTGCCGGATTTTGCTCGTGCAATGGCTGCGGCCGGGTTCTTCTCGTCAGGAATTTGCGAACCCCTGACACCCTGCGACTCGCTTGGAGTAGTATCGCTCATGAGAGATTACACACTGCCAGCCAGACAAGGGACAAAATTCCCATGACATGCAGGTATTCAGATTTTTTCGTGTTTAGTAGCATTAACTGCTGCAGCCCTGCCAGTAGTAAATTTTCATCAGTAGTTCTATTGCTGTGCATTTATTGCCAGTAACGTGTCCGTGCAAGTATGGGTTTGCTGCCCAACCAGCGGTTGCCTGGTAACCAGCGGTTGCCTGATACCCAGCGGTTGCTCAATAGTCCAGTGATTGCTATCAGTCCGAGGGTCGTATTAAACCGGCGGTGCGTTCCACGATGCTATATAGCCAGCCACCAATCAATCCGATCCAACTCTGGTCAAACTTACTACGTGAATTGAGGATGAGATCATGGAAAATGGCATCGTCAGGACAGGCACAGCAGCGAAAGCCATTTCAAGATCAGGACGGGGTATCAGGATAACAGAACAGCGCAATAAAAAAAATGAACTCTGCCCATTAGCAACAGAAATTGGCGGCTACGCCTTGCTTCAGATCGGGTCGGGTTGGGTCGGGTACATCAAGTTTCACTCGAACAGCGCCTAACAGGTTCTAACAGCGTCTGGCAGTGGCAGCAAGCGGTTGCAGAAAGCGAAGGCAAGAAAACTCACCGGACTCAGGTAACCGGCTCTCGATAGCGTGCAGCTACAGCGACTTGCCAGACTGCGGCAAGCTCATCGTCGACATAAACAAGAGGGTAACTGGCGCGCTGCCATGGCGGCACCTGTGCCTCCTGCAGTAACTTTTTAACTGATTTATGTATCACCGGATTACCCACGGGTATCAGTTCACCACCCCGGCGACTACGAACCGAAAGCTCAGCACCGTCCGGCACAGTAACGCCAAGGCTGGCAAGATCAGAACGTTTTAGCTGCACGTTTATTTCCGGGATACTCAATGATTCCAGATGGGCTGGCCATTGATAGTCAAAGCCCACCTGTTGCTGGGGGCGTGGGTCCATCAGGTACAAAGTATTTCTATAGCGGCGAAACTCGAAGTCAGGACAGCGCACAACACCAGCCTCTGCGGCACTTTGCAATAAATCGGTTTCTACCTGGCGCAGCATCTTCAAGGAAGGTAAACGGTATCCGCGGTGCCGCACCCACAGTCTCAGTGCATTGAAACGCCGTTCCAGCGGCAATTTCAGCAATAATCGCGTATCCAGTTCGGTTGCACCATCCTGCTTTGCCCCCACCAGATCCGAAGCTGCCAGGCCAAGCAACAGATTACTGGCCGCATGACAACGCGACGCAGAACGCGCCAGCGTCTGATTGGACGATGGCCAGCGCTGAGCCAGCAGCGGCATAATTTCATGACGCAGGAAATTTCGATCAAATCGCGTGTCTGCGTTGGAGTCATCATTTACGTAATCCAGTTTTTCGCGCTCGGCAAAAGCCTCAAGCTCCTTTCGCGTACAAGACAATAAAGGCCGGCACAACAAACCATCACCAAACTTACGTCGCGGCTGCATAGCCGACAGACCATCAGGACCACTGCCCCGCAGGGCCTGCAATAAAAAGGTTTCAGCCTGGTCGTCAGCATGCTGTGCAAGCAACACAAAGTCACCCTGCCGCATACTATCCGAGAAGGCCTGATATCGAGCTTCACGGGCGGCAGCTTCCAGACCGCTTTTTTTCACACTATCAGCGTAACTATTGGTAACATCAGCTTCTACTGTTTTCAATTCGACGCCAAGCTTTTCACAGATCTTGAGGCAGTGCCGGGCCCAGGCCTTACTTTGAGGCTGTATGCCATGATCCACATGCAAAGCTTCAACACTGACATCGCTGCGCCGGGAATTGGCAGATACAGCAGCATACAAAAGCGCATGCGAATCCAGACCGCCACTGTAGCCAACGATCACCCTGGTGCCTTCCGGTAGCACATCAAAAAACTGGTTTACCGTGGCCTGCGGCCCCGGTAGTTTGAGTTTGCCCGCAACCATTATTTCCCCGTCGCAGCCAATTCCTGGAATTCACCGTAATCACGCCATTTGGCGCGGCGCTTTTCAACAAGCTCCATTCCCGATAAACCGGTCAGTGATGCGAGTTCTTCTGACAGCAGATGCCCTAGACTGGCGGCCGTTTCTTCCGGGTTACGATGAGCGCCACCCAGCGGCTCCGGCACCACACGATCAACCAAGCCGAGTTTCAGCAAGCGCTCGGATGTCACGCCCATGGCTTCAGCTGCATCAGATGCTTTTTCAGCACTCTTGTACAAAATGGATGCGCAACCTTCAGGTGAGATAACCGAATAAATGGCATACTCAAGCATGATGACGCGATCGGCAACACCAATCGCCAATGCGCCACCAGAACCGCCTTCGCCAATCACCGTGGAAATAATCGGGGTTTGCAACTCGGACATTACAAACAAATTGCGCGCGATGGCTTCAGACTGACCCCGCTCCTCCGCTCCTATACCAGGATAAGCTCCGGGCGTGTCTATAAACGTGAACACCGGCAAATGGAAGCGCTCGGCAAGTTCCATCAGACGTTTCGCCTTTCGGTACCCCTCTGGGCGTGGCATGCCGAAATTACGAATAATTTTTTCTTTTGTATCGCGTCCTTTCTCGTGCCCCATAACAACCACAGGCTCACCATTGAAGCGTGCCATACCTCCGATGATCGCTTTATCGTCAGCGTAGAGCCGGTCACCGTGAAGCTCTTCAAAATCAGTAAATACACGGTCAATATAAAAACGACAGTAAGGTCGTAACTGGTGGCGGGCCAATTGCGCGATCTGCCACGCACTGAGTTTGCTGAATATGCTCGTGGTTAGCGAGTCCAGCTTGGTTGTCAGCTTGCCGATCTCTTCACTGATATTGATTTCAGCATCTTCAGTGGCATATTGCAGCTCCCTGATTTTGGCCTGCAATTCCGCAATGGGCTGTTCGAAATCAAGATAGTCGGGGTTCATGATTTTCGTCTGTAATTTTTATTATTGGCCAGTTTTCTACCAGAATTACCGTAGTTGCTACCTGTATTGGTACCTGTATTACATGGTGAGCCACCAGTCGTAAGGCCGGTAGCCTGCTGTGTCCCTACGACCCTATTGTACTATGTTTAAGTGATTGGCAGCGTCAAGATAATCTGTCGTTATGCCGCTCTCCACACGCTACCAAGGAGCCAAAAAACCTATAAATACCAATATTTTACTCGAATTTTAACAATCTACTTCGGATAACAATCCACCACTGATCAGGTGCAGCCAGATTATCAGTAAACGAGTTCTACTGTTGCATCACTATCAATCTCATGCAGCGAGTCAATCAATGCGGTATCAGGCTTCACAAGCCAGCGATTCCCAGCCTTGATTCGTGCCGTAGCTTTACCATTGCAGTAATCAAAACAGACCGGTATGTTGCCACTGCCATAGGCTTTAAGCGTTTCCAGCATCTGCTCAAAGGCATCACCGCTTTGCATTGGTTCGGTCAGATTGATGACCAGTCGCCGCGCAAAGCGATCACGCGCTGTGCCCAGATCCCAAGCGTCACGTCCGCGAATCCGGTAACCACCATTAAATTCGTCGACCGACAAATCACCTTCAACCACCAGTACTTCTTCAGCTTTGAGCAAACCATAAACTTGCTCAAGCAACTCACCATCAAACACCGCATCAACCCGTCCGCTGCGGTCATCAAGTGTCACGATACCCATCTTGCCATTGTAACCGTCGCGAAAGCGGATGCCGATAATCAAGCCGGCAAGCAAAACCGAAATGCCACGCGGACGCCAGCTTTGACTATTGCCGCTGCCGTGTTTTTCTTCAGCTTTCGCACACAGGACATTCAGTCGGCCGCTGGTAAAGCGCGCCAGCTCATCAAGATACGCAGATATAGGATGACCACTAAGATAAAGGCCTAGCGTTTCCTTTTCATGACGCAGCAATTCGCGCTCTCCCCACTCGTCAACGACTACCAAAGGGATCGCCGGTGTTTCATCGACACTGTCTGGCTCTACCAGACCGAAAAGATCGCTTTGTCCGGAAGCCTGATCACGATGATACTGTTCGGCCGCCTGCACAACGGCCGGAAGGTTTGTCATCATGCTGGCACGGTTTTCACCCAGACCATCCGCCGCACCGCAGCGAATCAATGCTTCCAGAACACGTTTGTTGATTGAACCGGCATCAAGTCGGCGGCACAACGATTCCAGATCGCGGAACACGCCATTGCTATCCCGTTCCGCCAGCACGTCGGCTAGTGCCGCTTCGCCGACACCTTTGATGGCACCCAGGCCGTAGCGAATAGTCTCGGTGTCAATGACATCAAATTCGACCTTTGATGTGTTGATATCTGGAGAACGAACACTTAGCCCCATGCTGGCGCACTCTTCAATCAGCCCCACTACCTTGTCAGTATTGTCCATGTCTGCGGACAGAACAGCACACATGAATGCTGCCGGATGGTGGGTTTTCAACCACGCTGTCTGATAAGACAACAATGCGTAGGCGGCCGAATGGGATTTGTTAAAGCCGTAGCCTGCAAATTTCTCAACCAGATCAAATATATTTCCGGCCAGGTCGGTATCGATATCATTGTTTTTACAACCATCGATAAAACCGACACGCTGCAGCGCCATCTCTTCCGGTTTCTTTTTACCCATGGCACGGCGCAAAAGGTCAGAGCGCCCGAGCGTAAACCCTGCCATCACCTGAGCGATTTGAATAACCTGTTCCTGGTACAGAATGACACCATAGGTGGGCTCAAGCGTCGGTTTCAGGCTATCCAGTTGATAGTCCTCATGAGGCCACGCCAGAGGTTTTCTACCGTGTTTGCGATCAATGAAATCATCGACCATGCCTGATTGCAAAGGGCCGGGCCTGTAAAGCGCTACCAAAGCGATTATGTCTTCAAAATTGTCCGGTTTCAGCCTTTCTATCAGGCGTTTCATGCCCGGCGATTCGAGTTGGAATACTGCCGTAGTCAAAGCCTTTTGCAGCAAATCATAAGTGGCACGATCATCCAGCGGAATAGATTCGATCCTTAACTTCAGGTTGTCAGACTGCTTAGGGTTTTGTGGCTTGCCGGAACTGTCGCTGACCGCATTGACTCCGCGCATGCGATTGATCAGGGTGACGGCATTTTCGATTATCGTCAGTGTGCGCAGTCCGAGAAAATCGAATTTGACCAGACCAACGGCCTCCGCATCATCCTTATCAAACTGAGTCACCAGACTATTACCATCCGGTTCGCAATATAGCGGCGTGAAGTCAGTCAATGCAGTGGGCGCAATAACAACACCACCCGCATGCTTACCTGCATTGCGCGCCAAGCCCTCAAGCGACAGGGCCATTTCCAGCAGTTCCGCAACTTCCTCATCGCTACGCTGGGCCTGCGCCAGATCCTCCGACTCAGCCAATGCCTTTTTAAGCGTCATTCCGACTTCAAACGGCACCATCTTGGCAATTCGATCAACAAAGCCGTAAGGGTGCCCCATCACTCGACCTACATCTCTCACAACCGCTTTGGCGGCCATCGTGCCGTAGGTGATAATCTGGGACACGCGCTTGTCACCGTACTGGTCCGACACATACTGGATAACCCGGTCACGGCCGTCCATGCAGAAGTCTATATCGAAATCCGGCATTGAGACGCGCTCGGGATTCAGGAATCGCTCAAACAGCAAATCATATTTCAGAGGGTCCAGATCAGTTATGCCCAGAGCATAGGCAACCAGAGAACCCGCACCTGAGCCTCGACCAGGCCCCACTGGCACCCCGTTTTCCCGTGCCCAACGAATAAAGTCTGCAACGATAAGAAAATAACCCGGAAATCCCATATCAATGATGACACCCAGCTCACGTTCCAGACGTTTCTGATAGACCGGCTCTTCTTTGTCGCGCTTCTCCGTTCCAGTGGGTCCAAACAGGAAATCCAGCCTTGCACCCAGCCCCCTTTGCGACTCGGCGGAAAGAAACTCATTCTCGGTCATGCCAGCAGGGATCGGAAAATCCGGCAAGACCGGTTGCCCCAGAGAAACCTCAAGATTGCAGCGCCGCGATATGTGTACTGTATTCGCCAACGCTTCAGGAATATCGGCAAACAGTTCCTGCATTTCCCGAGGTGTTTTCAAATACTGTTCTTCGCTATGGGTTTGTGCACGACTGGTGTCGGCCAAAACATATCCCTGCTGGATACACAATCTCGCCTCATGCACGGCATAATCATCACGATTGATAAAGCAGACATCGTTGGTAGCAACCGGTGGTATTCCGCTATCCGAGGCCAATTGCAGCGCAAACTCAATCCATTGCTGCTCACCCGGGCGGGATGTACGATGCAATTCAAGATAGAAACGATCACCAAATGTTTGCTGCCACTGTGCGGCCAGTCGCCTTGCGACATCGGCTTTACCACGCATCAACGGCAGTGCTATCTCTCCTTGCACACCACCGGAAAGAACCAGCAAGCCGGCCCCGTTTTCAAACAGCCAATCACGTTGCATCGTTGGACAGCCATCGTGCTGCCCTTCCTGATAAGAACGCGAAACCAGTCGCGTGAGGTTACGGTAGCCCTCATCATTCTGTACCAGCAGAATTACTCTTGAGCAGGTGCCAGCCTCACCCTCCAGTTCTGCAGGCAAGCTGATTCGCGCATCGACACCGACCAACGGCTTCATGCCCTGGCGCGTGGCAGCGCGATAGAATTTGACCAACGCAAACATGTTATGCAAGTCGGTCATGGCAACTGCCGGTATCGTGCGGGCCTGCGCCGGCTCTACCTGATTGGCGTGCTCAGTGCCATCTTGCTCCGCCTGTTGACGCAGCGTATCCATAAGTACCGGGATGCGCACAATGCTCTCAGCGAGAGAAAACTCGGTGTGAACGTTAAGGTGGATGAATTCGGCAGTCACGAAATGGGCACTATGAGGTTATTCTTTCTTTGTAAAAGGTAAATTTACAGCATCAGCTACAAGCGGGCTCGATGATTCGTTTTACATTCGGTTAATCTACGTTCGACTTTTCAGTGTGCACTTGTTTGGCGTCGATGCTGCTCAATATTTTGCTGACCGGCGCAAAAGACTTTCGATGTTCAGGCAGGACCCCAAATTGCTCCAATGCACTGAAGTGCTTGCGAGTAGGATACCCTTTGTGGCTTTCGAAACCATAATCAGGATGCCGATCATGCAAGGCGAGCATCTGCTCATCACGGTAGACCTTGGCTATGATTGAAGCCGCAGAGATACAAGCCACGGTCTGATCACCTTTGACAATGGCTCTGGCCGGCATCGCCAGTTCCGGGCAACGGTTACCGTCAATATGCGCCTCATGGGGCACAATCTGCAGCGCCACAACAGCCCGTTGCATGGCAAGCAGACTGGCATGGAGAATGTTGATCTGGTCAATCTCGTCAACAGTGGCCTCTGCGATGGCAAAAGCCAAAGCGCGGCTGCGAATAGCCCGGTCCAGCTCGGCCCGCTTTCGCGCGCTGAGTGTCTTCGAGTCCTGCAGGCCTGCAATCGGTTTGCCGGGGTCCAGAATAACCGCCGCTGCAACCACGGAACCCGCTAAGGGCCCGCGCCCAACCTCGTCCACACCTGCGACCAGCCTGCCGCGCGAACACTCAGAAACTGTTCCCAAAACACCGCCTTTCAACACATGACTGCACGACTATACGTGCACCGGAGTGTCTCAACAAGGTGCGTTATTTTTCTACATTTATTGTGCGCTGAGGCAGCGCTGAGCTAAGGAATTGGACGATCTGACAGCGGCAGCCCAAATGCCTGAACGGGTACTGCAACAGCTTGCCAGTACCAGGTAATTATTTGGACAGATAGGCCTCGAAGGCAGTTGAATGCCGCGTGACAAAATTCTCTCCCTCACGCAGTACCATGGAGACGGCCAATCCTCTGGATTCGGCTATCGCGAGCGTTTCGTCGGGCCCCAGAACCATAAAGGCTGTGGCCCAGGCATCGGCCTGCATAGTGCTGCCATGCATCACCGTGACTGAAGCAAGATTGTGCTCTATCGGATAGCCTGATCTGCCGTCGATGATATGGCTGTATCGCACGCCATCAACTTCGCGGTAATTGCGGTAATCACCAGAGGTAGCAATATGTGAATTCTCAACAACGATTGCGTTGAAGCTCCCTGGATTGACAGAAGAATCGGGCGATTCGATGGCAATGGTCCAGGGCTTGTGATTTGCAGACAGCCCGCGTGTGCGTAATTCACCACCAATCTCCACGACGTAGCGCTGCAAACCTCGCTTCTCAAGTAAAGAACCGATTTCATCCACAGCATGGCCTTTGGCAATAGAGGATAGATCTACCTTCAGTTTTGGCACCAGCTTGCGCAACTGGCGTTGATCTCTGGACACCACCAATAATTGATGCCCCACGTTGTACAGTTCATCCAGGATTTGATCCATGGGCGGTTTTTCGGTCTTGGACATATCAGGCCCGAAACCCCACAGATCAACCACAGTACCCAGGGTGACATCATAGGCACCGCTGGTGTCCTTACTTACCCTGTGGGCGACCGATACCAGGGAGGCAACATCAGGAGTCACATCAAACCATTCAGTACTGTCAGTCGAATTGAATTGCGATAAAAGAGAGTTGGAATCATACGTAGACATGCGCTGATTGATACCACTGAGCAAGTTATCAATTTCGCTTTGCAATTCGCCAAGATCCAGCGACTCGGCTGTGGCAACAGTGACGCTATAGTTTGTTCCCATGGTCTTGCCGGTTAGACTATGCACTGGCAGAGACTCTTTCTTGCACCCACTTGCAAGCGATACAAACAACACAATCAACAGAAATAACCATGTTGCTGATGGCGTTGCTTTGCTGGCAAACAATCGCTTCATGCGGCTGCACCACCACAAAGGCCATCACGAAGCTGACTAAAAAGCAGGCTCTCAAGTTCAGCCGGAGTTTGAACAATCATGTGCGGTTTCCCAGACTGCAATTCGTCCAGATCACCATATCCCCAGGTGACACCACAGCTTTTCATGCTGTTGGCGTTGGCTGCCTCGATATCAAACTTTCGATCACCGATCATTAGCGCATTCCGATCAATAATTTTTTCTTCCAGCAACTGTTCAAGTTGCGAAGCTTTGCTAACACCAATATCACCGCCACTGACAAAACTGAAGTAGTGAGCAATGCCAAAATTCTCCAGAATGCTTCTGGCAACTGGTGCAGTCTTCGCCGTGCACACACCCATCGTCGAATTGCTCCGTGCCAACGCTTGCAACAAATCAGTGATACCCGGATAGAGACTGTTTAGCGCATAGCCTTTTTCTTTGTAGTGACCACGATAACGCTCAATCAGCAGAGCCACTGTTTCAGAATCATCAGTGCCGGCAAATTCCGCCATGGTAGCTTCCAAGGGAGGGCCGATGTGAGCATGCATTTGCGCGGCTGTCACAGGCTGGCAATTTACAGATACCAAAGCACGGTTGACCGATTCCAGCATACCCTCCAAGGGGTCGGAAATCGTGCCATCCAGGTCGAATACCCAGGCACTCACAGTTACCTTGTTTTCACTAGATTCCATTTCTAACAGCAATCGTGCGCATGGCACCCGTCTTTATTGTTGACAGGCAATACCAGCGGAAGTCTTTTACATGGTGCGTGTCGGACGATCAGCTTCGATCGATGCCGCTAACACTTCCTCAATGGCTTTTTTACCATCTGAGCTGGACTCATCGAACTGAACACCGACACCAGCGGTTTTATTGCCTTGCGCACCTGTTGGTGTAATCCAGACCACCTTGCCTTCAAGTGCCAATGGCGTCGGATCATCCATGATTTGCAGTAAAAGAAATACCTGGTCACCCAGTTCATACTGCCGATTGGTTGGTACGAAAACACCGCCATTTTGTACAAACCGCATATAAGCGGAGTACAGCGCACCACGGTCTGTTACTGTAAACGCAATTATGCCTTTGCGAGTTTCTGTAGTCATGCCCTCAGGCTCTCCAACTGTTGTGACCTCTGTTGCCATATAACGGCAAAAATTGTCTCAAGCACAGGTTGAATTTTAATTGAGGCATTATCAATCCGGTAAAGATGGGACAAGCGGTCCAACAATGTGAACCACTGCTCGCTGGATAGAAGCGGAGCAACCGTTTTCCAGTCATCAACCATATCCAGATGACGGCAATATTTTTCTGCTCCCTGTTTGACGCGCAAGATATCTGCAGTAAATGACAGATAGGCTTCCAGACAATCAGTGGGTGTTTCCCTGGAAAGACGCTCAACCCAAACAGCGATACCGGCACGAGCAGCAACAATATCGCAAAATGAGCGTTGCAGACGGCTGCGCTGCTCGACGCTTGCACCAGACTGTTCATCCAGCGCTTTAACTGCAGCACCATTAGCCCGTTGCAAAGCTACTGCGGGGTCGGACACGCCGGCATCCGACAACCATTGCTCCGCGGCTGCAGCGTCACCGGAAGGAACTGGCAGCAGTTGGCAACGGCTGGTAATGGTTGCAGGCAACGAACCAGGCCAGCTGGCTATACAGATGATGAAAGTTCCAGGCGCTGGTTCTTCCAGTGTTTTCAGCAGACTATTGGCAGCACTGGTGTTCATGACTTCTACGCTGTCGATCACTCCAACCTTGACACCGGAGCGGGCATTCGCTGTCAGCAAGGCCCAGTTAACAAAGTTCCGGGTATCACCCACACGAATTATCTGACGCTCTTCAGTCGGAATCAGTAATCGATAGTCCGCATGGTTGCCAGAACGCAGTTGCTTGCAGGAGTTGCAAGCGCCGCAGGCCAATCCGCCCCAATCTGTTTTATCTTCTTCCTCACATAGCAGTAACGCAACGAGGGCTTCCACCAGCAACCGTTTGCCAGAGCCGGGTGAAGCGTGGACCAAAAGAGCATGTGGCAGATTTTTCTTAACAAAGCTTTGGCGGATGTGAGATAACGGCGTGAGTAGCCAGGGTGGAAGCTGATGTAGCCTTATCAGTTCATCCTCAGCGGCAGTTTCCCGGTTCGAAAGCCCAGGGTCATTCTCACCATCGCTATTGGCAGCAGCGCTGCCAAATGCGGTTTCCCGTAGCGCCAGCCCGCTTAGCCGAAGGCTTGCATCTGTCACCGCAAAGACGGGTTGAGAGTCAGCGGCCTTTGCTTTTTTAGCCATGGTCGTGGTGTCGTCTCTGTACGATCCTTATCAACATGAAATTGTCAGGCTATCCAGCACGGCTTTAATTGATGATTGTACTGCGTGAAGATCCGCTGCCGCATCGATGACACGAAAACGTTCAGGGTAACGCTTGGCTCTGTGCAGATAAGCCTTGCGGGCAGCTGAAAAAAATTCCTTTCTTTCAAGTTCAATACGATCACGCTCACCACGCTTATCCAGCCGCGCCATCCCTGCTTCTACATCCAGGTCCAACAGAAGAGTAAGGTCAGGCTGGGTAACACCGACGACCATTTCATCGAGTTGCCCGATGACGGCAGAGCCGAGTTTGCGGGCACCACCTTGATAGGCATAACTGGCATCGACAAAACGATCGGTCACCACCACTTTACCGGCCGCCAGCGCTGGCTCTATTACTGTACGAACGTGCTCACACCGTGAAGCAAACATCAACAGGGCTTCGGTCAATGGTTCAAGCTTGTTGCTGGCATCCAGTAGTACACCACGAATCTTTTCAGCTTCAGGTGTACCACCCGGCTCTCTCGTTGCAACAACGTCAAAGCCCTGCTTTCGAAAAAAGTCACAGACAAAGGCATGGTTTGATGACTTGCCAACGCCTTCGACCCCCTCGATGGAAACAAAATATCCAGCCATCCGGCACCCTTTTTAATTGAGAGAAGGTCTACTGCTTCAGTTGATATTTCCGAACAGCCGCATTGTGTTCTTCATTAGTCTCGGAGAAATAATGAGTACCATCACCTTTGGATACAAAATAAAGTGCGGTGGTATTTTCGGGATGCAGTGCCGCATGGATGGCCTCACGGCCAACATTAGCTATCGGTGTCGGTGGCAACCCGCCACGTGTATAAGTATTGTAGGGTGTATCACGACGCAAATCAGAACGCCGGATATTGCCATCGTAACTGTCACCTATACCGTAGATTACTGTTGGGTCAGTCTGTAGTCGCATCCCTTTGCGCATGCGCGAAACAAATACACCTGCGATTTTCGGGCGCTCAGCACTAACTGCTGTTTCCTTCTCAATGATTGACGCCATAATCAACGCTTCATAAGAATTCTTGTAGGGCAAATCCGGATCACGTTTTTGCCATTCTTCTTCCAGAACCTGCACCAGTCTCTGGTGCGCTCTTTTCAGAAAATCCAGGTCCGTTGTATCGCGCGGAAAACTGTAGGTATCAGCAAAAAATTGCCCTTCAGGATGCAAGTCGGGCTTGCCCAGTGCAGCCATAATTGATGCCGGATCGGCAGCTGCATCTGTTGTCGTCAGGGAAACATTATCCGCAAGACCGGAAACGACTTGCCTGGATGTAAACCCCTCTATTACCGTATGAGTGTATTGCTTCGATTGCCCTGTTTGCAGCAGCTCAAACAACTCTTCGACTGTTGCCTGTTCCGGTAGCTCGTATTCACCGGATTTTATCGACACGGCTTTACCAGTCAGGTGTGGCTGCAGTCTCGCATGCAAGTACAACCAGTGTGGTTTTTCGATGATATCTTGCGCCGCTAGTTCGTTGGCGGTACGTTTCGCACTCCAGCCCGGTTTCACGGCAAACAGGTTATCTTGTAACGCTACACTTGGCTTGATAAAGCTCTGCATGGCAGAACGATAGTCGTAATAACCGTAGCCGAGGGCTGCAGCAGCAATCACAATACAAACGAATAGAAATGTCAGAAAACGGGCCATTGTGCAAAAAGTACGTGGTCAGCCAGCTGTGGATTTGCAGCAATATATTACACTTCGCGAAATACAACCGTACCATTGGTGCCACCAAAACCGAAGGAGTTGGATAACGATACGCTAATAGGCATTTCGCGTGCAGTGTTGGCTACATAATCCAGGTCACAACCATCAGCAGGATTGTCAAGATTGATCGTCGGCGGTGCCACATTGTTGTGCAGTGCCAGAACCGAAAAGACAGCTTCAATTCCACCCGCAGCTCCCAGTAAATGGCCAGTCATCGATTTAGTTGAGCTAACCGCAAGCTTGTTTGCATGGTCACCAAAGAGGGTTTTCACAGCGACCGTTTCGGCAACATCTCCGGCCAAGGTGGAAGTGCCGTGAGCGTTGATATAATCAACTTCAGTGGCATCCAGACTTGCGTCCTTCAGCGCATTACGCATGCAACGCACCGCACCTTCGCCACCTTCAGAAGGCTGAGTAATATGGTGAGCATCACCACTCATGCCATAGCCGGCCAGTTCGCAATAGATCTTCGCACCACGGGCTTTTGCAAATTCATACTCTTCCAGAACCAGAACGCCGGCCCCGTCGCCAAGTATGAAGCCGTCACGATCACGATCCCATGGGCGGCTGGCTTTTTCAGGTGCATCATTACGTGTTGAAAGCGCACGTGCAGCACCAAATCCTGCCAGTCCCAGAGGCGAGGTTGCCATTTCCGCACCACCACAGATCATTACATCAGCGTCACCGTATTGGATGACCCTGGCCGCATCTCCGATATTATGAGTGCCCGTTGTACAGGCCGTCACAATGCAATAGTTGGGACCCTTCAAGCCATAACGGATCGACAGATTGCCCGAAATCATATTGATGATGGTAGATGGAACGAAGAACGGTGAAACCTTGCGTGCGCCGCCGTTGAGCAAGGCCGAATGTTGAGTTTCTATATTGGGCAGACCCCCAATGCCGGAACCAATGGCAACACCAATCCGCTCGGCGATCTCATCACTGACTTCCAATCCTGCATCATTGATTGCCTGAATACCGGCAGCAACGCCGAAATGCACAAAGACATCCATCTTGCGCACTTCCTTGCGGTCAAAATAGTCACTGGTTGGAAAATCCTGAACTGACGCACTGAATTGCGTTGCATAGGGGCTTGCATCGAACGCCGTAATGCTGCGTACGCCGGATTTACCAGCTACGATATTGGCCCACGATTCCTCAACCGTGTTTCCAACCGGTGTGACCAGACCTAAACCTGTTACCACTACTCGCCTTTTAGTCACAGCTTGTTTTTCTCGTTATTCAGCATGCCCGGCAGATTCCGGTGGAGGTATACAGAGTCAGCAACAAAATAAAACCAGTTTGACTGACGCTGATTTAAACCGGGTTGTTCTTTAGACAATGATGTCTTGAAAATTACGCACGCATTTAAAATATACGCACGCTACTAAATTTCCTGAGTTTCACTGATTTCGTAAGAGTCAGGATGACCCTTAAAAAGCACACAGGCTGCCATCGCAGCCTGTGTCTATCACGCGTTTTTTGCGTTTAGCTATCGAAACTACCCTAGCTTGGCAGGTTGTTATTTACGTAATCCACAGCCTGCTGAACAGTGGTAATTTTTTCCGCTTCTTCGTCAGGAATTTCGCATTCGAACTCTTCTTCCAATGCCATTACCAGCTCAACGGTATCCAGTGAATCAGCACCCAGGTCATCAACGAAGGACGCAGATCCTGTTACGTCGTCTTCTTTCACACCTAGCTGTTCCACAACAATTTTTTTGACGCGATCGTCAGTACTGCTCATAGTCAGTTAAACCTCAATCTTGGTTAAGCAGCGGCTTATGCCAGCTGCCGGTAGTTTAATCAATAAGTAGAGTAGTTTCAGCCTGACAATCAAAAGAAGCTGCCATTTGAAACAGCATTGCCCACTACATTTTCTGTAGAAATGACAATGTTTAAAGCAAAATCAAAGAGTTACCTTCAAGTCTTAATATGGCTGCGGCACCGTAGCAATTCAAGATTTACAACAATATGTTACAGCATGAAAGCTGTTCAAGGCATGTACATGCCACCATTGACGTGAAGAGTCTGCCCGGTGATGTAGCTGGCCATCGGTGACGCCAGAAAAACGGCGGCATCGGCAACCTCCTGAGCTTCACCAAAACGACCAAGGGAAATATTGGCAGCGAGTTGCTCACGCTGTTCTTCCTCCAGCGCATCAGTCATATCAGAAACAATAAACCCTGGCGCAATAGCGTTAACTGTAATTCCTCTCGACCCCAGTTCACGCGCCAGCGACTTGCCAAAACCAATGATTCCTGCCTTGGAGGCAGCGTAATTGGTCTGACCGGGATTGCCAGTCAGGCCGACGACCGAACTGATATTGATAATACGCCCGAAACGAGCTGTTACCATTGGCCTGATACAGGCTTTACTCACCCTGAAAATCGACGACAAATTGGTATCTACAATAGAATCCCACTCATCGTCCTTCATTCTCATAAACAGATTGTCTTTGGTTATTCCAGCGTTGTTTATCAGCACAGATACTGCCCCGTACTGCTCCGATATGGCTGCAACAACCTCTTTTATCTCGTCCTGGTTCGTAACATCCAGCTTCATACCCGTACCGGGGACTGCAGCTGCCCCGAGTCGTTCGGCAATTGCAGCTGCTCCCTGCTCACTAGTGGCAGTACCAACAACAGCTGCACCTTGTGCAGCCATTGAGTCCGCAACCGCTTTGCCAATGCCGCGGCTTGCACCGGTTACCAGTACGATCTGATCTTTAAGCAACATTATTGAACGTGTGTTTGTTTGAGGTTGTGCGTGAGGAGTTCAGTGAAAATGATTCATTCATGCCTGGGCGCAGGATAGAGACAGACTATCGAGTCCCGAAGCAAGGCTGTCAGTGTCGAAGACTGGCAATGTTTCAACCGAACGATCGATACGTTTGCCAAGACCCGCCAATACCTTACCGGGGCCCATTTCGATAAATCTGGATACATTATATTCAGAAATCATCGACTGAACAGATTGCACCCACAGCACGGGGCTTTGTACATGCAACTTCAGCGTGGCAACCAGATCATCAGCATTCTGTGCAACCTTTGCATTCTGGTTCTGCATAACCGGAATGTCTGGCGTTGACCACGAAACACGGTCGATTGTTTTCGCCAGTGTTTCTCCGGCAACGCGCATGAGCGAGCTATGGTTGGGTACACTCACCGGCACGGGCATAACCTTTCGTGCCCCACGTTCCGGCCCCAATGCCGTAACGGCCTGTATACCCTCGAGATGGCCGGAAATGACGACTTGGCCCGGTGCATTGAAGTTAACAGCTTCGACGACAATGTCAGCATCAGCACTGCCTTTCAGAGATTCCGTTACCTCAGCGCACAGAGCTACAACGTCAGCATCTTCCATCCCGAGAACAGCCGCCATACCACCTGTGCCGGACGGCACCGCAGAAGTCATGAGCCTTGAGCGTTCCTTCACCAGACGGACACTGTCTTCAAAAGACAAAGCACCGGCAACAACCAAAGCAGCTATTTCACCAACACTGTGCCCGGCTACTATTGCAGGCTTTTCAGCAACCACCTCGAGCCAGAGTCGGCCACTGGCGACCCCGCTGGCAAGCATCAGTGGTTGCGTGAATTCTGTTTGACGAATCTTTTCTTCGGGGCCGGCACTGGCGAGTGTCCACAGATCAAAACCAAGAATGTCCGAGGCTTCCCTGAACGTCTCGGTAATCAGGCTGTGTTTTTCAGCCATTTCACCAAGCATACCCACACGTTGCGAACCTTGCCCTGGAAACAGCAATGCGTATTTTTTAGTCATAACAATAAAAAAATTAGTTATTCATGCCAGTACGCAAGCCTATGACATCGGCCATATCGTACAAGCCCGGTGGTTGCCCGACCAACCAGTTGGCGGCCCTGACAGCCCCTCGCGCAAACGCCATTCTATCGGTCGCCCGATGGGTAATTTCAATGCGCTCGCCCTCTCCCGCAAACAACACGGTGTGATCGCCAATGATGTCGCCGGCACGAATGGTTTCAAAGCCGATTTCAGTCTGGCTCCGCTTGCCGGTGTTGCCTTGCCTGCCGTAAACCGCGCAGTCTGACAGGTCACGGCCAAGTGCACCTGCTACAGCCTCACCCATACTCAGTGCGGTACCGGAAGGCGCATCAATCTTATTGCGATGATGCGCTTCTATCACTTCCACATCATAGGAGTCGCCCAACGTCGCGGCAGTTGTCTTCAGCAGTTCTAAACACAAGGTGACACCTACGCTGTAATTCGATGCCATCACCAAGGGCAGTTTTTCAGACAGTTGTGCAATGGTTTCTTTTTGCGCCGCAGTGAATCCGGTGGTGCCGATCACCACAGCTTGCGGGTTTTCACCCTTTGCAATGGTATCCAGCAAGGCCATGCTGGCATCCGGGCGGCTAAAATCAATGACCACATCAGTGTCGTCCTGCACAACATGCAAATCGTCGGAGACAGCAATAAACGGTGTGCTATCACCGGGTTGATCCATCTGCATCACAGCTTGATCAACATGACCTGCAAGAAGAAAAAGATTGGCACCGACAGCCGGATTACCCGGTGCTTCCATACCAGCCGTTGCGCGACAATCCTCGCGTTCCAACACCGCTGCGAGGAGCTGCCGGCCCATACGACCGGCTACACCGTTGATGCCAACACGGACCGTCGTAGCCGCACTTTTGGCCGGTTTTGAGGCCGAAACCATCCAATTCACCCCTGAAAAGCGCGAAATTGTACCATACAGGGAGTAAAGCCAGAGAAGCCAGACCAGCATTGACTTTGGATAACGGTTAAGACAGCCCCAGTAAATCGCGCATTTGTTCTTCGTCCATAATCGCAACGCCAAGCTTCTCGGCCTTCTCAAGCTTCGAACCGGCCGCATCCCCGGCAATCAGCGCTGTGGTCTTGGCCGAAACACTCCCGGTTACCTTGGCCCCTTTGGCAAGCAGCATCTGCTTGGCTTCATCACGCTTCATGTGGCTTAGGGTACCCGTCAGCACATAGACATGCCCTGACAACGGTTTATCTGATTCGCTCTGTTGTGGTTGCTCTACCGGCCAGGTAATTCCTGCTTCGAGAAGGGCATCAACAGAGGTGGAATAATCTTGATTGGAAAAGTAATCAACTATACTTCGAGCCACAACCGGACCGATATCCGGCACCGCCTCCAGCTCTTCTATGCCGGCCGCTCGCAGGCGCGCCAAATCTGAGAAATGCGTGGCCAGATTGGCGGCTCCCGTTTCTCCCACTTCACGGATTCCAAGGGCAAAGATAAAACGCGCCAGCGTGGTAGCTTTGGCCTTCTCCAGCGCTTGAAGCAAGTTCGCAACTTTCTTCTTGCCCATACGCGGCAAGGCTTCCAGTGCCGTAGCCGACATTCCGAACAGCTCCTCTACGCGGTCGATCAATCCTTCGTCCATCAATTGCTCGACAAGCTTATCCCCCAAGCCATCAATATCCATAGCCCGGCGTGAAGCAAAGTGCTTGATGGATTCTTTTCGCTGAGCGATACAGGACATACCACCGGTGCAGCGAGCCACGGCTTCATCCGCAGACTGCTCCACGGCTGAACCACAGACCGGACAAGTATCCGGCATTTTTATCTTGTAGCGACGAGCCCGTTTGCCTCCCTCTACCTTTGCCTCACGTCGTTCCAGCAGCACCCGTGCAATTTCCGGAATGACATCACCCGCACGACGCACCACGACAGTATCGTTTATACGGATATCTTTGCGCTCTATTTCATCCATGTTGTGCAACGTTGCGTTACTTACAGTAACGCCTCCGACAGCAACCGGTTCCAACCTCGCAACGGGCGTCAATGCACCAGTGCGGCCAATCTGAAAGTCCACAGACTGCAGCACCGTGACAGCCTCTTCAGCCGGAAATTTTTGCGCAATCGCCCAGCGCGGGGCACGAGATACAAAACCCAATTGCTGCTGCAAAGCAAGCTCATTGACTTTAAAAACAACGCCATCTATCTCGTATGGCAACTGTTGCCGTTGCGACTGTACGCTGAGGTAGTAGCTGAAGCACTGCTGCGGGCCGTTGCAAAGCGCACGCTGATCACACACCGGAAATCCCAGCTGTTGCAACCAATCAAGTACCGCAGAATGCTCAGCAGGTGATGCCACATCATCTGACATTTCTCCAAGCGCATAGATAAAAATCGATAAATTTCTGGAAGCAGTGATACTGGAGTCGAGCAGCCTTAAACTGCCAGCGGCAGCATTGCGAGGATTGGCAAAGACCTTTTGCCCTGATGCCTCCTGTGATTCGTTAAGCGCTGTGAACGCGGCTTTGTGCATGAACACTTCGCCCCTCACTTCGAGTAGCTCCGGTATCTGAATTTTACCCTTCGTATTTTTGCCAGCAGAGTTTTGACCAGCTGGGGCGCCATGCTCCTGCAAGCGCAAGGGAAGCGCTGCCAGCGTGCGCAGATTGGTGGTGATATCTTCACCGGTAAATCCATCACCCCGGGTTGCTCCCTGGACGAATACGCCGTCTTTATAAGTCAGACTCACAGCAAGGCCATCAAGCTTGGGTTCGGCCGAACAGGCAATTAAATTTTCATCATCGCCCAACCTGCCCTGCAGTCGCTCATGCCATGCTTGCAACTCTTCTTCACTAAAGGCATTGCCCAATGACAGCATCGGCAGCCGGTGTTTGACTTGATGAAAACTCTCCAGCGGCGGTGCGCCGACTCGATTGGTCGGCGAATCAATGGTTTTCAAGGAGGCGTGTGCTTGCTCCAGCCTTTGCAATTCCGCAAATAGCCTGTCGTACTCGGCATCCGGGATTAGTGGATCGTCAAGTACATGGTAAGCATGATTGTATCGATGCAATTCATCACGCAGTGTTGCCGCTCGCTCGGCATCTGCTTTGGGAACTGTCGTGACTTTGGGGGTCATGTGTGATCGCCCGGTGTCAGGCGCCAGGCTGCAATCGTTTTTAACCTGGCAGCCTTACGCATCGGCCATTTTGCGCTGAGGATCAGGAAGGCACAGATTCAGCTACGCGTTGACGATGCATGAATTGTTGCACGCTGTCACTCAGGTGCTGGATAGTCTGCCTGCTAAGCGTGCTGTGACCGGAATCCAGCAAATTGCACCCCAGCGCCCTCGCCATCTCACTCGCTTCGCTAACCAGTACATCAAATGCAACATTAGCGGCAACCGGCGCCGGCAGTTGCAATATCAAGGTGATTCCGGGCGTCTCAAAGCTTGCCGGGTTATTGATATCAAAGGTGCCGGGTTCTACGATTTTGGCAACTGAGAAAACTATATTGCCCTGATTCAATGAATGGAAAATATTCATTTCACCGTAGTGATAGCCTCGCTGCTCGAACAGCGATTGCAATCTTGGCCCATGAATAATTTGCCCTTCGGGTGCCACCACGTGAAGTGTTATCACCATGGGTTCTGCACCGTTTGCCGGCAAACCGTTATTCGCCGCAAGCGGGTCAAAACCACTCGAGCCGTCGCCGCGTCGCTTGCCCAGAATGCCACCGCTCAAATTTGCAAGAAAGCTTGAAAAACCGGAAACCGGACGTGTTGCAGCAATTTCTGCATCGGCTGGCGGGTGGTTTCGCATACCGTGTGTCGAGTCAGCTGTGCCGCCAGTTTGGGTATTGACCGTGGTGTTCATAGCATTAGCAGTTGCGGCAGCCGGATAATCCGCTGGCCCAGCATTCGGCACTACGTCCGCCGGTCTCTGCATGTCTGCGGGATCCATATCGAATCCGAGATGGCTATCATTGGCAACACCCGGTGCTATGCCTGCGGTAGGTGATTGTTGGTGAGCTGCATGACCCGCCGCGCTGTTAACCGCGTCCTGTTCGGGAACAGACATCAGTGGGTCATTGACATAGTCCGCCGGGTAGCCGGCCGTGTGCGGATCATAACCACCGGAAGGATTCAGGTGATCGTGATGCATACCGGGATGGCTTGTTGTCGGGCCACCCTGTTGCTCCGGTGTATAAGCGCTTGCTTGTGTGTTGGCGGGTTTGTAAGACGTTGGAGCTGCATAAGGATCCGCGCCGCTTCCGGATTCATCCGGATTTTGCAACAACGCGTCATCCTGCAATGAGGCCTGAGAAGCTCCCCGGCCAATAGAGCGGCTGCCGCGCGAGCGGCCGGAAAAATGCAGGAATGCAAGAATCGCAATTCCAGCAAGTATCAATATCCAACCTAATTCCATAATGTGATCGCCTCATCAGCGAAGCCAAAGTTGCAAGATTCTAGCATTTTTTTGACGCGATTCGCATTCGATGCTTTATGCAGCAGCCACACATGGGTAAAAAGCCATTTACACGCCCGCCAATTCTGCGGCTTCATCAATATCAACAGCAACCAGTCTGGAAACACCCGGTTCATTCATCGTAACACCCATCAATTGCTGAGCGAGTTCCATGGTGATTTTGTTGTGTGTGATAAAAATAAACTGAACGCGTTCCGACATCTCTTTTACCAATTCGCAGAAGCGCCCGACATTGGCATCATCGAGCGGCGCATCAACCTCATCAAGCATACAAAAAGGTGAAGGATTAAGCTCGAAAAAGGCAAAGACGAGCGCCACTGCCGTCAGTGCCTTTTCACCACCGGATAAGAGCTGATTATTGGTGATCTTTTTACCGGGGGGCTGTGCCAATACAGCGACGCCGGTGCTGAGCAGATCATCACCGGTCAATTCCAGCCGTGCCTGGCCGCCACCGAACAGACGGGGGAAAATCTCTGACATCTTGCTGCTGACACGATCGAAGGTATCCTTGAAACGTGCCCGCGTTTCCTTGTCTATTTTGGCGATGGCATCTTCCAGCGTCTTCAGCGCATCGATAACATCAGTGTGCTGGCTGTCCAGATATTCCTTACGCTGCAACTGCTCGTCATGCTCCTCGATGGCAGCCAGATTGATCGGGCCGAGGCGCTGGATTTTACCTTCCAGTCCCTCAAGTTTTTTCGCCCACTCCTCTACCGTCACATTCTCCGGTAACGATGCCTTTACCTCGGCAAAGTCATAACCACCTTCCTGCAACTGCTCTTCCAGCGTCTTGAGTCTTACACGCACTTCCTGACTCTGCATTTTCTCATTCTGGATTGCTTCACGGCTGGTGCTGCAAAGATTCTCGTGCTTAACCCGCATCTGCTCCTGCGAACGCAAACGGCTTTCAATCCTGTCGAGCTCTTCACGCGCGCCTGCCAACGACTTTTCCGCAGCCAAATGAGCAGCAAGTATTCCATCAAGCGAAGCTTCAAGCGCGATTAACGGGTCTTCATCATCTGTTGACAAAGCAAGCGTCAATTGTTCCTGACGTACAGCAAACTGTTCAATTTGTGCTTGCATGCGCTGCAGATTCTGTTCAGTAGCCTCCCGTGCAGTGCGCATGGATTCCATACGTATCGCAAGTTCCTGCCCAGCGCTTCTTTCCTGCTCAACCATGGACTGTGCCTTGGCCAGATTTCCCTGCAAGGTCTGCTGCTCAGCACGGAGTGTTTCAGTGTCTGCTGACAGTGCCTCAAGCGACTCAAGAGCTTCAGCACGTTTGTCTCTTGCCTCAATCACCAATGCCTGGTCGTTCTCACGAATCTGACCGACCTCTGCCAGCTCTTCTTTGATTCGCGCGGCCCGCTTGTGCGATTGCTCAAGTTTCTGCTGGCCGGCTACAAGACTGCTTTTAACATCAGAAAGCTGGCGCAACACCTGATTCACACTGGCTTGCACAGACTCACGCTTGGACTCATGGTCTGTGAGCTTGGTGTTCAGGTTTTCCAGACGTTGCTGCGCTACTTCTATTTTTTCATCCAGCTGTTTGAGCTCGGACTTCAGCGTATTGATCTGTTTTTCACGCTCCAACACACTGCCTTCAGCATCGTGCTGCCCGGTACGCAACCAGTTCGACCCCAGCCACAATCCATCTCTTGTGACCACGGATTGGCCTGCAGCCAATTGCTGCCTTATGGCCAAGGCATCAGCAATATGTTCAGCAACGTAGACCTGACCGACCAGATTCTCGAGATTAACGTCAGCAGTTACTTTGGACGCCAGTAGATCAAGCTTCGGTAATGGCTTGGCAGATTCAATACCAGCGGCATTGCTATCCGTATCAACAAACATTAACTTGCCAGCTTTGGCGGATTTTGCAATCGAATCGTCCAGCGCTGCCTGTAGTTGATTGAAGTCGTCAACACAGATCGCTTCAAGATAGTCACCAAGAACCACTTCAACGGCTGTTTCCCAACCGTTTTGCACCTTCAATGTGGCTGCAAGGCGAGGCTTGTCCACCAGGTGCAGCTCGCTAAGCCATTGTGTTGCTGATTCGCCAGATGCTCCGAGAGCAGCCTGCTGCAATGCTTCAAGAGAGGCCAGCTTTCCGATCGCACCTTGCTGGCTTGAACGCATTGCATTCAATTCACCCTGCACGTTCTGATGCGCTTCGCGTACCTTCTGCAAATCGGAAGCGCTGCTGGCGAGCTTGTTTTGCAATCGTGTTTCTTCCTCACCAATGCTGACCTCTTCCGCAATCCACTGTTCGATATCGATTTGCAGGCTTTCAAGACCGGTCGCATCAGATTCCAGTTGCAAGCGCTCCATACGGGATGCTGACTGACTGATACCACGCTCCAGCTGATCCATGCGCGACAGTTCGATTTGAGCGGTTTGGGTTAAAGCCGACTCGCGTTTGGCATGCTCGTCCCAGCGTGACTGCCAGTCGGACAGTTGCTGCTCAGCCTGCACCAGAATCTCACCGGAGTGCTTCTGATCTTGCTGAAGTTGCTCATAAGCCGGACGATCGTTTTTCATGCCGGCATCAATTTCGTCGATGCGTTTCTTGTCTTGCTCAATATGCTCGCGACCTTCACGCAGCGACTGCTCCAATTGCGCCAACTCGGTCGATTGTTGCTCGCGGCTCGCCCGGGTGTGTTTTATTTGCTGTTCAATGCGAGAAACATCAGACCCCAGCTTGTAATAGTCCGCTTGCGCCTTGTTGAACAAGGCACTACTGGCCGACTGATTCTCCCGATCACGCTCTATTGTGGCTTCCGTATTACGCAGCTCGGCAACATGCTCTTCCAGAGTGACTTCTTTGAGACGTATTGATTCATCCGAGCCCTGTTGTTTTCTCTCCAGCTCGACCCAGCGCAAACCCAGCAACTCCCCCCGAACCCGGTTTTCTTCGTCCTTTAAAACCCGGTAGCGTTCGGCGGTATTTGCCTGACGTTTGAGCTTGGCGATTTGTGCATCAACTTCCTCACGAAGATCGTCCAGGCGATCCAGATTGTCACGTGTATGCCGAATACGATTTTCAGTCTCGCGGCGCCTTTCCTTGTACTTGGAAATGCCGGCAGCTTCCTCAAGATAAACTCTCATTTCTTCAGGTTTTGCTTCCACCAGACGCGAAATCATGCCTTGTTCGATGATGGAATAGCTGCGCGGCCCGAGCCCCGTACCGAGGAAAATGTCGCGGATATCACGACGGCGACACCGGGTGTTGTTGAGGAAGTACTTCGACTGACCGTCGCGTGTTACTTCACGGCGGATGGCGAGTTCTGCAAATCTGGCATACTCTCCACCGAGTGACCCGTCGCTGTTATCAAAATTGAGCTCGACTGATGCTGAGCCCACAGGCTTGCGGGAGCTGGAACCGGTAAAGATGACATCGTCCATAGACTCGCCACGCAGGTTCTTGGCGGATGATTCCCCCATAACCCAACGTACGGCATCGATGGTGTTTGATTTTCCACAACCGTTCGGTCCCACAACGCCAATTAAATCACCAGGCAAATTAATTTTGGTGGAATCAACAAACGACTTGAAACCTGATAACTTGATACTGCTCAGGCGCATGATCTAAAAATGAGAAATTCGACAAACTTATTGTACTTGGTTTTAGGCCGATGCACAGAGCAGTTCTGTGTTGTGTTTGGGAAACCGGCAAGCAGGACTGCGAATTGTATAAAAAAGGAACAAATCGACATGTCTGGATTGTGCCGGCTGCGATATAAAGCCGCAGGGTTCCGATGCAAGAGCTACCGCTGCTTAGTCACCATCGCACTACTTACTGCCTTGCTCTGCGCATGGCCGGGCTCAAAGGCAGCTGCGACCGAAGAGACTGCCGCACGCCCGGGTGTCTGGACAACCGGGTTCAGTAATGGTTTTAGCCTTGGCATCGACGCAGTACCCGGTGGCGTTGCCATGGTTGACATCGGCCCCGAGCGACTTCCGGAGCCCACTGTTACCTGGAATGACAAGAAGGTCCTTGTGCAAAAAAACGCAGGCCGCTGGCAGGCTCTGGTTGGCATACCACTCACTACAAAGCCCGGTCAGTACGAACTGTCGGTGTTCAGCACAGTCGAGCGACAAACGACTTTCAGAGTTAAAAACCGACGTTATCCGGCACAGGAACTTTTCATTTCTGACACCAGCAAGGTAACGCCACCGGCTGCCGCTTTGCAGCGTATAAACACCGAGCGCCAGCGCATGTCTGCTGCACGTCAATCCTGGCGTACCGACTTTGACGCAGCTATGTTCCGCATACCTTTGCAGGGCCGTCAATCAAGTCAATTCGGCCTGCGGCGAATTTATAACGGTAAACCCGGTAACAGGCATACAGGGCTGGATTTAGCAGCAGCCGAAGGCACACCCATCGTCGCCCCGGCAGCAGGACGCGTGATAGAAGTGGGCGATTTTTATTTCAATGGCCTGTCGGTTTTTGTCGATCATGGACAGGGGCTGATCACGCTGTATTCGCATTTGAGTGACACTGATGTCAGCATTGGAGATCAGCTGAAAGCTGGCGAGACCGTCGGCCTGGTAGGGTCCAGTGGTCGCGTAACCGGCCCGCATTTACACTGGAGCGTCGGCCTCAATGGGGTCTGGGTAAATCCGGAATTATTTCTACCTCGTGACCCTTAAGACCTTGCAGTAAAGTTTCATTGTCACGTTTTACCGGAGAGCACTGCCACACCTGGCATTAACCATTGGCAAAAGCCGTGGCAACGTGTGTTCAACCCGCTTTCCCCGAACGCCGCCCGAGCGCTTTTCCGGAACGCTTCGGCGCATTCGCTCCGCTGTTTCTGGCAGTTTTCCCGTTGGTCTTTTTGCGCGACTTGCCACCCGCATCCTTGCCCGCAGCTGAAGCATCCTTGCCACGTTTTTTTCCCCTGTTGACACGGCCATCCGCCGCCGCTTTGTAGGGATTGGCAGATTGCTTCATCACCAGCTTCAAAGGCGTCCCGAACAGTCGTAATTCCTTGCGGAAGAAATTGACCAGATATCGTTGGTAATCCCGCGGCAGTTTTTCAGTCTGGTTACCGTGAATAACAATAATCGGTGGATTAACACCACCCTGATGGGCATACCGGAGCTTGATGCGACGACCATTCATCATAGGTGGTTGGTGCCGCAGCAGTGCCTCCTGCAGCAGATCAGTCAGCTCCGGCGTTGCCAGATTCACGAATGCGGAAATAAAGGCTCGATCAATAGAGCGGAACAAGTCATTGACACCGGAACCTTGTCTGGCACTAATAAAATGGAGCTTTGTAAAATCGAGGAAACCCACGCGCCTTTCCAAATCCTCGCGTATCTGTTCACGCTCGTCTGTAGATACTGCATCCCACTTGTTGACCGCAACAATCAGAGCTCGCCCCTTATCAATGATATAGCCCATCAGTTGCAAATCCTGTTCAGTGACGCTGTCCCGAGCATCAAGCAGGTAAACGCAGACATTGGCTTCTTCTATCGCCGACAACGCTTTTACAACACTGAATTTCTCCGCGGTTTCGTTAACCTTGCCGCGACGACGGATGCCAGCTGTGTCTATCAGCGTGTAATCACGATCACCGCGACGAAACGGCACTGCAATCGCATCTCGAGTGGTCCCGGGTTGATCAAATGCCACCACTCTATCTTCACCACACAAGCGATTGACCAGCGTTGATTTTCCAACATTGGGCCGACCGATAAATGCCACCGCTGCCGTCTTTTTTGCCAGACTTCCTCGCGACTTGACGGGTATCTCCGTACCACTCTTAGCATCATCCGGTTGATCAACAGTGCCACCATCCACGAGGCTAGTCTGTGTTTGCTGCAACGACTTCCAACGTGTGTCGACTGCAACCAGGCGAGCCAAGGCTGCAGACATCAAGCCTTGCAGACCGCGATTGTGAGCCGCGGAGATACCTACAGGTTCATCCATTCCCAACGCATAGAAATCGGCTTTTGCCTGATCGTCGCCTACCCCGTCTGTCTTGTTGACTACCAGTAAAACCGGCACATCAATTTTACGCAGGCTAACCGCTATTCTTTCATCAACCGGCGTTAAGCCCTGACGCCCGTCAACCAGAAACAGAACCAGGTCACATTCGCCAATTGCCTGAGCAACCTGTGACAGCATCTCTTCGTACAGGGCTGCCTCGACAGCAGAACCTTGCAGTTTAATTCCACTTTCCGCGACAGATTCAATCGCACCGCTCGACTCGGATTTAGCCTTGTAGCGCTGTTCTGTTACCGGCGAATCATTATTTCCGGCGGCTATGGCGTCAGGCAGATCTTCAGCCAACCCGCCTGTATCTATCACCACAAAGGGGAAATCGCCATATCGCCCCGTGCCGTACTGCCGATCCCGGGTCAGCCCCGCCAAATCGGCAACCAAAGCATCGCGAGTCCGCGTCAGTTTATTAAATAGTGTTGACTTACCAACGTTGGGACGACCGACCAGAGTAACTACCGGAACCATAGTGTTAACGCACACAAGGGAAAAGAAGAATATGAAGGAAAAACTACGATCAAACCAATCGGCCAAGCACGCAAAAATAGTTCAAAGTCACGCCTACCTGATTTATTGAGCCCGGTTACCAAACTGAAACCCGACCAGCAAGCAGAAATTTAACCTGGTGACATTGATTGATTTCCTGCGAGATTATCACACCCATGCCAACCGTAGCAGCCCCGCATGGCTTCACATTCCGTTAACACATTGCCATTAACGGAATAATGATGCATTTATTTAAATTGCAGAGCCCGCCTCAGCTAAAAGTTTGGCTATTCATGCTCAATAGTGGTCGAAATTGGCCGTTAAATCAGTGACTGGTCCCTCTCAAGGGTCATTGCAATTCATAGCATACAGAAAATAACAGAGTGAAGAGCACACGCAATTCGCACTCCCGCAGCGTACCTGCTGCAGGAATCGAGCATTCCCAGCTTGGGCCGGCATTGTGTCGGCTGTGTGGTTCCTCGTGTCTGTATTTCTTGCTACTGGCGTTCTTGCTTGTGCTTGGAGTCTCCTCCCTACAAGCAGATACGTACGTTGAGGACTACGCCCTGGCTGATTCAGACTTTCTGCTGAGAATCAGCGCTCAAAATCATGGCAGTGGCACCTACAAATCGGCAAAAGATCTGGCTTCCTTGTTTAACTGGCAACAGCTTTCTGATGAATTTGCCGGTGGCCAGCAGCGAGCCATTCCCATTTCCACTACTAACGCTGAGGCCAGCCTTACCGATTTGCTGGAAAGACGCTCCGAGCTGGCTATTGTGCGGGCTGATCTGGCAGATAAATTCTTTAGCCAATCCGGCGAATCGGGCGGCCCTTCTGCTGAATCGCTGCGACTGGTATCTACGCACACACCGGAATTCCTGCACATCGTAGTGCGAGGTGATTACGATGGAGCAACGCTAAAATCCCTCGACAGAAAACGGGTCAATATCGGCGGTGATTCAGATGGTGCGCGCCGCGATGTTGCAAAAATTCTCCTCGATGCCGGTGCCTACATGGAAGAAATCGAGCTGATCTATGCGCCCATAGCCGATGGACTTTCAAGACTCGAAGCAGGCACTGTTGATGCTGTGATCTTTTTTGATCAAGCTCCCAGCCGCTTAGTCGCTGACAAAATTGAAAATCTGGAATTTCGTTTGCTGCCCTATCACGAAATAGTGGATGGCGGCATTGACGCAAGCACTCAAACAAAGAATAAATACTTCAGCACCGCATCATCTGCGGAATTCTACGCATCACCTCAAGTAGTAAACTCACTGTCTCTTGCCACCTATCTGTTAACACGAATTGACGTACCACAGGCTTCTATAGAATCTATCGTACAATTGCTTAATGTTCAGCCCCAGCTGAATATAAGCACTGCGCGTGACCCGGCAGAGACTGAAAAACCATCAGCTGATAAAGCAGGTCAACAAGCAACAAGCGCTCACCTGCGCCCCTATAGGATAAGTGAATCTCTGTCGCCTATACCTCTACATCCGAGTTCACAACTACTTATTGATATATTTGCAGACCCTGCAACTGTCGGGCTAAGCAGAGATAATGCAACAAGCGGCCTTGCCTCTAACACAATGCAGAGGCAAAAAGACCAGTGAAATTCCTTCGCAACACAGGTTTGCAGCTACATGAGATAGTGCTGATTGCTGTCATAGTGATGTTTGCTGGTGGCTTTGCACTTATCGTCGATGCTTACAGCAACCGTTTCGAGAATGCTCTCGCAGAAGAATCACAGGCAAAACATCACCAGATTGCCGAACTGGTAACGACATTGGCCTCGCTGGAACGAACCATCCGTACCAGCGAAGCCAAGCCACGCCAGGAACGTATGAACATTATTAGTGCTGCGCTGATCGAAACTGATGAACTGGTTCAGGGAAGACGACAACAGCATTCATTCCAGACCAATGGCCCCTACAGTGTAGCTCTGTCAAAGACAACCCCGCTAATGGCTGACCTTAAACTTTGGTTGACCGAGGGATTTGCGGGATTGGCATCATCCGACCCACTGGTTCTTAGCACCGCGAGTCACCAAATTTATCTGACGAAGCTGCAATTACAACGATCAGCCAATGAAGCAAACGCCGGCACGCTTAAACTGTTGGGGCAACAAAGTGCGCAGATCAACAACTTTGGACGCACTGTCAACCTTCTTATCCTGATCATGTGCTGCATGCTGGTCTGGGCATGGCTACAACACGCGAAAAACAAAAGGGCCCAAGCGAAACTCTGGCATCAGAGAAAACTGACCCATGACTCGATAAATAACATTAATGAAGGTTTTGTCCTGACAGGCAAAGACGGTGCGGTTGAGGTAGTCAACCAAACCTTGCCACGCCTGTCTCCGGAGCTAGGCATTGAGCTGGCATCCCACACTTATGATGTAGCTCTCGGTCGATGTATTGCCAATGGCAGCCTGACGGTCATTACTGATGCTTCCAGCGACGAAAGCAACAGTCGAAATAATGCAACAGGAGACTTCGCTTCCGACTCGCAGCACGACAATAGCGATGCCCAACTGAGTGAAAACCAACGGGCAACTGCCAAATCGGGTTCTGAAATAGCCGCTCAAAATGAATTACTGGAACTGCTGACCAAGCAAGGACGGTCGCTACGCGTCACCAACCGTGCAACAACCGATGGTGGACGGGTGATAACCTTGATGGATATCACCGACCTCAAAGCCACTCAGGAAAAATTACACCTGCAGGCTAACTATGACTACCTGACAGGCATCGCCAACCGCTCTTACTATGTACGACGGCTGAATGAGGCACTTGCCGCCGCCAAGCGGCACAACCACAAAGTTGCGCTCATGCAGTTTGACCTGGATAAATTCAAGCAGGTTAACGATACGCTCGGTCATGATTTCGGTGACCAGCTGCTGATCACGACAGCCGAACGTATCAAAAGAAATCTACGCGAATTTGATCTGGCCGCACGAATCGGCGGCGATGAATTTGCAGCCATACTCGATCATGTTCGTGGAGAGGAAGAAGTTGTAACCACGGCAGACAGAGTTATCAGCGAATTACGCCAGGAATTGGAGATTGACGGCATCAAGGTCGACTTTAGCGCCAGTATTGGAATCGCAGTATACCCCGACCATGCCAATGATCTGGAGTCGCTGATCAAACACGCTGATATTGCCTGTTATCGCGCCAAAGATTCGGGTCGCAACAACTACAAGCTATACGGCACTGATATGAAAGTGCAGGCCTTGCAGCAGCGTACACTTGAAAACAAACTTCGCAAAGCTATTGATCGCAACGAGCTGAGCCTAATCTTCCAGCCGCAATTGCAAATTGAAGATCGCTCAATCCGCCAGGTTGAGGTGTTCTCCCGCTGGCATGATTCAAAACTTGGCAATGTTCCACCTCACCGGTTTATTCCGGTTGCAGAAAAAAACGGGCTTATTGCCAAGCTCGGCGAACAGGTGCTGGAGAAAGCTTTTACGCAGTTGCATGAGTGGGAAAAACTTAATGTCGGTGACATCAGTCTGGCGGTCAACATAACCAAGCGACACCTGTTCATGCCAAATCTGCCTGAAACGATCGATCGTCTGGCGTCACGGTATGAAGTTGATTCCGGCTTACTGGCAATTGAAATAACCGAAGATGTAATTTCTGAAGATCTGGCAACAGCTACCAGAATTCTTGAATCCCTGGCCTCTCGCGGTATCAAGATCATCATCGATGACTACGGTATGGGAACATCATCATTACCGACAATTAACCAGCTACCGATCAATGCCCTGAAAATCGACGGCGAATTTACTCGCAAACTGGAAGAAGATCAGTCGGCACAGGACATAGTGGGCGCAATTATTTCCAGTGCCACCAGTCTGCGAATTGAAACCATTGCTGAAAATGTTGAAACCCAACAACAGGTGGATATTCTGGAGCAGATGGGATGTACTGCGATTCAGGGGTACTACGTTGGCGAGCCCCAGCTCGCAGATGAACTGACCAGCGTTCTGGTCGATAATTCTGTTTCCCAACGGATTAAAAAAGCCGGTTAGCACTTTTCCTTCTGCAGGATTCCTTCGGCGGGATTCCTGCTGGCTGAGCAGCTCCGGCAAGCCGCTCGTACATTCACCTTACGGTCAGAGCATAGACCCGTGAATCCTGATTCTGCAAAAATATCGTACCTTGTGCAGTCGTCTGATCGGCCACCGACTGGTCTGACACCAATGGGTTAGAAGCTGCTGTACTGCCACTGCGCTTGCGTCCGACCAGCTCACCACTACTCGAATCAAGAGTGTGCACATAGCCTTCAAAATCCGCTACAACGATGCGTTCTCCTGCCACAACCGTGGGGCGCGACAAGGAGCGGCCGCGCATGGCATCCTGTCGCCATACTATGTCGCCCGCGGATTTGGTAAGCGCCACTAATTCGCTGTCCTCCAGTGTGACATACAGGTGCTCACTATCCTGCGCCATACCAGCAACGGAAGATAGCGGCCTACTCCACTGTACCTGACCGCGTTGCGGCTCAATCTGAACAAGATTTCCCTGATAGGTGAC
>CALLOA010000129.1 GCA_938005265.1 uncultured Granulosicoccaceae bacterium
GAGACGATCCATCGCTTCCTGAGGCGTAAATGCACCGGAGTTGACATCACCAATCTGTTGCCACCAGATCTGTGCAAGCTTGGGATAATCAGGAACATTCACACCTGTTGGAGACCAGCGAACACGATCAGGAGATCGATAGAACTCAACCAGACCACCCAGTTTCGGCGCACGCTCTGTAAACGATTCGTGCCGAATATCACTGTCACGGATGGGTGTCAGACCAACATGAGTTTTCTTCAGTGATACAGTTTTCGACACCACAAACTGAGCGTACAGCCAGGCAGCCTTCTGGCGATCTTCCGGCGTGGACTTCAGAATTGTCCATGAGCCGGCATCCTGATAACCCAGCTTCTGGCCATCCTCCCAGTAAGGGCCATGCGGAGACGGCGCCATACGCCACAGTGGATTGCCTTCGTCATCAACGGTGTTGTTGCCTTCACTCTTGGGCGCAACCATCGATGCTGTAAAAGCGGTGTACCAGAAAATCTGTTGAGCCACATTGCCCTGTGACAGAGCGGGCAAAGACTGGTAGAAATCATAATCAGCAGCAGCAGGAGGTGCATACTGACGCAACCACTCATCCCATTTGCGAATTGCATATACTGCCGCCGGAGCATTGGCCGCACCACCTCGTGTTACCGATGCGCCAACCGGATTGCAGGAACCAGCTTCCATACGGATACCCCATTCATCAACCGGGACACCATTAGGAAGGCCCTTGCTGCCCGCCCCGGCCATCGATAGCCAGGCATCAGTCATCCGCCAACCCAGATCAGGTGCGCGTTTACCATAATCCATGTGGCCATAGACACGCTCACCGTCAATTTCCTTTACATCATCGGTGAAAAATTCAGCAATATCCTCATAGGCTGACCAGTTAACCGGCACACCCAGCTCATAACCGTATTTTTCCTTGAACTGCGCTTTCAGGTCTTCACGGTTGAACCAGTCATGACGAAACCAATAGAGATTGGCAAATTGCTGGTCGGGTAGTTGGTACAACTTACCATCAGGGCCGGTGGTAAACGATATACCCATAAAATCATCGATATCCAACATGGGATTGGTCACATCCTTGCCGGCACCTTCCATAAAGTCTGACAAATTCACCGCCAGTTGCAGTCTGGAATGCGTACCGATCAAGTCTGAGTCGTTGATATACGCATCATACAAGTTACGCTTGGTTTGCATTTGCGTCTGCACTGCCTGCACAACCTCACCCTCACCCAGCAACTGGTGATTGACCTTGATACCCGTAATTTCTTCAAAGGCCTTGGTCAACGTCTCGGATTCATAGGCATGAGTAGGGATAGTTTCCGACAGCACATTGATTTCCATGCCTTTGAAAGGCTCAGCTGCCTGGATAAACCACTCCATTTCCTTCATTTGATCATCTGCGGATAGAGTCGACGGTTGAAACTCGTCCTTTATCCATTTTTCGGCTTCAGCCGCTCCTGCTAGCGCACTACCTGACGCGATTGTCAGCGCTGCAGAGATTGCCACTGCTAACGTTGATTTCATTCAATCCTCCACTGTTTGGTGTTTTCTGCACGTTCTTGTACAGCGCTCGAATATAACAACTGTAAAGTTCGCGAACAACGACTATTTTTTCGAATGAACACTCTTAATGTTTCGTATTGCTGTACTTAGCGAAGGAATTTCAACATCCTGGACAGGAAATAAACTCTCCAAAAGTCTATTTGCAGCAGCTCCGGCAGACGAACTTCATCTTGTTACCGGCAGACTCCCGGTTCATTGTGTTTTATTCAGTCCTGTTTTATTGTGTTGGTTTTATTTAAGGCTTCTTAAGACAAGGCCTTGACTTGCAAGGGAAAAATTTATGGGCACCGAGCCTCTGATTCTGAGTATTGACCAGGGAACGACTAGCTCCCGTGCCATGCTGTTTGAAAAAAACGGGAATTCCCTGTTCACATCGCAGGTTGAATTTACGCAAATCTATCCACAGTCCGGCTGGGTAGAACACGACCCCGAAGAAATCTGGCGATCCGTCTTAACCACAACCAAAGAAGCTCTCGCTGAAGCCACAAGGCTGGGCCGTCAAGTTGCAGCAATCGGCATCACCAATCAGCGTGAAACCACTGTGATATGGGATCGCAAAACCGGCAAGGCTGTCTACAATGCGATCGTCTGGCAAGACCGCCGTACAGCCGACTTCTGCCGGACACTCAAAGATGCAGGGCATGAAGAATCCGTTACTGCGAAAACGGGCTTGTTACTGGATCCGTACTTTTCAGGAACCAAAATCCGCTGGATTCTTGATCACGCCGATGCACGTCAGCGGGCTGAAAATGGTGAACTGGCGTTTGGCACCATTGATAGCTTTTTGCTGTGGCGCCTCACGGGAGGTGAAGTGCATGCCACTGACGCGACCAACGCCTGTCGCACACTGCTCTACAACATTCACGAGGGCTGCTGGGACCAGAAATTACTGGATCTGTTGAATGTTCCGGAAAGTCTGCTGCCAGTGGTACATGACAGTGCTGCAGATTTTGGCTCGACTAAAGCGGATGTTCTGGGAGCCAGACTGCCTGTATTGGGTATAGCCGGCGACCAGCATGCAGCATCCATAGGGCAAGTCTGTTTCGAAGAAGGCATGGTCAAGAGCACTTATGGCACTGGTTGCTTTGTCATGCTCAATACCGGCAATAAAGCTATAACTTCAAACAACAAGATGCTGACAACTATTGCTTACCAGCTTAATGGAAAAGCTACCTATGCAATCGAAGGCTCAATTTTCGTAGCAGGCGCCGCCGTTCAATGGCTACGAGATGGGCTTGGCATAATTGACACAGCCGAAGAAACTGAAACGCTGGCAGCCAAACTGGATTCCAATCAGGGTGTCTACCTGGTTCCATCATTCACCGGAATGGGTGCACCTTACTGGGACCCGGACGCTCGCGGCGCGATTTACGGCCTGACACGCGACACGGGACCCCGCAACCTGGTTCGCGCCACCCTGGAATCCGTTTGTTATCAGACTTCCGATCTGTTTAATGCGATGCGGGAGGACGGCGCGCAACTCAGTACCGTAAGAGTCGACGGAGGCATGGTAAACAATAACTGGATGACTCAATTCCTGGCCGACACTTTAAACATAACCGTCGAGCGCCCGAAACAAACTGAAACCACAGCACTGGGTGCTGCCTATTTGGCCGGATTGCAGGCAGGTATTTACTCTTCGCTGAATGATCTTGTCAGCAACTGGCAAACCGATCAGGTATTCGAGCCAACAATGGATGAACAAACAAGAGCAAGCCTGCTACATGGTTGGTCAGATGCAGTAAGACGCACACGCACTGTCTGATTGTTTCCACGGAATTTGGTTAAACCGGCACGGTAAAACGAGGCACCCATAGCTTTATGCAGACTTCGGCTTAAGCACAGCACCAGCACCGTTGTAATGCCAGACTGCGAGGAAATTATTACTTGGCATATCGATTATCTCGGCACTCGCAAACCCGTATGTGCTCGCCAAACTGTCCAGCCTGGTCATATCACGCACTCCCTGGCAGACATTTTCTGCTCTAAGTGCAGCATCAAAAGCCTCATTACTACGCGAGGTGTGCTTGCCGTCAAAACTAAACGGCCCATAAGCGCAAAGTCTGCCACCCTCATTGAGCAAATTACCCACCCCACTAAAAAGGCACTCCACTGCGCCCTCTGAAATGATGTGCAAAGTGTTGCAGGTGTAAACAAAATCTATATTGGCAAACGGCCAATCAGTTTGGCAGACATCAAGCTCGACCGGAGGCAATAAATTCCTGCTTGCCTGTTCGGACATCCAGAGTCGTATTTGCCCGAGCCCGCCGCCCAACTCAGTGGGCTGCCAAGTTATATCGGGTAGCTGCTGCGAGAAATAGCAGGCATGCTGCCCCGTACCTGAACCAATCTCGAGCACATGCGTGCCTTGCGTTAACAGCCCGCGCAGTTGAGCCAATATTGACTCTTTATTACGCTCAGCCGAAGGGGCAACTCTTTTTTGCATTGCATTGTGCCTTTAGTTTACCAATACAACATTCCACTCGTGATATTCGCCATCGCACACCACTTGCATTGCAAGACTTACTCTTGCACATCACTGTAAAATAGCCACACTACCGGATCCAGAGCTACCAAAAGGCTATTGCATGCTCAAGGCTTGGAAACGGTGAAAGCATGATTGTCTCTTCATGGACAATTCTATTTTTAAGAGCAATCAATATTAAGACAAACCGGAGCATAGAGATATAACACCATGGACAATAATCTTTTAGAAAAGGGCCTGGAAAAAAGAAAAGCCACACTGGGCGAAGAGTATGTAAAAAAATCGTACGATGCAGCTGACGATTTCTCACGCCCCCTACAAGAAGCCATGACAGCTTGGTGCTGGGGCTTTGGCTGGGGTGACGAAACTATAGATGCTAAAACCCGCTCCATGATGAACCTGGCTATGCTGGGTGCACTTGGCAAATTGCACGAATGGGAAACTCACTGCAAGGGGGCACTAAACAATGGTGTCTCGGTTGAAGAAATCAGAGCCATCGTGCATGTTATTGGAATCTATTGTGGAGTTCCGCAATCACTTGAATGTATGCGTGTTGCACGCAAGGTATTATCCGAAAAAGGATTGCTGGAAGAATAAGATCGATGCAACCATACAACGGCCTAATTACATGGTCGTTGTACCCATTTGCTCCATGTGTTCTTATACATAAGTGCTTATAAGTAAGTGTTTATAAGTAAGTGCTGCTACAGAGGCGCTGCAGTGAAGGTGCGTGCACCCGCATTATTTACCCGGGATATTATTCGGCCAATTCAAACTCATCAATCTATTACTGCCGATAAATTTATCAAGCAGTTCAGCATCCTGCAACGGCACATCTGCCTCAAGGTAAACCTCATCAGTAAATTCTTTTTGAGTCAATTTGATACGGGTTGTTTGCAACCAGTACAGAAATTTATCCAACTCGGAATATGGGAGATTGATTCGAGCGCTAATGCAGACGTATCGTACATCGGTATCAATTTGTGTCAGAGCCTCCGACACAGCACGAGAATAGGCGCGTACAAGACCTGCCGCACCTAGCTTGACACCGCCAAAATAACGCGTCACAACGACCACAATATTGCCAAAACCGGAGCACTGGAGTGCGTAGAGCATCGGCATACCTGCCGTACCTTTAGGCTCACCATCATCACTTTGATCCTGTTGCCCAACATCAGAGGGCTGCCCGGCAACCATAGCCCAACAGTTGTGATTGGCATCAGCGTATTGCTGATTCAAGGTAGCGATAAAATTGCGTGCCTCAAGCTTACACTCAACCCTTGCAACGGTTGTTATAAAACGACTGGCTTTGATCTCAAATTCAAAGTGCTGACGAGCAGTTGGGACCCTATAGCTGTCGCTGGAAGTACCAGCTGTCACGGATGCGAGTCTAGCGGTGCTGTAGATGAACCTATCACCAATTCTGCATGCATAAGCTGCTGCTGTGGGCCGGTTTCTCCTTGCGCAATAAGATCGAGCAGCATCTGCGCTCCCCTCAATCCAGCCTCACGCACTGAAGATCGTGTTGATGTGAACTGCGGAACACTCCCAGCATTATCAAAGTATGAAAGTTCATCATCATGAGTGATCACCGAAACATCATCGCGAATGCGTAAACCACATTCAGCCAATGCGTGCCTTACACCCAACGCAACTATATACGAAGAGACAATCATTGCAGTGGGCATTTTGCCGGCTTCAACCAATTCTCTGGTGATGCTATAACCGCTTGACTCAGTTAGTGGCGTTGAAAATTCAAGCTCTTCGTCGAAATCCATACCCGCTGCAAGAAGAGCCTGCCGATAACCCAGCTTACGATGCCATGCGTAGGTAAGCTCTTCATTGCCATTGATGAGCGCAATTTTCTTATGGCCAAGATTGATCAACAGTTGTGTAGCTTTCAGGAATGAGCCCTGATTGTCTAAATCTATCCAGGAGTAGGATTCGTCGGTATCAGCAACCCGGCCATGCACAAGAAATGGAAGACCTATCTTGTTGAGTAGCTCTATCCGATAGTCGTTTCTCAATGGCGAGTGAACCATAAAGCCATCTACGGATCGCTTGGAGGCAAGTGATCGGTATATATTTTCGGCGTCTTCCTCAGCTGTAATCGTCAAGGTCAATTCATAACCCATCTTCCGATAAGTATGGCTGGCGCCAGCGATAAATTCAGCCATGATGGGATTAACGACGTTCTGGCGGGGTGCAAGAGGTATTACATGTCCCACCGCCATCGCTCGCCCCGTAGCCAGGCTGACTGCACGTTGGTTAGGGCGATAGTTATTCTTCGCGGCCGCTTGTAACACACGAGCCCGCGTTGCTTCATTTACCTCAGGGTATCCGTTCAGCGCACGACTGACTGTCGTCTGAGACAGACCCAGTTGAGCTGATAGTTCCTTTAAACTCATTCTTATTCTATTGATTGATCGTTGAAATATTCGGGTCCCTTGCAAAAGCTAGTCAAACAACCACCTCCTCATCTGCAGACCTCACTCACACAACAAAATTCATTATCCCGATACAGGTGTTTGGACAGCAGGCCGTTGCACCAGACAATGACCGGCCAATCCTACAGCGCTCTCGCAACATCACAATGATATACGCAAAACCTGACCGTCTGGTCAATTTTTAAGGGCAAGCTGTATCAGAAACGTACGAGGCGAAGTATATAATTGCTACAAATCAATCTGAACAAAGGAGGTGCGAGTTTCGGTGTCTGAGACAGCAAAAGAGCCGAGGCCGAGCCAGAATGGCCTGAAGTAACTAGGTAGAATTTCCGACCTTGGGAGATCAGGCGAAGGGAAATCTTGAGAAGGGAGAACAAGCGAAACGCAAGAGTGTTTCGACATCCAAAGGGTTAGCGACAGATGGACTGGCCGGGAATATCAGGAATAATAATCAGAGAATAATAATCAGAGAAAGCGATTGATGCTCGTGGTTTAGATCTTAGTACTACTATCAATTGCCACTATCAATTGCCACTATCAATTGCCGTTAAAAAACAATTTGCATCCGCTTTCAAACCGGGCCGAACATTCGATAGTAAAACCTTCCTGCAACAACTCAAGTGTTGGTGCTCGCTCTGTGTTGCCGATCACACTTTCGATCTGCACACCCGCAACAGCTTGGCGCGATTCCTGAGCAGCGCTTCCCTTGCCATCAGCCGCCTGCGCACCTGAGGCAAAAACCACCAACGCCAGCGCTGAAATCAAGGCTGCGATGCAGGTCGATGCCTTTCTATTATGGCTACGACTATTTACAACCCTGTACAAAATCGATGGAAACATCCTTAACTCCTAAAGAACAATTTGCTTTGGGATAATAATACCAATATATAGAAAAAAGTGTGTTACCAATTATGAACTAATTGAAATACTACC
>CALLOA010000130.1 GCA_938005265.1 uncultured Granulosicoccaceae bacterium
GGGTCGGGTGGGAGTGCTGCCCGTCACCACCATTAATAACGCTGATGTGATCGGCCACATGTGATGCGATGAAATTGGCGGCACCCGAATCTCCATGACGCACAATAAACATGTCACATTGCATCGCCTCAAGATTGCGCAGGGTATCGAGCAGGGATTCGCCTTTTTTGGTTGATGATGTTATCAGATTGACGTTCAGTACATCGGCTGACAGACGTTTCGCTGCCAGCTCGAAAGTGGTTCGTGTACGTGTGCTGTTTTCGAAAAAGATGTTCGCCACTGTCTTGCCGCGCAGCAGCGGGGCTTTTTTGATCGCCTTGTCATTTACGCTGGCGAAATTCTCTGCTGTGTCCAGTACATTGATCAGGGTTTCACGTGACAGACCGTCGATTGCGAGGAAATGTTTTAATTCGCCGTCGTCGTTGTATTGAAGAAGATCCCGTGTCATGTTTGCAATGTTTCTGCGCATTCGTTGTTTGTCAGATCATCGCCGGGTTAAGGCTGACGGGGTCTGAACGCTTATTAATTACTATTCTGCTGATTCGCCGGCGTCGAGAATTCTGAAGGTAAGATCTTCGGTAACCAGTTTGATGTGTTGTTCTTTTTCAAGCTCCAGGCTATGTCCCAGAACATCAGGCCGTATCGGTAGCTCGCGTCCTTGCCGGTCCAGCAGGGTGGCTAGCACTATTCCTGCGGGGCGGCCGTAGTCAAATATTTCGTTCATCGCCGCACGAATTGTACGGCCGGTACCAATGACATCATCTACGAGGATGATTTTCCGGCCATCGACTTCAAACGGTATGTCGGATGCGCCAACTACCGGGTGCAGTCCAATGTGGCTGAAATCATCGCGATAGAAGCTGATGTTCAGCTGCCCGAATGGCAGCTCCAGGCCCAGGGATTCATGCAGAATTTTACCAAGCCTGACCCCACCGCTATGAATACCAATCATGGCGCAGTGTTGAAGTTCATCGCCCAGTAAATCGCGCAGGTCCTGCTGCAGGCTATTTATCCAGAGCTCAACCTGTTGATGGTCAATTATTCTCATTCAGCCACTTTTCGGTCAGAATGGCGGCCGAAACACGGTCAAGGTCGCCAGGTCGGCTACGCCCTCTGGCAGCTTGCTGTCGGTGTTCGCGAATTACACTGGCAGCTGCTATCGAGCTAAAGCGTTCGTCGATCATATGGGTGGGCAATTGATATCGTTTGCCAAGGCGCTTGGCAAAGCCGCGGGCCTGCCGGGTGATTTCGACTACCTCACCGTCACGATCCAGCGGATCGCCAATTATCAAGGCGCTGGGTTGCCATTGTTCGACCAACAGGTCGAGTTGCTGCCAATCGGGGGTGCCACTATCGTTTTTTACGACGCCCACTGAAGACGCGCTTCGCGTAACGGAATTGCCGCAAGCAACGCCTATTCGTTTTTCACCGTAATCAAAGCCAAGATAACGATTGTCGTCGAGTAACGTCATGGATAGAAGAGTTACTCAGGCGTGACCGGCAACTGTAACAACGCGCGTCAGGTCGACGCCGAGTACTGCGGCAGCAGCGGGCAATTTATCATCGATTGCCATATCAAAGAGTATATCTTCATCGGCAGGACAGTTTAGCCAGGCGTTGTGGGTCATTTCTTCTTCCAGTTGACCGGGCCCCCAACCGGAGTGCCCTAGTAGCACCAGGCAATTTTGCGGGCCTTTGCCACGCGCCATATCGACCAAAATGTCGCGTGAGCTGCTAAGGCAGATGCCGTGGCCAAAATCCTTGCTGGACTTCCACGTGTCGCCACCACTCGGGTGCAGTATCAGCCCGTGCTCGCGATCAACTGGCCCACCCTCATAAACCGGTGAATCTACATCGGTATCTGATTCCGGCACGATATCCATTTGTTCAAAGACTTCCTTGATTTTGATGCCGATATAGCGGTTGATAACAAAACCCAGGGCACCGTGCTCACCATGATCGATTATGTAGGTAAGGGTATGCCGAAAATTCGGATCCTCCATTTGTGGCATGGAGAGCAGGAATTGATGGGTAAGTTCCAATGGTGGTCCACAGCTTTGATTGCGCCGGTACGCTCGCGCCGACGAGAAATTTCCCTAATGGTAACGCAAATGCGGGCACAGGCGACCAAGTACTCCTTTGAAGCGAGTATCGATTCTCAAACAATAGTGCAGGTAGCAGACAAATCAGTAGCTTGACAATTGATTTGTGCCGAACTCCCAGGTGCGCACAATATAGAGAATATCGGTTTCCTGGGCCAATTCGGGGCTCAGTGGCGGGAAGGGTGCTGCCAGACGCACGATACGTTTCGCAGAATCATCGATCACGGCCTCCCCTGAAGAGCGCTTTACAGTGACACTTTCGACACTTCCGTCTTTAAAAATGCCAACTACCAGCAATACCGCTCCAGCCAGATTGCGTTGGCGAGCCTGTTCGGGGTAATTCAGATTGCCTATGCGCTCAATACTCTCGGCCCAGCGGTACATATAATCAGCGGCGGCGGATTCGTGGGTCCTTGCGTTGACAGTCTTTTTGCGAGGGCGTTTAGCGTATTCTTCAATGCGTTGATCGATTTCAGCGGACAGCCTGGCAATTTCAAGGTCTTGCTCGACCCGTACTTCAGCTACAGTGACGTCCAGTGGCGTGGTTTCAGTTTCCGGTGTGTCGGAGTTGACTTCAGTCGTCGAAAAAACCGTGGTCAGAACCTGTTCGGGCTGTTGCTCGGTTGTGTCCGGTGTAGTGGCCTCCAGGCGTGTTGGTGCAACGCCATCGGTATCCGCATCGATGTCAGAAGCGAAGGGTGTTGCCGGGCGGCTGTTTTCATCAACATCACCACCACCGTCCTGTGACGCATTGGAAAGGTAATCCGCCTTTTCAGGCTTTTCGCTCTCCGAAGATTCCTGCACCAGTACTACCTCCAGTGCGGCTGGAGTGCGGGTTTCGGAAAGGGAGGGTACGAAACTGACACCCAGAATCACCACTGCATGCAGCGCTGCCGCCAGAAACAGGGTGAACGACAGTCTGTCAGGTGTCTGGTGGCTCTCGGTTTCGTTGATAGCAGCGGTGTTCATTGCTGTTAATTGTAGCTGCTTTGGCTGATTCGATTTAGTGCAGTTTGTTCTCCAGCGCTTGCAGGTAATCGTCGGCTATGTGGAGATCAGCATGTGCCTCCAGCTCGCGTACACAGGTGGGGCTGGTTACGTTTATCTCTGTGACTCTGCTGCCTATGATATCAACCCCGACAAACAGCAGATCTTTTTCCAGCAATGAAGGTGCAATTGCCGCGATTGTGTTTCTGTCAGTATCTGACAGTGGCACTGGCACACCGCGCCCACCGGCTGCAAGGTTGCCCCGGGTTTCTCCCTGTGAAGGTACTCTGGCAAGTGCGTATTCGACGGGTTTGCCGTTTACAACCAGCACTCTTTTATCACCGTCGACAATCTCCGGGAGGTAGCGTTGCGCCATGATCTGGCGGTTGCCGCGTAGCGTCATCAGTTCGATTACTACGCCGGTGTTGGGGCCGTCGCTTTGTAAGCGAAAAATAGATTCCCCACCCATCCCGTCCAGGGGTTTGACAATGATGTCGCCGTGCTCGGCAAGAAATTCACGAATTCTTGCATCGTTCATGGTTACCAGCGTTGGCGGGCAGAAGTCGCTAAACCAGGCGGTGTAGAGTTTTTCATTGACGTCGCGCAAAGACGATGGTTTGTTGCTTACCAGCACACCCTGAGCTTCGGCACGTTCCAGCAGGTAGGTGGTGTAAATGAAATCCATATTGAAAGGAGGATCTTTGCGCATCAACACGATATCCAGATCGGCCATCGGGCCGTCGTGCTCGGTAATGACGTCGAACCAATGTTCGTTGTCATCAAAAACGTCTATTTGCTGGCGCCGCGCGCAAGGTACGCCATCGATCAGGTACAGATCAGACTGCTGCATATACCAGATCTCCCAACCCCTTTTACGGGCCGCGAGCATCATCGCAAGTGTTGTATCTTTGTAGGGTGTAATGGATTCGATAGGGTCCATTACTATGCCGATTTTGACAGCCATATTCTGTACATGCCGTTACTGCTGGAGCAGGCAATTATCGCACGTTAGCTGTGTGGCAGTATATTGACTGTTTGCGGCCATCAGCCATCGCTGCCAGATTGCCTAAGTCAACGGCATAATATAAAGTAGCGAGGTAGTCTGATACCCGAAAGAGGCAACTGATTGCGTAGCTTTTTTTCGCGTTTTTCACTGTTTTTCAGCAGGGTCTCTCAAGGGTAGTAACAACCAGAACAGCCTTTGCTGGCCCGAGGCCAGAACTCCAATCAGGTAATTAAACTTTGAGTGATAAACCCATAGGAGCCCCCGGGGAATTGGACAATGCAGAATCAGAGACATCAGAGCTTGATGCCACTGCCCGGATTATGCCGGGTGAACTTGCAATAGGTGACCCTGCTGGCTCAACCTCCAGCGCTCTAACTGTCCTGGTTATTGATGACAGCAAAACCATTCGTCGTTCAGCAGCATCTCTGTTGAGTGAAGAAGGGTGGCATGTGGTGACTGCTGAAGATGGCTTTGATGCGCTTGGCAAGGTGGTGGAACATCGACCGGATATCGTGTTTGCAGATATCATGATGCCACGTCTGGATGGCTATCAGGCTTGTGCCCTGATCAAGAACAATTCCGAATACCGCAACATACCGGTGGTTATGCTTTCCAGCAAGGACAGCATTTTTGACAAGGCCCGTGGTCGTATTGCAGGTTCCGAGCATTACCTGACCAAACCCTTCACCCGGCGCGAGTTGGTGCGGACAGTACTGAAACATACAAAAAAAACCGGTCGGGCCTTGGCGCAGCCACTGTCCGAGAGCAGGCTCTGATGCATGTGTGATCTGTGCCGTGAATCGCGGACAAGAAAGAATGCCAGATCGTCATTTTCGGGAAACGATTTACCCAACCCCTGCAAAGTTGGCTAGTGTAGAAAGTCCCGCGTTCCCGGGTGACTTGGGGGCTGCCCGGGCCTATGGATTGTCTGTAGATACAGGTTACCTTCATGGCTAGTATTTTGATCGTCGAGGACTCGGCAACCGACGCTTTCGTGTTGCAACGAATGCTGGAAAAGCTGGGACATGCTGTGGAATTGGCCGTCAACGGCAGAGACGGCATTGACTGCGCGGTTACAATGCAGCCGGATGTTATCCTGATGGATGTTGTCATGCCGGACATAAACGGGTTTCAGGCAACCCGCGAGCTTCAGCAGCTGCACCATACTGCGGGTATTCCAGTCATCATTGTGTCTAGTAAGCAACAAAAAACAGACAGGATCTGGGGCATCCGGCAGGGTGCCGTTGATTATTTGTATAAACCGGTTAGTGCCAAAGTTTTGGCGGATTCTGTGAATTCAGCATTGGGTGTTAACGTTATACAATCGTGACGTAGCGTATTGACGGTGACTAACAGTCGAAGCTTTCCAATCGATTGCTTACCGCAAACGTTTGCTACTGAGTGATGGGTAATATAGTCCGGCAGTTGATTGAGTAAGTAGATGAAGTCAGGCAGCAATATATCTGGCACGGCTAATACAGACAGCGCACTAACAGGAACTTGCTTCAGAGCAGGTCGACTGGCCTTCACGCATATTGGTGAAGCGCTGGTGGAAGTTATAGAAGTGCCGGAAATTTCGGCGGTCGGTGGCACACAGTCGTGGTTCTTGGGGCTTGCTACCTACCGTAGCGAATTATTGCCGGTCACGGATTTTACTGACTGGGCCGGTTTGCATGAAGGCGAGGATACGATGGCGGGATCGATGGCCGCAAGGCAACGATTAAGTCAACATCGCTTACGTCAACGTCGAACTAGAGAGGGTTCACGAATCAAGCAGCGTATTCTAGTGGTGCGGCACCCGCATGATCGAGGCGACCAGACTGAGAAAATTGGTTTGCTGGTGGATGCTGTATCAGGCCATGTATTGCTTGAGCAAGTCGCCAACATGCGTAAAAACAAACATGAACTAGCTTCCATGTTGCGCGCTGAATTGCGTGAACATGACGGGCAATTGCCATCAAACGATAAAGCGACGGCCATGATTGAATCCACTGCCGAACCTTCCCCTCAATTGTTGCACCTCGTCAACGGGGTTTGGTCTTCGCCTGCCAAAGTGTTTCTTGTTGATTTGCAGCAACTGTTTGGCATGGATGCTTTTACAAACATTACCGTCAACGATATAACCGGCTCGCGCGTTAGCGATATTCGCAGCGAGGCTTTGAACGTATGAGGCAGCTGATTAATCCAGTGGCTGCCTCGCGTCTGCCAGGTTTCCTTCCATGGCTAGCGTTGATTCTGGGCATCACTGGCTTGCTGGCATCGTTCTATTGTTTCAACAATGCCCGTCAGGAGTCTGTGGCCCTAGGCGAGCGACAGTACCAGGTGAGTTTTCTGCAGCGCCTGTCTTCGCAATTGCGCGGTGGCTGGAGCAATGGTGAAGGGCGCGACACGCTGCAACAGCCTTTGGAACAATTCAGGAATGCACACGGCGAGTTAAGTAGTGCAGGTACCTTACCCACCGAACAATCCAGGCTGGCTGCAAATACCTTTCGCGCGTTTGAGCAGATGTTTCAGGTATTGCCCGATGCCGGGTTTGCTGCTGACGCACAAGTAGATCCGCTACCGGCTGGTGAAGCGCTGGCAGCTAAAAGTCTTGAAGAGGATCTCGGTTACCTGACACAAGTCACAGCGGATTTACGTGCCCGGCTTACAGCCATCGATTCCCCGACCGTGCAAATGGAGCCGGCTGGTCATCTCTACCAGTTGGCTGTCACTGTCGACAAGAAATTACAGGTGAGCGCAGGTACGGCTGACGAAGAGGCAATCACCACGCGTGGGCCATGGCTGGTATTTGATCAGATTCTGGAACGCGTTGAAGCGATGCTGGGGACTAGTGAAATTACCGATGCTGAAGCTGTGCAGCTGATCGGTGACATACGTGCCACTTATGTTGCTCTGGATGCCAGACTCGATCCTGTTTTTAGTGGTAAAAGTACGCTGCAAGAAGTTATTCAGGCGGATTCCGAGCTGCTTGTCGAGTCAAACAATCAGCTGGCCTATCAACAAACAATTGATGATCTCTCAACGCGCCATAATTTGCTGGACGATACTCTTGATGCACTTGAAAGCGAGGTTACGGGCAGCCGTGGCAATGATTCCTTATGGTTTACGCTGGGTCTGCTCACTGGCTTGATCGGTACCGCAATACTGGCTTTGCTTGCGCTAGGTATGATTCGCAGTCTGGCACAGGAGCGGCGCTCTCGCGCGAACATCGACAACAATCACGAAGAATCCATACTGTTGCTGCTGGATGAAATATCTCTGCTCGCCAAAGGTGACCTGAATACCCGTGCCACAGTCAACGAAGGTATCACCGGCTCGATTGCTGACAGTGTCAACTATGCAGTCACTGAATTGCGTCGACTGGTAGGAACCATGACAACGTCTGCAGAGCGTGTGCAGGTTGCCGTTCAGGAGACCGGTACCACAGCACGGCAGCTAGCTAATGCCAGTGTCGTGCAGTCGCGTGAAATAAGCCGTTCATCCGCCTACACGCAGGCAATGGCCGATACCATGCAACAGCTGTCAGCCCGTGCCTCGGAGGCTAACGCTATTGCAACCCGGTCGCTGGAATTGTCAACGCTTGCACGTACAGCCGTGGAACAGACTGAAGGCCGGGTGCAATCGGTCAAGCTTAAAACCGCGGAAGCCAACCGCGTAATGAATCGCCTGGGAGACAGTTCATCGCAAATCAGTCGCAGTGTTAAATTGATCGACCAGGTTGCAGAGAAGACTCGTTTGCTGGCCATGAATACTGCCATAAGAGCCCGTAGCTCCGGCGCTTCGGGTGCTCTGGCATCTGACCTTGCAGAAGTGTCAGAGCAGGTACAGGGGCTGGCCAACAGGTTGGGCCAGAGTGCCGGTGAAATAGATACACTGGTATCTGTCGTGCAGCAGGACGTGGCAGTAACGCTGGAAAATATGAGCTCGATCGATAGTGAAGTCGACAGTGTCACCGGCCAGGCTGAGGAAGCCGCAAAATCATTGCAGCAAATTGAAGCTGTGTCGCAACGGCTCGGTCAAATTGTCAGTTCCATCGACCAGCGTACGCATCGTCAGAAGCAGGTTATCACCAAGTTGTCGAGTAATATGGGAATCATCAATGATGTTACCCGGCATTCGGCTCATGGCTTGCAATTATCTGCGTCATCACTGGAAGACTTGCGCTTGATGGCCAGTGAGTTGAAAGACAGCGTGGCTGAATTCTCCTTGCCTCGCGGTGACCAGCAAGTAATAAACAAGCGGGTCGCAGAGATACGTAACCACGTTCATGTCGGGGCTCACTCTGAAACTATGGCAACTCGTGTTGAGGGTGGGCTTGATGCTACGTCGCAAGATCAAAGTGCCGTTAACCACGTTGATAGCAAGGTGGCAGGCGATAGGCGTTTGCCAGCTGATGTGGACACCGATCGCTATGATGAACGAACGCTGGCGATAGAAGCCCACATCGAAGAGGCTCGCCAGTTTGATGCTGATCAAACATCTGATAACACCTTGGTAGTAGAAACGATTGATCAGGGAGCAGAGGTGAAGGCCCGCCGCAATGGCAAAGGTGCCGTTAAGCCCCGGGGCAACGCCTGATGATTGCGAGGGACGAAGACGTGTTTCCCGGCTCTGCAACGATCGACTACTCCAGTCTGGTTCTTCAGGAACTTCAGCAAAGTGTTGCCGAGCTGAAAAGCGAAATTAAAGAGTTTCTTAATACCGGAGCCAGTCATTCACAGCATCGGGCTGACAATCTTTGCGAGCAAATAATCAACACCCTCGAACTGCTCGACAGGCGCGGCGCGAGACTGATTGCCGAAGAAGTTCAACTGCTGCTGCGTTCGCGATTTATTGCGGTCAATGATGTAAAAGCCGGATATGTGGATTCACTCATGACAAGTGACAGTTTCGAGCATAGGGATAATGCCGATACCACGCACAGCGAAACCCGGCACGGCGAGACACAGCGCAACTACAGCGAGGAACGGCGTTTGCGCGAGTCGCATGTGATGCTGCTATTAGGCTGTGAGCGGCTTGCAGAGTATCTCGATTACCTGAAAGCCGGTGGCGCTGATCTGGTTCCCGCATTACTGCCGTTGGTGAATAACCTCAGGGCATGCCGGGGTTCTCATCTTTTATCTGAAAACCTTCTGGCGGCTTCTGCATTTAATTTGCCTGAAAGTAGTGACAGTCTGGTTGGCGGTGCGGATGCCAGAGATCGTTTTTTCGAGACAGTACGACAATGCAGGCATCCTGTCATGCTTGCGGTACTTGCCTGGTATCAGACCGAAGGCCTCGAACAGGCTGTCCCGCCTTCAAAGACAAGTTCGCTTGTTAAGCCTAAACCGAAGAAAAAGTCGAAAAAAGAACCCTCAGAAAAGCAAAATTCACAGGATTCTCGTGAAGACTTGTTGCCTTTACTTTCGCGACTCGAAAAAGACAGCCCGACTGCCGCTTTGCAGGATTTCTGGAGAGCGGCTCATGCGGTGTGTATATCGGTTCTGGATGGCTCGCTGGAATTTGGGCCTGCGATTCGGCAATTGCTGGGGCAGATTGAGCGATACCTGAAAGAACTTCTTGATTATCAACTTGATCGTAATCAGTTGCGATTGCCGCGATCGCTGTATAAAAACCTGCTCTACTACGTTGGCCTGTCGACTTCTGCTGATCATAGGGTCAGGGAGCTGGCTGATCGTTTTGGTTTGCACAGCCTGTTGCCTGAGAATGAATCTGCCGCTGGACTTGTCGAGCAGTTTCGCGACTCACGATTCAATGCAGATCTTGCGGTAGTAGACAGCCTGGTTACCGAAGTTGATAGCATTCGTGAATTTATTTCTGATTATGCTGAAACCGGCTTGCCGGAAACTGAAGAAATAAAATTTAGCGCTGCGCGTCTGCAACAGGTTGCGGCTACCTTTATGTTATTGGGTGATAAAAATGCTGAGGAGTGTGCCCAACATGCAGCTCGAATACTTGATGACGCGGCGCTAAATCCCGACCCGGTTCAGCTGCATCAACTTGCAAGAAATTTGATTGCCCTGAGTGACACGCTGGAAGAAATGCAGCAGGGCGTTTCGAGCTCGCGCTTGTTTATCGGCGGGTTTGATCCGGAAATGTTAAATCAGCGCAAATTGTCAGCCCACAAGATGGACAACATTGTGCGCCAATGCATGTTGGAAGCACGCAAGGCTATAGAGACAGTGGAGTCTGCTTATCTGGAAGTTCTGGAGCTTTCGGCACCCGGCGGTGAAATTCATTCTGACGCTGAACGTGCTGTTAGCCAGGCCGGTCAGCGGCAACGTCAAACTGTTACAGACAAAATTGAAACTTGCGCAGAATCGTTGTCGAACACAAAGCAATCGTTGATGATTTTGCCACTCCCCGAGCTGACGCCGATGCTGGATGCGGCTGCCAGCTACTTGCGGTGGTACCGGAATGAAAAAATTGACTGTGGTGTGCCCGACGCCTTGAGCCGGGATTTCGCTGATTTACTGGTAAACAGCAGCGTTTATCTGGACAACGATGTGCACGCCCAAAGTGGAGCAAGTGACCTTTTGCAGAATGCTGAAAATGCCATGCAAAGGTTGCAACAGGCCATGCAAATGTCTGCTGCGGAACTTGAGCAGGAATTTGCTGACGGCTTTGATAACCAATTTGATAACGCATTTGATAACGCATTTGATGACGCATTTGATAACAAACCAGGGCAGCTGCTTGAAAGTCATTCAACAATGACTGACCTCCATGCAGATGCACAGTTTCCGGAAAGCGGGAAACGGGCAGCCAACGATGCTGCAGCCATCGCCGGATTAATGCCACAGCAAAATAAACTGTCGCTGCAAAACAAAGAAAATAAAGGGAGTCTTGCTGATCGATCTGATCAGTTGGTAGCTTCTCGCACAGCATCCGTATTGGCAGCAAATCAGGCGGCCGAACCCGGACAGGGTAAGTTTATTGATGAAGCCTTGCAGCACTTCGAGCAAATAGGCCGTAGTTTGAACGACTGGCAGAAGAACTCCCGGGTGGATGCTTTGCTGACGATGCAATCGCAATACCGCTCACTTGCTCTATTGGGAGAAAAATTAGGAGATGACGGGACTGAGCTGGTTGATTTCGCACAAGCCAATGTATCAATGCTCACTCACATTGATACCTCTGCTGCTGGTTTTGCCAATGCTGGTGATGCCGTCGATGCCGGTAACAATAACGAAAAGCAGCTGACTCCGGAGGTAGAGGGATTGATGCAGGAAAGCGTCGCCGTGCTGCCCCAGTTGCTCAATCAGCTACCCAGTAATATTCCGCGCAAGCCGTCGACTGCTGCCACTTCCCCGCTTAGTTCCAGGCGTGATCCTGATGCTGTTGTGAGTGGTTTGTCAGGGTTGCTGCAGCGTTTAAAAAGTGTGAGTGAAATATCTGCGTCGGTACCTGAATCATTATCTGCAGCTCAGGAACTTGATGAAATTAACGCAACGCTATCGGTAACTCACGACACGACCCAAGTATTAACAACAGCGAGTCAAGACTCGACAGAGGTCAATGCCACTGCAGGTACGTGGGCGTTTGGTGCTTCCCCGAAAACCAATGCACTGCAGACTGCTCCAAGAATCAATACACCCCTTCGGCCTGCTGCGATTCAGGGTGCTTCTCTACAACCGAACAAGCCGAAAGTAAACGAACTTGACACGACGGCGGCTATTGAGCCTGACACCTTCGATGAAATCTCTGATTTCTCTCACACCGAATCAGATGCTGACGCTGATGTCCATGCTGCCGAAACTAATGCGACCGGTGATTTGACAGAGGTGCTGGATAGTGGAACCTTGCGCGCCCCTGAATATACTTCGCAGCAGAGTTTATCCGGGCCCCGTGATTTTGAATCTACGCAAGAATTAAGTCCTGAAACGGCAGCAAAACTTGGTGCCGGATTTTCTGCTGCTTATGCTGCAAATGGTGATGAAGCCAGCGAGGAATTCACTGCAACACAAGCTCTGGATCACGATCAGGGCGACGATAGTTACGGTTGGCAATTGCCTGACCCTGACAGTACGCTGTTTTCCGTATTTGAAGCTGAGTGTTCCGGGCATCTTGCCACCTTGAGGGGTGTGACCAGTGTCGTTATGAGTTCCGGATCGGCCGTGCCGGTGACTGAACGATTTGTACAGGCGCTTCATACGCTGCATGGCAGTGCCTTGGCCGCAGGCGAGGCTGGTATTGTCAGCATTGCAGAACCCTTCGAACAGCTCGCAATTTTCTATCACCGCAAGAACGCGTCACCGGATCTTGATCAATGGCGTGAGTTTTCTGACTGCGTAGAAACACTGTCTGCAGCACTCGATGTGCGAGCAGTTGGAAGTGATGCACGCGATATCACTGAAAAAACAGCAGCACAATTGCGAAGTTCACTGGAATCGCTCAAACAGACTGGTAGAACGCCTGTGTTTGCTGAGCAGACTGCCGAATTAAACAAGAATTCAAAATCTGATCACCAGGCTCAAGGTTTGACGGGCCAGTCGGCTGCTCCCCGCTCAACCGAACAACGTTCCACCGGACAAACATCCACCGAGGACTCGCGACAACAGCAGCTCTTTGACATTTTTCTTGATGAGGCTGCAGAGTTGCTGGCCAGAATGCAGTCCGCACATGATGAACTGTTGCCAATACAGGATGATTTTACCGCTCAGGGGCAGCAAGCCAAAGATACCGCTCTGCGAGATGTGTTACGTCAGCTGCACACACTGAAAGGTAGTGCAAGAGTAGCCGGTAGTGAAGCTGTTGCAACACTGGCACACCATACCGAATCCGCGCTGATGGTTTGGCATAAGGCAGGCAGAGCCGGTGAACGCTGTGTTGATGGCAAGCGTTGCGAATTATTGCAGGCATCGATTGATGCGCTCCTGATCAACACTGACCAGGCGCGTCAGGGTGGTGAGCCGGGGGATTTCGATCTGCTGGTGAGCGAGCTGAACCAGGATCTGGAGGTTACTGAACAAGCAACCACTGGGAACACGGATCTGGATGAAACGCTGGAACTGAACAGTGATGATCTGACCGCAGTTACTGCGGGATTTGAAGCGACTGTGTTGAACAATATTCTCAATAACGATCAGGTTCTCAGTGACGAGCAGGTTCTCAATGACGACCAAGCTCTCAGTGACGATCATGAAGTCTCCCCTGACATGCCCGAGGCAGATACAACGTTATCCTCGGCGCCAGATGCAGTTGACGACACGCTGAGTACTGCAACTCTTAATCTGGAAGATTCCGTTGCAAGCAAAAATATTGCTGATGTTGAAACGGAAAAAATGCTCTCTGGCATTGCTGGTAACAAACCCGGCGATAGGCCTGCCAGCGGCACTGTACATCTTGATGGTGCGGTTGTGGACCGGCTGTCGAACCTTTCAACCGAAGTCAGTGTGCATCATGCCCGTTTGAACCAGGGGCTGGGTACATTGCAAAAAATTCTGCTTGACCTTGATCGAACGACCGCAAGTCTGCGCCAGAAATTACGTGACCTCGACTACGAGTCTGCAGTAATGCCGGATGCCACATTGCTGCCCGGCGCTGACTACAAAACTGAAAAATCTTCGACCGATGCGAATCTGTCGGCTGTGGCAAGTGACTCTTCTGAAACGACTGACATGGATGCGACGCTCGGCCTGCCTGACGCTGCGGGTCTGCTTGATGCGCGGCTACATAGTGACGAGGATTCACGCCAGTTAACTGAAATATTGCATGACCTCGATACGATTCGTGGCGCTTTGCATGAGCGCTTGCGTTCTGAAGAAGAGACTCTGGCAAGTGCTTCAAGGTTGGGTAACGATATGCATGAATCCATCGTACAGGCAAAGCTTGTGCGATTTGATCAACTGCGAAGCCGGCTTGAATCGACAGTGCGACAGAGCTCGCGTGTAACCGGGCGGGCGGCCCAAGTCCACATCAAGGGTGGTGCAATTGCTATTGACCGCGATGTGCACCGTAAACTCGCTGCACCGCTGGAGCATTTGCTGCGCAATGCCGTCGCTCACGGGATCGAAGAGCCTGCTGTCAGGCAGCAACGCGACAAGCCGGAAACGGGCGAGATTGTTGTTAGTGCGGAACTTGAAGGTAGCGATCTGATCGTTGAAGTCAGTGACGATGGTGGTGGTATCGATATAGATAAAATCCGTGAACTCGCCGGTCTTGCGGATGCGACTGACCGGGAGGTACTGGAGAAGTTGTTAGGCGGTGGCATCTCCACGCGAATTTCCGTCGACATGGTTTCCGGGCGTGGCATCGGCCTTGAAAGCATTGTGGATCTATTGCGTGAAGTCGATGCGGAAATAGAGATCGTTTCAAGTGACGCGAACGGGACCTGCATGCGTATGCGTATCCCGCAGAATGTATTGATCAATCACGCTGTGGTTGCAGAATTTAATGGTTGCCTGTTAGGAATACCTGCCAATTTTGTGCGTCGGGTAATCAGCGCTGATGACCTGTCAGGACTGGATGCCGCTGTTGATTTTCTTGATCTCGCCGCATCGCTGGGTCTGAATGAAAGGCAGGTCACTGAAACTCATAGTAGTGCTAGTGACTGGCTGGATTCTGCAGAAACCGATTCGCAACGTATTGTGATCGCAGCTGATGGCCGCGAGATGTATCTTGAGCCACAGCATGTGCTGGGGTTTCGTGATCTGGTCACGCGCCCGCTGGGTGTGCAACTGGCCAGTCTGGGTGTTTACACAGGTGCCAGCCTGCAATCAGATGGCAGTCAGATAATGGTGCTTGATGCAACGCGCTTGATGCGCCGCCACAAGACCCAATCACACGAAAACAATGCCAGCAATAAAAATAACCCTGAAGCAGTGCCAGCTAATATTGACGGGGAAACATTCACGTCCGGGGAGCTAACGGCTGATGACACCGCGAACCTGACAACCAGTCAATTGCGCGGCTTTGTGGACAAAATCGATTTTGGTTCCGCGGACCCAAGCAGCGGCTCTGGTGACACTCAACACAGCATTCTGGTGGTTGATGATTCTGTCACGCTGAGAGCCTACACCTGTGGCATCGTGCAGAACAGTGGTCTATCGACCATCGAAGCAAGAGATGGCTATGAAGCGCTGGAGGCTCTGAAGCACATGCCAGAGCCACCTGCCGCCATGGTGGTTGATATTGAAATGCCACGTATGGATGGTTTCACCCTGATCGCTGCCTTGCGCAAGATCCACCGCCTGGAAAATCTGCCGGTGATTATGATCAGCTCGCGCTCCGGGACCTATAACCGATTAAGAGCCAGGGAGCTGGGAGTGCAGGGCTTCCTTGGCAAGCCTTATCGCGAAAAAGATCTGCAAAGATTACTGTCAAAGCTGCAGCTGGTCGAAACTGATTCTGTTCACTGATTCTGTTCACTGACTCTGTTCACTGGGTCTGTTAATTAAGGCTGGTTTATCAGATCTAGCCCAGTCCACCCAGCCCGATCCGGCCATCTCGGCCATCTCGGCCAACTCGGCCAACCCAACCCCAAACTACCCCGAACTACACCAACCAACTCCATTCAACCCAGGCTCACACACAGTGGGTCATCATGAATTTGCGGCCTTTCCAGCAAGCCAATCCCTTGCAATACTTTGTCATCGTGCCCTCCCTGTGGTTTATGTGATGGGGTTTATGCGCTTAACACTCCTCAAACCCGTATCGATCAGTTAATCTAGACTCTCAGTTTGGCAAGGGTGTTTTTAACAGATGAAACAGGTGGGTATTGTTGGCGGCTCCGGTTATACCGGCTCTGAATTGCTCCGCATACTATCGCGACACAGTGATGTTGAGGTGGTGTTTATCAGTTCCCGCGCTAACGCTGGTTCCCGGGTGGATGAGCTCTATCCGCATTTGCGTGGAATTTGTGATCTTGAGTTCTCTGACCCGGCGGCTGCCGATATGGCGCAATGTGACCTGGTCTTTTTTGCCACACCCAACGGCACAGCGATGAAAACCGCTGCACAGTTGCTGGACAAGGGTGTGAAGATTGTCGATCTGTCAGCTGACTTCAGAATAAAAGACAGGGCAGTGTGGGAAAAATGGTATGGCCAGACGCATGCCGCACCTGAGCTTCTGGACACTGCGGTTTACGGCTTACCAGAAATTCACCGGGACAAAATCTCCTCAGCCCAATTGGTGGCGAATCCCGGTTGCTACCCGACCTGTATTCAGCTGGGTTTTCTGCCCTTGCTGGAGGCTGGTCTGGTCGATCGCGATACGCTGATAGCTGATGCAAAGTCCGGTATCAGTGGTGCTGGCCGGGGCGCCAGTGTCAGCAACTTGTTGGCTGAGGCTGCTGATAGTTTTAAAGCCTATGCTGTGGCCGGCCATCGCCATTTGCCGGAAATCGAGCAAGGCCTGCATATGGCCACAGGCAGCCCCGTGAGTCTTACTTTTACACCGCATCTGTTGCCGATCATTCGCGGCATCCATGCCACCCTTTACATGGATTTGACCACTGATTCGGTGGATGATGCCAGTCTGCAGCAACTGTTCGAAAAACGTTATGCCGACGAGCCATTTGTGGATGTAATGCCCGCCGGCAGTCACCCGGAAACCCGCTCCGTCAAAGGCGCCAATACCTGCCGGCTGGCGGTACACCGGCCACAGCAACGTAACCGTATCGTCGTGCTGGCTGTTGAAGATAACCTTGTTAAAGGTGCTGCAGGGCAAGCGGTGCAGAACATGAACCTGATGCTGGGTCTGACCGAGACCGCTGCGCTGGATCTATCTGTTCTGGCACCCTGAAAGCTCACGTCCTCCTGAAAGAAAGTGCTGGCACGCTTTTTGATCGACATGACCTACGTTGCATACAGCGATAGCTCATGTTTATTGAACCTCTTGATAATTCGATTGTGACCAGGCGCTTGATGAAATGCGGCATTGTGCTAGCTGCGTTTTTATCCGGGCATCTGTTGGGTCAGTCTGAATATAACCGGGTGGCTGAGCGTTTGCTGTTGAGCGAAACAGAACGCAGTACGCTGGATACAGAAAACCAGCGCTTGTCCTCGGAGCTTTCCGAGATGGTGCAGAAGGCTTATGGCAACGATGAGGCAGTAGCAGCACTTCAGCAATCACTTGCAGAGATGCGTGTGCAGGGAATCGAGGAGCGTGAAGAGCTACAGATGTTCCGTAACCTCTCCGCTGGCGGTGAAAACATAACCGGTCTGGCAATCGATAACGTGGCGATCAGTGCCATCCGTGGCTCTCAGTATGAGCTGGACCTGAGACTCACCCAACCACGAGGACGCAAACGCGTGGCTGGCACGCTGGCGGTCATGATCATTGGCGAGAGCGCCTCGGGTGACGCGCAGGCCTTGCCGCTGGAAGATATTCGACTGGATGCTACGGATAGGCAAATCTCTTCATCACAGACAGGCTCTGCCGGTTTTGGCGAGTTTCCTGACTTCGATTTCCGCTATTTCCAGCGTTTTCAGGCAAACCTGATACTGCCGGAAGGGTTTAAACCGGAATTACTTGAAATTGTGGCTGATCCGGTCAATCCCTATCGACCGTCATTGAAAAAAGAGACTATTACAGTTCCATGGGAAACATCCCATTCTGCTGATCTGGCCTCTCTAACTAATTGAAAAGGATGTAAAAACCCTACTCTTCGCAGGGGTATCCGGCGCTAAGTAAGTAGCATGTTGCGCTTTATTGCGGAATAATTGACTTGTTTACTAGGTTAAGCTACTTTTGGCCCCATATTGTCGTTAGCCGGCCTTTCGCAGGTTGGGCAAACTCCGTAATCCATATTCCAGGCTTGAACATACGATGAACGCTGAAGTTGATGTAGGGACATACGAATTTGAAATGCCGGATCTTCTGGTGTTCACTGAGGCTGCGGCGCTCAAGGTAAAGTCACTGATCGACGAAGAGGGCAACCCTGATCTGATGCTGCGGGTATTTATTTCCGGCGGTGGTTGCTCAGGTTTTCAGTACGGCTTCACCTTTGATGAAACCATCCAGGACGGTGACACCGAGGTTGAGAAAGAAGGTGTGAAGTTGCTGATAGACCCGATGAGTTTTCAATACCTCACAGGTGCCGAGATCGACTACACGGAAGGGCTGGAGGGTTCGCAGTTCGTAATTCGTAATCCAAACGCAACGACCACTTGTGGTTGTGGCTCTTCTTTCTCTGTATAAGGGTCGGATTGAACCCTTGCCAGAACGAGGCTCCAAGATGACTTGGGCTTATTAAGCCAGCTGCTAGCAATCGCGAACAGTACGTTAAAAGAACAGTACATTAAAGAACAGTACATTAAAAAAGAGGCCGAATGGCCTCTTTTTTTTTGCAAAAACTTGCTGGCAACAAAACAGCGAGTAATGTTGCCCGCTGCCTCCTTATAGGGCGATGAATCCGCAGGGCGATGAATCCGCTGATTGTTAAATCAGGTCAATAACCAGAATATAAGCATCGTTATTGTCCAGGTAGCTAGGCAGGTCTTCCATTCCAGCTTCAAAAACAACCTGGATTTTGTCTCCCAGATTGCGACCTAACAGTGATTTGGTCAGATAATCCGGCACACCTTCGGTGACACCCGCCTCGATAGTAATGGGCTCGTCGAAGGCATCTGTTGTCTCGACCAGCTCACCACTTGACCAACTGTACATTGAATACCTCAAGACAACAGGGTCACCAAAACCGATAGTGCTGCCAGTGCCACTTGTCAGGAGCCGACGCGCTGAAAAGGTTGGCAGTGGGCCTGATGGGGCTTCAACACTGACAGTGCCGTTGGCTTCAGTCACTGCTGGAAACGAAAAGTCGTTAGCCATCAGTGCCGCGGTTGGCACTGGCGGCGTAGTTGCAGCTTGAGTCTCAGCGGGAGCCGGGGCTGCGGGAGTTGCCGTGACCGGTGTTCCTGTAGCGGGTGCCTGTGCTACGGGTGTTGACGCGTCTATTGGCGTATTCGCTGAGCCGGACGCTTCGCCACTGTCTGAACAGCCACTAACCAAAGCCAATAGCCCGGCTGCTGCCAACAAAGCGCCTGCTGATTTCACATTTGAGTTCATTTTAGAAAGCCTCTGTAGATTCTGTAAGTTATTGGCAGTACCTGTTGTACTGCCAATGTTGGGTCATTAAATCCACTTATTTTTGTGAAATGTTCATGGTGGACTGTGGTAGCCAGACATCTTCCATCAGGATGGATTTTCCGTTGGCTTTGCTTGCACGTGACATGTACTTGTAGTGAGTCAATGCCAGCGATACGATGCCGTGATCGGCGAGGCTGGAAACTTCGCCTTCATCGACGTGTGTATCACTGTTGCGATCATTCCAGAGTGCGAGTGTTGAAAGTTCGCCTCCTGATAGTTCGCCGTCTTTGTTGGCATCCAGTGTTGCCAGTTCCGCGAAACCGTCTTCATACAGACCGGGAACGTTGCCGAACAGCTGTTCACCTGTAATTTTGCCTGACGCATTGGCGGTAATCAGAATGCCTGCCGAAGGCGCAAACCATTCCTGTAGTGCTTCCTCTACACCGTCACTATCAAGGTCAACTTCATACTCTCCGGTCAGACGTGGAATACGACCGTTGTTTTCCAGATCCAGTGCTATGGGTGAAATAAATGAACGAACGCATTCGGTCGGGTTCGATTCAACGTTATTTTCAAGCGCTGATATGAAATAAATCGATACCTGGTCAAAACCGAAATTGATGCCATTCCACTCGATTTCGTATCTGCCTATCCACGGGCTTTCATTCTGATTGGCATCACTACCGATCAGCCTCTTGTGGGTGAAATTGGTAGATGAAACGGTTGTTACGAGATTTCTGTTTCGATCGTACAGTCTGTATTCAGGTGCAAATCCGAATTCTTCAGGGTGGAATACATCAACACCGCCGTAAGTCATGGAGCCACGAGTCTCAATACGGCAATCAGGTGCTTCGGGTGCAGCGGGTGGTGCCGGTGGTATGACTTCCAGCAGTTCTACAAAAACTGTCGCGGTATCATATGAACCGCAAGCACCACGCAATCCATAACTGATCGAGTAGTTGCCGAAAGCTGTTGTATTGCTGACAACGATGTTACCTGATGACGCATCGAAGACAACCTCACCGGGCACGTTGTGGCCTAGCAGATCTACGCTATCAACGGCATCGCAAGCTTCATCATTTGCCAGTATGTCTACTGTAAAATCGGTACCAACATCGAAACTGGCGTTATCGTCGTTTGCGATGGTTGGGTCCAGTGCAATCGGTAATCGCACAAACCCGCCGTTAACACTGTCGATTGTGCAGGCCGAACTAGCTGAGGTATTACTGTCAGAAGGTAAATTGAAAAGTGCAGTGAAGCCATTGGAGTCTATGGAGCTGGTTCCTGTTGCAGGCTGGCCGGATGCAATCGTTGGCTCGTAGCCGTCGGGTGCTCTGAGCCTGACCTGGTAGTCACCGATAACGAGGCTATCGAACACATAAGTGCCGTCATCATTGGTATTGAGTGCAACCAGCCTTGTTCCAGAGGAGTCTAATAGTCTGACTCTGACGTTGGCCAGCGTTGTGTCGTCACCATCGAATACACCATTAGCATTGAGGTCGGCCCAGGCCAATCCGCAAATGGCGTTGTCTGCCGGTGGTACTGCCGGTGGAACCGGAATAAAGGGAGTGTCTATATTTTGAACATCAGGTGTCGCGTCTGACAGGCAAACAGGTGCAGTCTGGCCACTGGCATCTGCATCATTGTCACCACCGGTTTGTCCGAATTGCAAAGTAGGGTCGACCGGCATAAAAGAAACGATATAGCAGGCATCGACATCGAGATCACCAAACGTATATTCGCCTTCGGCATTGGTTGTTGTCTGTGCAAATACCTGACTGTTTACTATCAATGAGACAGGAGTACCGGCAATGCGGCTGTCGGTCGCATCCAGAATTGAATCCGCGTTTTCATCCAACCAGGTAACCCCACTGATGGAACCCTTGGTAGGTTCTGGCACTGGTGTGGTATCGATCAGTACGCAATCCTGAAACCCTGAGCCTTCCTCTCCGTAGATTCCAATCGCAGCAGTAGCTGTGTTTGCAGGAGCTTGCAGCTCCACTGAATAGAGGCCCGCGACATCGTCTGCGATAGCCGTAGTTTCTGTGGCCAGAGTGACATCGTTTTCATCAAGAAATGCCAAAGTAATGCTTGAAAACTTTGCCGGGAAAACGCCACAGCTCATTTTGTAAGTCGCACCGGGAGTTGCGGGTGTTTCGCGATAGGCACATCCACCAGCGTCGAGTAGCGTGACGTCAACTGCCAATGAATCTGTTGTGCACACCTGCCATGGCGTGGTGAAAGAAGACCCTGTAATCAGATCATCAGAAACCAGGCCCTGTGCAAACACTGGAGTGTGTTGAAGCAACAGGAGTAAACCTGCTGAGAGTGCAGGTACTGCCCAAGTGGTCTTTTTTTGCATGACATTTACCTATGACGCAATTGTTCAATAGAAAAAATATCAGTTCATAGTGCAGTTACACTCGCAATGATCTGATTCATCCAGGTTAGTATCGGCGAATGAGTTGAATCTTTAATGAAGCGCGGGGTAGAGCGGAAGAGTTAGCAACCTCGTTGCAATGTTTTACTTTTTGTGTGGAAATTTTTATTGCAGGGAACGCAAGATCGTTCATATTTCACTGCTTAACTTCACACCAGCCATAGGTCATGAGTGGGCCTTTCTTTGTATAGTGTCTGAAGTTGAAGCGGCCTGTGGGTAAAACCCGTACGTAGTCTTTGGTGGGATGCAGGAAAAGTATCAGCGAATTGTGTTTCGCATCGCGCACGATTTCACCGGACCTTGCCGGTTCAGCCGGGTGTTTGTCTACTGAGCTCATTACACCTTGCTCGTCGTTAGTGGTAATTCTGAGTGTCCACGTTTCAAGGGCTGAGCGTCCTGCACAACCAATGTGAATATTCGCGCAGAAATGGGCAAGTGTTGGTGTGCAAGTAAGGTTGTGGTTGGCTTTGGCTAAATCAGGGATACCGGTTTTTACTTTGCTGTTTGCATGGCTGTGGCTGGCGCTAAGTAGGGTAACGAGGCCAACGAGGGTAATCAGTGCAATCTGAAAAACTCTAAAACCCAGTGTGTCTTGATTTTCCCTGCTGATAGTACGAGCTGTAATACCCATAGCATTCATTTGCGCGACTGAAATGACAAGAATGCCATGGTATTACTTGAAAGTGTTACTGCGAAGCTAATCTGATCAGGTGGCTTACCTGATTTTCAGTTGATGGTGGTTCAGAGCCGATCATACTGTTATCACAAATATTATTTGCGAAATATAGTATTTGCGAAATCAAAGGCTGATGAATTAGAAAAAAAAGTGCCGGCAACCTGCGGGGGTTGCCGGGCTAATTGGAGAGGTTGGAGGAAACTGGAGAGAAATTCCCGGCAAACCTTAAGTAGAGTGGTTTGCCATTGTTTTACAAAAAATCAGCTAAAAACTAGTTGCTAAAAATAAGCAAATTACGGACCCGTTCAACACCTTCTATTTTGGCCGCTGCTTTAGCTGCCTGTAATCGCTCGAAGTTGTTTTCCACATTGCCGTACAAGGTAGCCACACCGTTGTTCACTGTGACACGCACCTTGGCCGGGCTGGCAATCGTATCCAATGTTAGTGCAGATGCAGAACCGATGGTCAGTGTTGCAAGAGCCGCAGCGGCGATCAAAGTTTTAAGCGTTTTCATCATATTCACCCTTTAGATCAAAAGATTTACCAATCGAATAAATTAAGTTGTTTATTCAATTCAACGCGTATTGTTTGCGTTACGTTGAGTAAGACCCGAACATCAGCGATTGGTTTCGGTAACGTTGATGAAACGTTTTTATGACAATTAACGCAAAAACTGATTGATGACCAGTTGCGCGTTATACCGGGCTTTCGACGGGTAATAACAGGTGCTTGCAGACTATTTTGCGTTTCTGCACATCGCGAAATGCGTGGAAGCGTTTTGAACGCTCCTGAATTTCATAACACCTCGCTCACCATCGGTGGCAATTCTGAATGTCCACGTTTCCTAGATCTGGTTCGTCGGCGAGTGTTGGCGTGCTGTATTGGGGTCTTTGAATCTGGCAATAGGCAATAATTCGAAAGCCGATGGGGTTTGGTTGGCACAGTCAGATCTGCGATGCAGTTGGCACAAGGGCTGTTTTTTTGGGCGTTCGACTATCGCTCGCTGCAATCGCCTACCTAGTATGGCGGCATGAGAAATCTGTATGCGTTCGGGGCCGTGGTTGGTGGTTCCCTTTTTCCGTGTCGCGATACTTCGGCAGGGTTCGTGCCCACTGCAGTGGCTGTTCGAACTCTGCATCGAATCGGGAAATGTTCAAGCCAGCATAAACGTTCAAGCCAGAATCAGTGTAAACCGCTCTTTTTCTTTGCCGTACTGGTTTTTCTTATTGTTTCAGGCATCACGTCCGGGGAATCCCTGGCCAATACCACCAATGGTCCCGGTAGTAGCTGTGGCGAGAACACTGGTAATACCGATACGCCCTGCGCAGCCTCGACTGACAATACGAACGGCTCTGTGAGCGATCCCGGCAGTACTTTCAACCCTTTACAGCCTGGGGTTATGATCGGCAATCCGATTAATCTGATCACTGGTAATAAGTACCAGAATGACACGGATATCAAACTAAACAGTTCCCGCCTGGGTTGGCAGCGTCATTACAACAGTGCTAATGCCAACTACGATTTTGGTCTCGGGCGTGGCTGGTCTGCCACCTTTCTGGTCCTGTTGCAATCAATCAACAATAACGGAGCTGCGTTGCTGCAAAGTAATGGGCGGCGTGTACTGTTCGATGCGCCCACTCAGACAACTGCTACAGATGGCCAAAGTCGATATGTTTGGAAAGCTACCACTCCGAGCGATGGAACTTTGCACACTGAGGGCGACTTTGTTCACTGGTCTATACCCGATGGACGTACGCTAAGATTCAAAGGCGCTTTTCTGGTTGACATCAATTTCCCGGGTAAAGCGCGATTATCGATGTTCTACAAGAACAATCGCCTGATCAGTGTGACAGACGAATACGGTCTACAATTGCAGTTCAGCTATTACGAGTCGTCGAATGCGCTGCCCGACTACAGTGTCGTGCAGCAGCAATTCCTGGATCACAACGGACAACCGATTTACGGTGCAGCCCCTGCAAGGTTAAAAACTCTAACACGACCTGATGGTCAAACGATTGAGTACGACTACGATACTTTTGGCAATCTTACACGTGTACGTTATGCCGATGGTACATCTCGAATTTATCACTACGAACATCCCGTTTACTTCTCCCACCTGACGGGAGTTACTGATCGGCGAGGTATTCGTACCAATACCTGGGAGTATAACGAACAGGGACTTGCGGTCCGTAGTGAACGGGCAAACGGTGTTGAACGCACCGAACTGCAGTACGACTTGCCATCGATTATCGGTGGTATCGGTTACACCCATGTCACTAACAGTCTGGGTGAACAATCCACCTACACATGGCAGCGCTATCCTGATCAGGGTCAGTCGCTTTTGCTTGCCAGCGAAGGCGCGGGTTGTAGCAACTGCCCCGCTGTTGGAATGACCTACACTTACACGGATAACTTCCAGCTGAGTGAGTCACGTCATACGAGTGGTCGTGGTAAACGCTGGGAATATGATGATCTGGGAAGAACAATAGCGAGTTATATAATTGGTACTGATGGCAGCCAACGATTGATTCAGCGGCTCAGCTATGAATTAAGCGCGGATGATACAGCACATAGCTCACGCCCGAGATCTATTGAAACGAACAGTGTCAAGCCGGGTGACTACCGTCGGGTTGAAATGTCTTACAACCCTGAGGGCCAGCCTGTTGAAATCAAGGCGAGCGGGTTTAAACCTGAAATCAATCCTGTCGACCGTGCTGCCATAACAGATGCGGAGTCAGAGTCGGGCCCGGTTGCTGTGATCATTGGCTACACACCTATAGAACGTACCACCAGTTTCGCATATTCAGAGGGGCGATTGACTGAAATCAATGGACCACGTGATGATGTAGATGACCGCGTGATACTGAACTATCACGACCAGGAAAATGATGAGGCTTTGGATGCTCGTTTGGCATCCATCGATCTACCGGGAGGCCAGAAAATAGTCTTCAGCCAATATAATGAATTCGGTCAACCTACTGAAATCAGACAAAATCAGGAAAGCCCGATTCAATTGACCTATAGCAGCAATCTGCAACTGACGTCAATCACTCGAGAAGGTAACTCGCTGACTTATCACTACGATGCCGAAGGCCGAGTGACTGGAATGACCGATGCTGATAACCAGCGGACACAACTGAAGTACGATGATGCCGGTCGGCTTGAAAAAATTGATGGTCCTCGCGGACAGCAGCAATGGGTGCATGATACTGAAAGCCGCCCAATCGAAGCGCTGCAGTTCGGATACGATGGCAGTGAGATCCGGAATCTTGCGTTGATCTACGATAGTTTAGGTTATCTGTCCCGGCAGGTGGAAACACGTACAAATTACACCACCGGTGCAGCTATTGACCGGCAGACGGCATTTACCCGTAATGCAGGTGGCGAGATCACCGAAAGCCGTGATACAGAAACAGGCCTGTCGCTGAATTATGATTGGAATCCGTTTGGTGAACTAGTGTCGTTCAGTAAACCGTTTTTCGGGCTACAGCCCCTGCAAAATCTGAGCGGTGAACGGGCGATACAAATGACACGGGTCACAACGCAAATCGGCAGGGATTCGACCGGTAGCTACCCGACCATTACTGATGCCCTGGACAATACGACAATCTACTATAGTGACGACTTCGGTAATCACATTGCTGAGCATAATCCGGATACAGGGACGACAGTATTTGAAAGAGACAATGCGGGCAATGCCATATTGAAAACCAATTCGGACGGAACTGTTACCACATCCACTTATGATGCTGCTAACCGGGTGATTGTGAAGGCCAATTCCAATGGTATAACCACCTTTGAATACCACCCGGTACATGGGAAATTGATAAGGACTGAAAATCCATCAACAACAGAAACGTTCGACTACGAAAACGCCCGGCTGACCAGTCACACAAGAGATATCGACGGCTACCGGTTCGTCACGACCTACCAGTACGATGAGCGTGGCAGGCTCCAGCGTAAAGGCCTGCCGGACGGTACGCAATTACGCTACCACTATTATCAGGATGCTGGGGTTACTGACGTTGACAACAGTTCCCTATCCAATGCCGGTCAGTTAAAGGCAATTACACGTGAATCGCTGCTAGGACTTAAACAGGAAACGCTGATTGGGCAGATTGATACTGATGCTTCAGATGGGCGAATGGGCTACATTGATCTCAAAGGTAGTGTTATAGAAAAGCGATTTCATCCCGACGGTTCGCTGGAATCTATAAGGTCAAGCCAAGGCTTGCACCTGCAATACGACTACGATGACGCGGGACAGATTGTGGGTGTCAATCAAAATGGAATGTACAGCTCATACGAGTACTTGAACGGTCACCTGGCATCACTGTCGAATGATAATGAAATGGCCGTTTACAGATATGATGCAATCGGAAATCGAATATATTCTCTTAATTATGAGAATGATGATAAAAAAAATGCAAAGGCGGAATCTTTGCATTATGCGAGTAAAGGTAAAGGCAGCCGCTTACTGAAAACTGACCGTGGCGACTATCATTACACGAGTTCCGGGGCTACGCTTCAGTCTCCCGAATTTCGGTTTGTTTATAACAGTGACCAACGCCCAACGCATGTTTACAAGGCTGATCAACTAATTGCAGAGTATGGTTATAACAGCTTTGGTGAGCGTGTAAAGAAGATAGTGTATGAAGGGGGTAGTCGCACTGTTAGCTTTTTCCTCTACGACGAATCACGCATGAGTGCCGAAATCAATCTGCGCTCCTCTGCGGCAGAAATTGAAGAGTTTAACCTGACAATCTACCTTGGCTCAGCTCCAGCTGTATATATCGCGTCGGGAGACATCTACAGCGTAGAATCAGATCATCTCGGTACGCCTTACTCTGTTACAGATGATGCAGGGCGTACCGTCTGGCTGGCTGAATATACGCCCTTTGGCGAGGCCACTATTGTCGAGCAGACCCTGACTTTCAATCATCGTTTCCCCGGTCAGTATTTCGACGCCGAAACCGGGAATCACTACAACTACCTCAGAGATTATGATCCGGAAATCGGCCGCTACCTGAGTTCTGATCCGATCGGACTGCTGGGTGGTCCCAATACCTATTTGTATGCCCACGCTAATCCTTTGATGTTCATTGATCCGCTTGGTCTTATATCGGAAATCGATGATACGTCCAGAGTAATTTTGACAAGCGAGGACTTTCAGCGGCTAGCTGAGCTTGCCAATGCGAATCGGAGAACGGAGTATTATTTTTTACTTCACAACCTTACTGGTAGCCGCCTTGCATTCGAAATGGCGCAGATTTCCTCCAATAGCGAGCAGGTGGGAGGAGTCGCCTGGGCAGCTAACAATATAATTGAGGCTCGATTTCCGCATCTTTACCCGCAGGACGCAGATGGGAATACTAGTGTTTCACTTTTTTCTACCCAAATATTTATGGCGGATTTTACAGCCATTCAGCCTCACATGTGTACGGCCGAGGGCCTGACCTATGCTGTACCAACTGATTTGGAAATGATAGAAGTTGCTCTCGGTGTCTGGGATAGTCATGGACTAAGGGATGTGGCTCCACCTCTTATTAGGTATTACCTTGAAACATTGGGCGCGGGTGGTGATGCTAGTCTACAAATTGATGTGGGTAATGAGCTTTTTTTTGATAGGAACGATGTTCCTGATGAATACCAGGCGGCACTGGAAATTATTGCCGAAGCTACAGATGAAGAAGTGATGTTTATAGATTTCTCGACAGAGTTTCCATTTATACACATAACAGACTCTGACGACCTACATGGTTTCTATGAGCCGGAATTTATAAGAGACCATACCGAATATGAAGTGGAATTTTCAGCGGACTGTCTTTCCAAGCTGATTCGAGCCCCAGTCGAATCCAGAGTAGAATCGTTGTCAGATCAACAAATTGATATTTATAACAACGTTGCAGCTTCTCCGACCCATGATGTCATCGTTGTCATGACTAATAGCGCCGAGTATCATCAGTGTTTAGCCGCAGGACAATAAGCTATTTCCAGTATAAATTGCGGGCCCGGGTGGCTATAGAGTTAGAATTGGATTAATTTCCTTTCCTGGTAATAGACTTGGCAGTAGTCACTGAGTCAATATTACTTCAAATCTTTCAGGCCTTACTTTCCGTAGGTTTTTTTCATTAGATTTTTCTGGAATAGAAGTTTTTCTTCATTCATCGTGTAGATGCCTCTTATTATGAAAATAATAAGATTGTATGTAAAAAATATGACACCATCTTTCAGAAAATCAGATCTGCAGAGTACGATACGTCTTGCCCTCGTATTTTTCTGCCTTGTATTGAGTGCCTGCGACCAACCCATTGAATACGACAAAGTGCTGGGTGAACTCGACGTAAGAAAACAATCGAAAGTCGAGTATCGGTTTTCCCCCCTTGTAGATGAAGCTATTCTAAAAATTCGTTTTTTAAGGACAGAAGATTACAGTGAACGTGTCGCTGCAAGGGAGATATCAGAGTCTTCTGCGAAAGAAGGGGTTGAGATCATTGATCCACGCAAAGGCAATCTGTATGTAACTATTTGCCGTAAATATGCTGGTGATACTCAATTACCGGAAGCATCAAAAAGATTGTCTGCCTGCAATGCTGCTCTTCAATACGGTTTTCACACTACGTCTCTGTATAACGAAGATACTGGAAAACTGGTTAAACGCTGGTTTTTCCCGAATGAATTTGATAATTCCACACTGTTACTGTTCAACGGTATTCCCAAAGGTGAAAACGCAAAAATAGTGATAGAAACCCACTCTTTGGATAGTCCTGACAATAAACTGGCTGCAGGTATAAAAAAGTCTATTGGTTACGATATAAAATTCAAGCCAAAGTACGTGCAGATTGTTGCCGAGACCAGAGAATGGAAAATAAGAGAAAAACCACTCGTTGATTGGTAGTTGTCTGTAGATCAAAGGTGCTCGGTTGGCTGGTCGTAGAACTGCTCGTCTTGAGCCAACTTAATTACAACTGCCTGCCAGCGCCGGCCTGTGTGGTGTATCTACGGGAGTTGTGTGGCGTATCTTGGGATATGTATTTCCGGGATATGTATTTCCGAGATATCGATGAGCTACCTGTCTAGTGTTCAGGGGCTGGACATAGAACCTGAATGGTTTTACCCTCAAACCTCTATTATGATCACTGATTGTCAGCATTGATTGTTCGCCTGATGTCAACTGCTGAGTACTTGAATCTATTTAACCATTTAACAGGGAAGAGCACCATGAACCGATTTTACTCATCACGATTTTACTCATCACTTATCTCAGTCGCATCGTTACTAACGTTCTCAGTTTCAGCTCAGTCGGCTACCGAGCTATGGAGTGCCGAAGGATTCAAAAACCCCGAGAGTGCCTTGTACGATGGTAGCAGGAATGTCATTTACGTTTCCAATGTAAATGGGGGGCCTGGTGATGCGGATGGCAACGGCTTCATATCGCGCCTGAAGAAAGATGGAACGGTAGATGAGCTGGAATGGATAACCGGGCTCAATGCACCGAAAGGACTGGTTCAGTCAGGGGAAATGCTTTACGTGTCGGACATCAATCAATTGGTAGAGATCGATCTGGAGGCCGGCAAGGTAAGTAACACCTGGACTGCTGAAGACGCAAAATTTCTAAATGATCTTGCCGTTGATGGAAGCGGAAATATTTATGTTTCGGATATGCTGGGTAATACGATCTATCGGTTGGAGAACAATGAATTCGCTGCGTGGCTGCAGGATGAATCTCTGCAGCACCCAAACGGGCTGAGTATTGACGGGACTAATTTACTCGTCGCGCCATGGGGGAAGGAGTTGCAAGATGATTTTACCACCAAGGTTCCGGGTCATCTGCTGTCCGTTGATCTCGTTGGTAAAAATATTTCGACGCTGGGTTCCGGGGAACCCGTAGGCAATCTTGATGGACTGGAGCCTGATGGCAATGGTGCCTGGTTTGTCACTGACTGGATGGCAGGCGGGTTGTTTCGAATATCTTCAGCAGGAGATGCCGAATTACTGCTCGATATGAATCAAGGTAGTGCTGATTTGGGAGTGATCGGTGGCGAATCAACCGTGCTAGTGCCGATGATGATGGACAATAAAGTTATTGCCCTGTCTGTGGAGTAGACCTGCTGAATCGATTGCCTGTGCAAAAAAAGGCCATTGAACTTCAGCAGTAAAGTTCCTGATGGCAAGCCTGATAAAGCGCTACAAAGAAACGCCACCCTCTTGGGTGGCGCTTTACAGGGGTAGCGCTGCACGGGGGTGGCGCTGTACGGGGGTGGCGTTGTGGAATGCCGGGTTTCGTGCGATAGCGGCCTAGCTCTCACTTTTACCGGGT
>CALLOA010000131.1 GCA_938005265.1 uncultured Granulosicoccaceae bacterium
AACTGTATTACTTGAGCAAATGTAAGAAACGCAATTTTGCCCGGCACGCGAGCTCTCTTTAGATTCTAGCCGACGTATATTCGTTGTTTGGCTGCGCAAAAGGACTATATTATTATTGTTTTTTTATATGGTTTATGGTAATCCTAGTTGGGTTGGCATTATTTGTAGCAAATCATTTGTAGCAAATCATTTGTAGCAAAAATGGTTCTACGATCTTTTTTTAACTTCGTTTTCCCGACTTATTTTTAACTTCGCCCATCCCGAACTTCGCCCATCCCGTTTCCAACTTCGATTTTCTCAACTTCGGTTCAAGTTGTAGCTGATGGCCTGATAAGCTCAAGTCTGAATGGGATTTCAGTTAAAATTTGGACCCACCATCTGAAAACGAGGTCAATACAATGAAAAATACTGGAATGCACAGGCTGTTTGCTGTTGCTCTAACACTTGGTTTGAATCAGCTTGCTTTTGCCCAACAGGATTTCAGCAATGTTGAAATCCAGACAACTGACCTGGGTGGCAATGTTTATATGCTGCAAGGCCGAGGTGGCAATATTGGTGTTTCGGTTGGAGATGATGGCGTTTTCGTTATCGACGACCAGTTTGCGCCGTTGAGTGAAAAGATAATGTCAGCTATTGCCGAGCTTTCCGACAAGCCGGTGTCCTACGTTTTGAACACTCATTGGCATGGTGATCATACCGGCGGGAATGAAAATTTCGGCAGCAGTGGTGCGGTGATTGTCGCACATGAAAACGTGCGTGAGCGCATGTCAACCAAGCAGTTCATGGTGGCTTTTGGTCGCGAGGTGCCAGCTGCTCCGGATGCTGCATTACCGGTAGTCACATTTACCGATAGTGTTAGCTTCCATTTTAATGATAACGAAATTATGGTCCAGCATATGCCCGCTTCCCATACTGATGGAGACTCCATTGTTTTTTTCAGCGACTCGAATGTGCTGCACATGGGTGATACATTTTTTAATGGTTTCTTTCCTTTCATCGACCAGAGCAGCGGTGGCACACTGGAGGGGCTTATAAGTACAATCGAAACAGCAGTCGGTATGGCAAATGAAGATACTGATATTATTCCCGGTCATGGTCCTTTGGCTAACGTCGGTGGACTCAAGGACTATCTTGCAATGCTGATTGAAGTGCGCGATCAGATGCAGCCTTTGCTGGAATCTGGAAAGTCCAGGCAAGAAGTTCTGGAGGCAAATCCATTGGCTGAGATCGGTGAAGCCTGGGGAAATGGTTTTATTAAAACGGATGTGTTTACTGGAATACTGTACGACATAGCCAAACAGTAGAAATTTTCGAGAACTACAAGATTGTTGATTCAAGCCATCACTAGCCCTGTTCGCTTGGAACAGGGGTGCACTATGTGCCATATTTCGCAATACTGATACCTGTCACGGGAAATTTCACATTTCTCGATCTAGTTCGCTGAAGCATTGTTCAACACTGCATGAACGCCAGCACGAAACGTCCGCGATTCTTCAAGATCTGCGCATGAGCTGACGATAGCAACGGTAAGGGGCTATTGCTTATCGATCCGCAGTCTTGATAGATCAACGCAAGTTGAAAAACTGTCTAATGCCGCATGAAGTGGTTTTTCCCTGTACTAAATGGAAAGCTTAATGCCAAGTACAACTGAAAATACTCAAGCGGTGACACCAGATTCCTCTGAATCGTCGGCTATGAACATTAAATCCAGAATTTTCTGGCGCATAACAGCCGGTATGTTTGTCAGTATTCTACTGATTGAAATCATATTGTTGGTGTTTTCCTGGTTCAATGAGCGTGAACGAATAATCACGCGCCTTGATGAAACGATGACAACCGTTATTTCATCTCTGGACAAAAGCAATCCTGTTCCTCAGCTACTGAATCTGCTCGAAAATCAAACTACAGATACGAAGCACAAAATCAGTGGGTTCCGTTACGTTTCAGCGTCAGGGGAAGAAACCGTCGGAGGGGAGTCTAAAGGTATTGTCGATCCCGTGTCTGCAAGTAAGACTGCAGTTTACGACAGCTCTAGTCGTGCATTTTTCAAACTTGTTACACTGAATGCAGATGCGCAGCAACAGCAAAATCTTTGGGTGCGCGTCGATGCGGGCTGGGTCGCTGAGTACATGCAAAAGTATGTTGCAAGAATTGTTGCAATGGTTCTGTTGATCAGTGTGTTTGTTACGATTGCTTGTCTGTTCTTTCTCAGGCCTATTCTGCTCAATCCCTTGCTCCGTCTGGACCGATTACTCGTGCGTAGTCAAAACCATGGTCTGGAAAACGCTATTGCCGAGCAACAGGATCTACACCGCAAAGACGAGTTGGGAAGCGTGTTTCGATCATTTTCGCTGTTACGTAATCAGTTGCTGGACGCAAAAGTATCGAATGCTGAGGTCACAGACCGTTTTGAGCAAATGGCCAATCTGGGAGCTGATTGTTTCTGGGAGCTGGATAGCGAAAATACTTTCTCCTACGTCGCGGGCGACACCAAAAAGATCTTTAATCTTCTCCCTGAACAGATAATGGGGCAGAAGTTTGATCATTTTGTTTCGGCTTTGTCTTCCCGGATATCCGATTCAGACTCTATATTCTCCTCTATAACCAGAGATGGATTCTGGGAAGGAAAGATATTCCCGAAAGCTGGATGCAAGGGTGTGCCTGTTGCGGTAAATGTATCAAGCACACCTCGCAGAAATGCCGAGGGCCAAGTCACTGGTTATCGTGGCACAATAAAGAATGTTACAAAAGAAGTGCAATTGTCAGAGGAACTGACTTTTCAAGCCAGCCATGATGAACTTACTCGCTTGTATAACCGACGAGAGTTACGTAATCGCTTGCAAATTGCACTGGATCGTTTCAAGTCTGAGGGTTCTGTTTTTTCATTGCTTATTCTTGATCTGGATCATTTCAAGACTGTTAATGATACCTCTGGCCATATGGCAGGTGACGCTTTGCTAAAAACAGTTTCGGACAAGTTGGTCAGGCTTGTTGGCGAAGAGGATGTGGTCGCCCGCATGGGCGGTGATGAATTTGCAATTATATTTGATTCGCAAGAAATTGAGGCGGCACGCGATGTTGCGGAACACATTCGAAATACGATTGAGGAGTTGCAGTTTGTATGGAATAAAAATGCATACAGCCTGTCAGCTTCAATGGGCCTGGTAGAGGTGTCCGAAGCGCTGAATACTTCGGAAAACATTACGAATGCTGCGGACATTTGCTGTATGCAGGCTAAAAAAAGCGGCAGAAATCAGGTTTGCACCTATTCCTCGAATGAAGAAAGCGAACTTCTTCTGAAAAATGAGTCACTGTGGATTACGAAAATCAAGGAATCACTGGACACTGACAAATTCAGTTTGTTCAGACAATTGATTGTTCCGATTGATAAGGACAACAATGAAGAGCATTTCGAAATTCTGGTGAGAATGCAGGATCCCGATGGTGGGTACTATACGCCTGATAAATTCCTGCCTGTTGCCGAGCGCAATGATTTGATGCCGAAAATTGATCAATGGGTTGCCGATAATTCATTGCTTTGGTTGGAGCGGCAAAATATGGATTCTGACAGAAATTTCTGCATGAATATCAATCTGTCAGCGGCTTCACTTTCAGATCATAATTTCCGTGAGTACATTAGAGCCCGAGTTGCATCCACCAGAAAGGTGAACCACTTTGTTTGTTTCGAGGTTACTGAATCTGCAGCAATGACTAATTATCAGGAAACAGTATCGTTTCTAAATGATCTCAAGAAAGAGGGCTGTGCAATAGCTCTTGATGACTTTGGTACCGGTTTTTCATCTCTATCACACATTCGAACCTTGCCTCTGGATTACATTAAAATAGACGGTGTATTCATCAAGGAAATCGTCACTAATCAACTTGATCAGGCTGTCGTGAGCAGCGTTGTTTCGATTGCTAAAGTGCTTGGCATCAAGACGGTGGCGGAATTTGTTGACAGCAATGAGGCTGTGCAGAAGCTCGCCGATTTGGAGATCGATTACGCGCAAGGGTATCTTTTCTCCAAGCCTGAGCCCTTGCAGGATATGCAAGCGGAAGGTTTGTCCAAGGTAGCCTGAAAATTCTACAAATTGTTATTGTTGCTGCGGGTAGCTAAAAAATTGCTACCGCACACCAACTATCCGCTACTGCGCAGCGAACACCCTTTGTAATAATTCAGTGGTACGTTTTAATGGATTTTCCCTGATCGCTTTTTCTTCCTCTGCCACATAATAAAAAATTCCCGCTAATCCGCGGTTGAGCACATGTTCGGTGATATTGGCGTTTACTTCCGGTGCCAGAGGAATGCGACGATATCTTGCCAATAGATCGTTAAACGCCCTGACAGCTCCAACCTGATTTAATGAGTCATCAATTATTGGTCGCATAGCGCTGCGTAACTGATTGGACGTATTATTCTGGAAATAGCGAGTCGCAGCATCATCCGGGCCACGTAATATGGAATTTGCATCGTCCAGCGTCATTTGTTGTATCGAGCTTAAAAATATTGAACGGGCCTTTGGTGCGGCCTGCTCGGCAGCACGGTTCAGTTTCAATTCAAGATCGTTGAAAACTCCGTCCAGCCCGACTTGAGCGGCGTAATCCTTCGCCTTTATCAGATCGCCAGGTAACGGCACACGGATTTTAGGATCCGCCGAGTAGCCATTTTGCTGGCCTACCTGGTTAACTACGATTTCAGAGCTTTTGCTTAGCGCCTGTTTAAGACCGCGGCTAATTTCGTCTACCGACAACTGGCCGTTGTTTCCGCCAAGTAGAACCTCGGCAGTTCTGGCTACATTCTGCAGGTCTTTGTCGCTTGCTGCACATCCAGCTATGGCCAGCGACACCAACACTGAAAAACAGGCTCGCCGTAATACGATTGGAAATACCCTGGTGAAACGTTGTGTACTTTGAATCGCGTTATGAGCGATTTGATAGATCATATGAATATCCTGAATAATGGTGAGAGCCTGACTCTGGAAGTATGTTAGCGCGAAGCTGAACGTGTACAAAACCAATGCCAGTTAACTTTCCGAAGACTAATGTAACAAACCAAACCTTTTGGCATTATGATGCTGGTTTTTACAGCGCTAGCGCTGGAGCCTGTTTTCGAAGTCAAAGAGAAAACAGTTTTCCCCAGCCCTTGATTTGTGAAGGATCCTTGCCCGCGAGCTTCATCGATTTCCAGAGTGCTGTTGAAATAGTATCGTAGACCGGTATACCGGTTTCATTTTCAATAATTTCTGCCACGGCTGCACCGCGAAAATTGGTACAAAACACCGAGATAGCTTGTGGCTTTTCGCTTGCAACAGCACGGCACAGATTGCAGATTTCTTCTTCTGTGTAGTTGCTGAACGAGTCGTTTCCAGGGTCGCCCAAATGACGTTCTGCAACAACGTCATAACCCGCGGCAACGTAATTGGCTATGACAGCATCCTGTATTGAATCGAGGTAAGGGGTCACGAAGGCGATGCGTTTTGCCGATGAAATCTCCAGTGCTTCGTTTAATGCCAGAACCGAGGTGCAAGCCTTTGCGCCCGTACGTTGCTCTATACTTTCGCATAATTCACGGTCCGCTTGAAAGCCTAGCCAACCCGATGATGTTCCGTTCCAGCAGATAGTATCGACTTTTGCGTCTGCCAGCAGATCTGCAGCATCCAGCATTGGCTCAGGTGTAAACTGATCCAATGCATCGTCATCCAGCGAAATTTTTACCACGCGAAAGCGACCAAAATGAGCTGTGACCTCTGGAAGTTTGGCGAGCATGGCTGCGGTGATCGGTTCCAGGACAGTATTCGATGACGGGGTCAGCATTCCGAGTCTGCAATTCATATGATTACCTTTTGCGGTTGTGAATACATAGTTGAGAAATAAAGACGTGCTTTTCCTTGTCGCAGGTTTATATGACTTCTTCGTTCCTGCTTTTTTTTCCTATACGATTTTCCCGGTGCAGGGTCAGTAGCCCCATGCTGACAACGATCACTGAACCAATGATAGTGAACCTGTCTGGAATTTCTGCAAAGACCAGCCAACCCGCCAATCCAGCCCAAAGTAAGCCCGTGTAACGAAAGGGTGACACAAATCCTGTTTCGCCGGTTCTCATTGTCAGAACAATGAAATGATATGCGCCGAACAGAAATACTGCGGCCACGGCGAGCCTCCAAAGGTGACCGGCATCGGGCAGCGACCAATTGCCAGACAAAATACCCAGCAATAAACCGCCAAGCATTATGGTTGTCGCAGTTGATAATGTGACCATCAGGGTGGATATGTTTTGCGGTAGTGAGCGCGACAATAGATCACGGCCTGCGGATAACAACACGGTCACTAGTAACCACAAAGAGGCTACAGAAAAACCTGCTATGCCGGGCCGAAGTATGATTAGAACACCGATAAACCCGATAATAATGGCGCTCCATCGCCATAGCCCGACTTTTTCCTTGAAAAACAGGGCTGCCCCGAGTGTCACTGCCAGTGGCAGGCATTGCAGTACAGCAGCCACGTTGGCGAACGGCATGCGCATTAGTGCATAGAGGAATGCCAGAGTACCGGCCAGGTCCAACAATGATCTGACAAGTACCAATGGCGATATTGTCGCTTTGAGCTGATTTTTAAGAGGCTCAGCGTCGTTTTGCAGTGCTGGTTTACGGCAGGCAATATGGAGTAACACCATTGATATCAACAAGACCACGAAAAGGCCCCGGATAAACATGATCTGACTGCTTGGCATGTCTGTGCCTACCGACCTGACCAGTGCGTCATTGGCGACAAAGCAGAACATAGCGATCATCATGTAGGCGCTTCCGTACATATTGCGCAATAGCTGCGCATCTGCTGGCCTGGTTTCAGATTTCATGCTGAAGGATTTCGGGTTCCGGGTTGGTTGTGGCAGGGCGCATAGGTTATTTTGCGTTAAAAGTTACCTTAATGTTGTTCAAAAAGGGTATAAAAGAGCGGTGATTCTTTGCATAAGCTGTTTGATACGGGAGTTGATCGATGAAATATGACAAGCACTTATCTTTTGGAGGTAATACACCGGCAAGCTACAGTCGTCGCAGTTGCCTTAAACTACTGTCAGGTACCGCCATAGGTGGGGCCGCATTGATCTCTGCTCCTTTGGTTGCGGCGAGTTCTGATGCCGCTTCTGAATTGCAAATGCCGCATTTGCAAAAATCGGAGTCCTTGTCTCTGGACAAACCCGTTCCCGATATCACTATAAACATCAATATCAATCGCCATGATCTGGTTGACTGGATGATGATAGAGAATCTGCGTGAGGTGCCATTGGTTCTGAAGCAGTTCACTCCTCGTTGGGTTGCTTACAACAACCGACTGTTGGATCTGGATGCTATGCTTTCACGGCAGCAGCGTGGCGTAAATCAACTCGAGATCTGGCCCAACTATGCCTGGAATCACTCTCTGCGTGGAGCTGTTCGCCCTATGCCTGGTCATGCGGTAACTACGGACTATTATGACGCGCGCCTCGATGCTTCATTGGCAACTGCCGGGCATCGTTCCTTGCAACTGTCCTGCTGTGTGGATGCGCAAGGTATAGTGCAACTGTTGCCATCCTGATTTGCTTCCAACCAAGACTATGACAGTGTCGGGTTCAGTAAAAAAAGCGCTGATAGTTGGAGGTGGCATCATAGGCTCGTCGATCGCCTGGCACATGGCTACTGCTGGCGTGAAAGTGACTCTGTTAGAAGCTCGATCGGCAGCGGCAGGTGCGAGCTCTAATTCCTTTGGCTGGATCAACGCGACAGCTGCAGAATCGGCTGACTATTTTGCATTGCGTATGCAGGCCATTACTGATTACAAGCAAATGTTGCAACGGCAGCCAAAAGACTCTGAGGCACGTCGATGCACCCGCTTTGCCGGCTCATTATGGTGGGAAACTCAAGGGAGTGAATTGACCGAGCTGGGTGCGCGGTTACATAACTATGGTCACTGTGTTCGCGAAATCGGATCAGATGAATTTTCAAAGCTTGAACCGAACGTAGCCAATCCGCCCGAGAGCTGCCTTTATACCGAGTTGGATGGAGCAGCTGAGGGAGATACCCTGACAAGATTTTTTCTTCAGCAAGCTGCGTCCAAAGGAGCAACCGTTCTGTTGGGAGCCTCTTTAAACAACCTGTTAACAGCCAATGGTTGTGTTTGTGGAGTGCAAAGCAGTCACGGGAAATATGAAGCGGATGTTGTAATTCTGGCGACAGGGGCCGCAACGCAAACAATTGCTGAAAGTGTAGGCGTGAATTTACCGATGGAAAATCGGCGGGGCTTGATTGTTCATACCAATCCAGTGCCGGATGTCATATCCCAGGTAATCAATGCCGATGACATTCATTTCAGGCAAGCGCCCGACGGACATATTGTTATGGGTGAGATTTTTTCCGGTGGTACATTCTCTGCAAAACCGCACGATACACCGGCAGGCTTTTCAAGAGAGCTTTTACGGAGGCTGCGGAAACGTCTGCCCGGTGTTGAAAATCTTCGCATCGAGCGAGTGCAATTGGGTACAAGGCCCGTACCTTTGGATGGTTACCCGGCAGTGGGGATGCCCGCTTCATTACCCGGTTTGTATGTTGTGACAACGCATAGTGGTATCACCCTGGCACCATTGCTTGGCCGGCTGGTGACCGAAGAGTTGGTCGAATGCAGGCGTTCAGTGTTATTGAGTACTTACCATCCCGATCGGTTTATGTAGTCTCCCGGCAATTCTCTTCTGTCCATTCTGATTCTATCTACCGGAGAGTGCTATGGTTTCTATGAATAATAGTGCCTGAATATGCCGGTTGTAGGGCGGTGCCAAGGGCTGATCCGGCACGTTTTACGCATCGTAGGAATATCGGGTAAAACATCGTTGCCGGCCGTGCCTCTGAGCACTAAAATCTGAAGCAAGTGGCTGTATTTAAAGATTTTATTGCCAGCTTGGAACTTTTGACATTAGCAAGCTTCCAAGCCGGGTAGCGCGTGGAAACATTGTTTAGGAACGCCTGCAATTTTTTAATGAGGAGGGTTAAATGAACCGAAGACAATTGCTCAGGAATGGCCTGGGTTTGCTGGCTCTTGCCAGCGCTGTACCGGCATCAGCCACTATCGAGGGTGCGGAAACGTTCTCGCAAGAATTATTTAATGAAGCACTTGCCAGCGGTGAGGCGTTTCTACTCGACTTTAGTGCCACCTGGTGACCCACTTGCCGTAGCCAAGCACGCACCGTGAGTGCGTTAGTCGAAAGCAAGCCAGAGTACGCAAATATCAGAATGATCAATGTTGACTGGGATAATTTCCGGGGCACGCCGATAGTATCGGAATTGCGTATACCCAGGCAGTCAACCCTGGTGATGTTTAAAGGTGGCGAAGAAGTGGGTCGATTGATCGCACAAACCTCGTCTGCCAGGATTGAAGAGCTGTTTAAACTGGCGATTTAATCCCGGCATATCCTATCTCTGTTGAAACCGGCAACGCCCTTGCCGGTTTCGGTAGAGAGCTTTTGCAAGTGAATTTGGTTGGCCGCTGGTCTATGGTTAGTCACTCTCAGGCTCAGTTCAAATAGCTCAACTGCCGGTAATTCTTTTCAATAGATTCAAGTCCGCGATTATTCAGCCCCTACAATCCAAGCGATTTAAACAATGATATTTTTCTGGGCCTACGTTGCCGGTCTACTCACACTTATAAACCCCTGTGTGTTGCCGCTGCTTCCAATTATCATCGCATCCTCGTTTCAGTCTACCCGTGCGGGTCCACTGGCCCTTGCAGCCGGTCTGATTGTCTCTTTTACCATTGTCGGTGTAGGGATAACGGCTTTCGGGCATCTCATCGGGCTGGATGCTCAATCGTTGAACCGCATCGCCTCTATCATGCTCATAGCTTTTGGTTTATTGCTGCTGCTTCCCCAGGGTAAGCGTTTGTTGACAGCAGTTGCAACGCCCCTTGCCAGTGGTGCGAATTCGAGAATGGAGCGAATAAAAGGCACGGGTCTGGGTGGACAATTCCTCATCGGTATTCTGCTGGGTGCAGTCTGGTCTCCCTGTATCGGCCCGACCTTGGGTGGTGCGATCAGTATGGCAGCCAGTGGTGAAAATTTATTATCCGCAAGCATGACGATGCTGGCGTTCGGGTTCGGGGTAGCTACCATACTGATGGTGTTGGCTTACGGATCACGTGGTGTGCTGACAGCACGTCGCGATCGATTGATGCGAATAATGCCCTGGGCGCAACCGATTATGGGTGTCACTATGTTGGTCGTAGGGCTAATATTGTTTTTTCACCTGAACCTTTATATTGACCAATGGTTGCTCAATATAATGCCGATCTGGTTGCAGGATTTGTCAGTCAGATTTTAATTGCACTTGCTCTGATTATTTGCCGCACCCAGCGATGCCTTAGCTTCCAATTCGGGCGAAAAACAGTCAGTATCTGCTGCGGCACTCGGGCAAATTCATGAGCTTTGCCGTTTTCGCTCGCGCGCTAGGTTTTCGCTCGCGCGCCAGGATTCTGCTTCGGTTCTGTATGAGTAGGGAGGCAACATGGCTGTATCTGTGAGTACTGAAATCCGTGCCAATGCTGATGTTGTATGGAATATCATCACCGATATAGACTCGGCTGCAGAGAATATATCAGCCATTCTGAATATTGAAGTTCTGGAGCGTCCGCAGGCTGCAAACAGTGTGTTGGGTTTACGATGGACCGAAACACGGAAAATGTTCGGTAAAGAAGCGCAGGAAACCATGACGGTCGTTGCGGAGAAGCCGGGCAGCTGGTTTGAAACCCGAGCTGAGAATCATGGAACTGTTTACACGTCGAGAATGGAAATCAGTATGGCAGAGCAAGGCCATGCAATACTTACCATCAGCTTCGACCATACCCCTCTTTCTCCTTCCGCGCGACTGATGTCGATTTTCAGTTTTTTGTTTACCAGTAGTATCAGAAAGGCTTTTGAGCAAGACCTGGAAGATATCAGGCGCGTAGCTGAAGGGCTGTAAAACTGGCAGGTTGTGTGAGCAGTTTTGGCCAACATCAAAGCAAGCAAGAATATAACCGCTGCGATATAACGGCTGCGTGCGGCAAACAATTTCAAGAAATATTTTGAGTCTGCTGCGAATCGAAATGGGTGGCCCGAACAAGTTCGCTGGTAACCCCCTGCTGGTAATTTCCAGCTAGCAGCATCTTGGCTGGCAGTATCTTGAAAGGTTAATCTGTTTCAAGCAGGTTTGTTCACAGAAGAACTGTTTGCAACAGATCGACTCGAAACAGAATTACTTATTACCATTTGCCTGACGCAATCGGCCTGACTCAATCGGAACAGGCTTTATCGATCTTGCCCGGTTGAGCCTGTCAGGCAGCCTGGACACCGGCTGGATCCGGGTCAGGATCAATGCCATGCCGGCCGTGTCGCACTACATAGGCGATTTCACCTCTTGAAATACCGAGATCATGTAATTCAGAGTCGCTGAGCTTGCGCAGTGCCGTCTCAGCCTCTTCTATTTTACGATTTGACGTTACACTATGGGCGCTGTCATTTGCAGCCTGGTCGGCTTTGGGTACACCCATCTGCAGTAGATTGCCTAACAGTTGCCGTGTAAAGCTGCTATCGAACAGTTTCAGATCGATTTTGTTCATGATTTTGTCTCCAATTGATTTACCCTTAATATCGGGCTATCAACGGGTTTACACAAACTATCTTTCTTTAACGAGCACATTAGCCACGCTTAACAGAGCGCCAGATCAGTCTTTCGGGGCTTTGAATTTGTCATCTACCGGGACCTGCATAGCAGTCATCATCCGGTTGCCTTCGGTTGCCAGTCCAATAACATCGAGCATTTCATTGTACTGACCTTCAGTGAGCCCTTTTTCACGGGCAAAGTGAGAGTGTGAGTGGATGCAGTATTCGCAATTGTTCATGATTGAAACAGTGAGGTAGATCAGCTCTTTGGTTACCGCATCCAGCTCTCCCGGAGCCATTAGCTGTTTGGCTTTTTCCCAGTTACGTTTAAGCATCTCTGGATGTCTGGCTTGGGCACGCCAGGCGTTATTCACAAAATCGGTATTGCGTGTGGTTCGTATATCCTCGAAAACAGCTTTGGCGGCGTCTGTTACTTCCTCATCTTGCAAAATTTTAACGGTAGGCATAGATCCGGGCTCCTTGTGGTTAGGGTTTGAATTGTCGAGTGTTGCGTGAAAAACGGCAAGCAGGGTGCGTGATCAGTCCTTTCTGCCAACCATATTTTTTTGCTGAATTCCTGACCCTGCTTATGAAATTTGAGAAGAATTATGTGACCGGTTTGGCAGGAATAGCAACAGGTCGGTTTACTTAATTGCAAGCCGGATGAGATTTGGTTAGCTTGATGCGCCCTCAGTTAGAGCTTGACCAGCACTATTTTCGGTCTGAGTGCTCGCTGTGGCGCTGTTAAGGCTTTACCCACACAACAAAAATCGGCAGTCGGAACACTCGGATCACTATCATGCAACGTTCGCCAGAATCTTTCGTTTCGCGCATTTGCGCCATGTCTGGAGTTTTGCTCTCATTGTTGCTGGTCTCTTGCAGTAACTCTGACCCAATCGAGTCTGGCGAAACACTGACAGAGGGGGATTCCTGGCCGGGTTTCTCTTACACATTTGATTCATTGCCAACATTCTCTGCGCGGAATTCATCAACCGCTTGCACAGCGACTGGCAGCACTATCAATATTGCTAAACAGAACTACGGGCAGCAATGTGCTTTGCCACGGGTGGATTGTGATCCGATTGGCGGGGAGTGGGTCTGTTCCAGTGAAGTCATTAGTGGTGTTTCCAACACCAGTTCTGTCCCGGTATCACCTCCGGTATTTATCAACACAGATACCAATAGCTCTGGCCAACCTGTGGATCCAGCTTCGTGGAATATGCCGGAGGTTTACCAGAAGCCCGGTTATGAACTGGTATTCAGTGATGAATTCAATTCCCATCAAATCGACACCGCGCGCTGGAATACGCAGTTGCGCTGGGACGGTGAGTTCAATGGTTCGTGGCACGAATACCGGATAGTCAATGGTGAAAAGCAGTTTTACGTCAACATATTGAGTGATGACCCCGAACATCAGGCTCAAGTTGTACCCGCTTATAATCCTTTTGTATTCGATGGTTCAAGGCTTGCGATTCGTGCATCGGTAAACCCGTTTCTGGAAACCATTGCTCCCACTGGGCCTGAGCAGATCGGGCGTGACATCAACTACGGCCGTTTGGATCCGCTGCTAAAACGCCAGCCTTTTCTTTCAGGTGTATTGTCCACACATGGCAAATTCAGCAGAAAATATGGGTACTTTGAAGCGCGTATAAAAATCCCTTCTCATGCAGGTACATTTCCGGCGTTCTGGCTTTTTCACCAGCGCGAGCGCTGGCAGGACACGCGTCGAAGTGAAATAGACATTATGGAGAATCTCGGGCACGCAACACAGTACGTTTACAACTCGTTCCATTATTTTGATAACGTCAGTATTTCCTACCCGGGTGACGCCAATTTCCTCAGACCCGAACCAAACGGGCAGATAACGGGGGGTGACTTCAGTGATGATTATCGCGTCTATGCGGTTGATTGGAGTCCCGGAAGTGTCATCTGGTACATCGATGGTGAAGAAGTGAGTCGCCTTGAAAACAGCAATGTGGATCACGAAGAAATGTACATCATTTTGAATCTTGCAATTGGTGGTAACTGGGTTAATTTTCCAGTATCAGCCGGAGGACTGGGTCGGCCTGATGATCAGCGCTACCCGACTGTAGAAGAGCAAGCAGCTTCTGCTTTCGGAAATCCCCAGCTGGAAATTGATTATGTGAGAGTCTATCGCCACGTACAATAGTGTCCGGCGCGTTCAATACCCTGTCGCATCAGCGCACAAGACCGTCTATATAGAGTTTTATCTTTCACGGTTTTCTATTGCCCCAATTCGGGGCAATCCGTAATTCAAGAACGCGGTGCAATGAAATCAGGTGTCAGCCGATTAAAGCGCATTGCTACCCGTGCAAATTCGGGCAGTCTTTTCGGAGTCATTTACGTGGTGCTGGGTTTGCTGGCTTTTGCAATCCAGGATGCCATAGTTAAGCAGCTAACCACGAACTACCCGGTGCTTGAGCTTTTGACCTTGCGTAGTATGGTTGTAATGCTGGGTTTGATCGCCATCATTATAGCCGTCAGTCGTAGGGGGCATGTCGAGCCGGGAGCGCGTTCCCTGTTTCATACTACACGGCCCTTCTTGCTGTTGTTGCGAGGTGCATTCGCATTTTTTGCATTTACGGCTTACTACCTTGCTCTGTCGCGAATGCCGATTGCTGATGCAGCGGCCATCTACATGAGCGCCCCTTTGTTTGTTACCGCTTTATCCGTGCCTTTCCTGAATGAAAAAGTCGGGCTGCATCGTGTGCTGGCTGTGATAGTGGGCTTTCTTGCGGCCGTTGCGATGATCAGACCCGGTTCCAGCGTATTTCAGGTGGTAGCTGTGTTGCCTTTGTTCAGCGCGATTACCTATGCTTTTATCCCGATTGTTAACAGAAAGGTGGGTGTGAGCCAACCGGCGTTAACGATGGCCTTCTACACCATTGCCTGCTACCTTTTCCTTTGCCTGGTTTCCTACGTGCTGGTGCACTTTGTAAGCTGGCAGATTGACCCTGATAGTGTGTTTGCCAATCTGGCCGAGCACTGGCGTCCGATGAGCCCGGTTGATCTTTTCTGGACTGTTATTTCCGGGTTGTTTTTTATCGGCGGCTTACTGGGTTTGACCCAATCCTATCGTTTGCTGCCCGTGAGTATCGTTGCCCCATTTGAATATAGTTACCTCATTTGGGCAACCTTGCTCGGCTTTCTGGTGTTTGGTGAGCTTCCGGGTGCGCATACTTTTTTTGGCGGGTTGGTCATAGTTCTTTGTGGTTGTTACATCACCTACCGCGAACATAGTGTTGCACGTGCAAAATCCAGTGCTTAGCCCTGCCTGGCTCGACGACGGATACGCGGGTCGGCTGCAACTAGCTGCCATGGTCCTGAGCGGTTACTATTAAACCGCAATCTTGGCGACTCCAGAATTAAGGTAATGACTGATAATTTTCCGCTCAGTGGCATCATCGGCGTAATTGCCAATCATCCTGATGAGATTGATTTGGCTCGGCAGAAACAACTTGGATGTGTAGAGTTGCGCGCAGATCTGTTGCTGGATAATGGAATGGCGGAGCAAGAACTAATGGCATTGATCAAACGATCAAAGACATTTGGTCTGGGGTGTTTGTTTACATTGCGACACCCGAGTCACGGAGGGAAATTTACTGGTTCAGAACAGCAACGTGTGATGCTGGGTCAGCAAGCTGTGGCCGCCGGTGCTGACATGATCGATCTTGAGTGGGATACGCAGGCAGGTCAAACAGTTGCTGATCAGCAGCTACTTCCCCTTATCCTGAGCTACCATAACTTCAACGGTATGTTAAGCGCTGAAGAACTGGCTGATGTTACGCGAACCATGGAAAGAATGAATCCAGCGGCAATAAAAATCGTACCCACAGCGGCGGCAGTCGCAGATGCTGCAACCATGTTGCAATGGGTTGCCGGGGTGGGTAGCTCAGAGAGTATTCAGGGGCGCAAGATACAACGTATTGGCTTTGCCATGGGTGGGTGTGCTGCGGTCAGCCGTATACTGACTACTGCCTCAGGAGGTGCTGTAACCTATGCAGCCTTTGGAGAGGTAGTTGCACCCGGGCAGATTGATATTGACGAGTTAAGATTGTGCTACCGGGCAGCTGAGCTGAACGAACGAACGCAAGTGACAGCAGTTATATCCGCGGATGATTTGTCTGCTGAACCATCCAAAGACACTGATCAGCAAAAGCAAAGTCGAAAGAAACTTAGTTTGGAAGTTAACAAATTAAATGAACAGTGGGCCAAACAGTGCTGTAATCAGATTGCTGTAGGATTCCCCGGTGAAAGTGCATCCAATCTGGAACCGATTGGCGAGGTGTTGGGGATAAAAGACTATCTGACAGTCTGAGTAGTTCACGTCGTATCAGTAACCGGAGTAAGACATTGGCTGCAAAAACACCAAAAATCGCCGTAGCGGGTTTTCATCATGAAACCAATACCTTTGCTCCTTCAAAAACTCCCTATGAAGAATTTGTTAAAGACGATGGCTGGCCGGGACTGGTTGAAGGTGAGGCAGTTATCGATGCATTGGCTCCGCTGAATCTAGGCCTGGGTGGTTTTATCAACGCCAGCAGGGCGAAGCAATGGCAGCTTCTACCCATTCTTTGGTGCAATGCGGAACCGTTTGCCCATGTAACCGAGGATGCTTATGAGCGTATCGCTGGCAAAATAGTCGATCAAATAGGGGAGATTTATAACGATTCTGTGTCGTCATCGCTAGATGGAATCTATCTGTGCATGCATGGCGCTATGGTGGCTGAACACAGTGATGATGGCGAAGGCGAATTATTATCGCGTTTGCGTGCTGTTGTGGGTACCGCATTGCCTATTGTTGTGAGTCTGGATTTGCATGCCAACCTGACTCCGCGCATGTTTGAACTTGCCGATGGTTTGACGATTTTCAGAACCTACCCCCATGTGGATATGGCCGAGACCGGTGAAAGAGCATTTGAATTGCTCGAACATATGATTACCCACTCATCCCGCCCGGCCAAGAGTTATCATCAAGTACCTTTCCTAATTCCCTTGCCATCGCAAGATACGGGTAGTTCGCCCTGCCGTGAAGTTTATGAGCAGGTCGCTGCGCTGCCGCAAGAGCAGGCAGAGGTTCTCAGTGTCGATTTCGCCTGTGGTTTTCCGCCTGCTGATATTCCTGAATGTGGTGCCTCTGTCGTGAGCTATGCCCTGAGCCAGAATGCTGCTGATCAGGCGGCCAAAAGTATATTAAACACCGTTGTGGAGGCGGAGCAGCTGTTTGTCGCAGACATCCTGACTGCTGATGAAGCCGTGAAGAAAGCGATGACAGTGGCCGCCGAGTCTGCCTCGGCAGAAATGCAGGCATTGCCGGTGGTCATCGCGGACATCCAGGATAACCCGGGTGCCGGAGGCAGTGGTGATACCACGGGATTGCTGGCAGCACTGGTCAATAACAATGCCCGCAATGCTGTACTGGCCTGTATCTGGGATCCGGTTTCCGCTGCCAGCTGCGTTGCGGCTGGTCGTGGATCCGAGCTTGCCTTGTCACTGGGTGGCAATAACGGGCCAGAGGGTGTTGTGCCGTTTGAGGCTGATTTCCGCGTAGAAGAAGTCACAGACGGACGGTTTGTCTGCCACGGACCGATGATGAAAGGCACTGAGGTGAAAATCGGCCCTACGGTTTTGCTATCGGTGAAATCAGATAATTGCGATGTGCAGGTAATCGTCAGTTCCGAACGTACACAGTGCCTTGATCAGGGTTTCTTGCGTCTAGTGGGTATCGAGCCTGTAAACAAGAGCATTATTTGTGTAAAGAGCACGGTGCATTTTCGCAATGATTTTGAATCCATTTCGAGTCATATTTTGCTGGCTGCCTGCCCTGGTGCTAATCCTTGCAATCTTGAAGAAATCAACTATACCAAGCTGCGCTCAAGTGTACGTTTGCCACGCTCTGCTACATCCTGATGTTTTTTGCCAGGTCAAACCAGGCACGGCTAGCCGGTTACGCTGCTTGAAACTATGTAGTCGTGGTGTTTTGGGAGGCGCTACCGGGCAATCTGTTTTAACGGTCAAAGCGTAAAGCTATCAACCCCTAGCAATCAGGTAAAAAATGATTTTACTGCCGGTCTGTCGAGCATTTCTGTTTCATATTCGCGATGTGCTGCTGTCGCGTCGATCCGCATTGCCTGTAATTTCGCTGCTTCCAGTGCTTGTCATCAGTGGCTGTGGTTCAACGTCGATAAAAGGCCCGGATTACCTGACGCAGACACCGGCGTTGGATATCGGCGAGTTTTTTGACGGCTCGGTCAAAGCCTGGGGCATAGTACAAAATCGAAAAGGCAAGGTTGTTCAACGTTTCACCGCGACTATAGAGGGAACCAGAACAGGCGACACACTGGTGCTTGATGAAACCTTTGAATATGGGTTTGGCGAAGGGCCTGCCACCCGGGTTTGGGAATTGAATCGTTTGTCAAACGGGCAGTGGAGCGGTAGTGCCAATGATGTATTTTCTGAAGCCAGTGGCGCGGAATACGGAAATGCCTTCAACTGGCGCTATCAGATGGACTTGCCCAGAGGTGATTCCGGCCGGACAGTCAGGGTATGGTTTGATGACTGGATATGGGCGATGGATGAAGATACTGTGGTGAATCGCTCATACATAAAGAAATTCGGTATTACTTTTGCCGAAGTGACTTTATTTATGCGTAAGCAATAGTTTGTTAGTTGATTGCCGCCGCCAGGATAATACATCAGCCGCACTCCATTAAGGTCATAATCTACTAACTGGTTTACTGCCGCTAGCCTGTCCGAGTCGCACTTCCCCCGGCTGATTTTATGAAGCTTCTTCTGCGTTTTCTATTTCTTCTTGTTACAGCTTCGCTACGCGATCGATGTAAGCCTCGTGGACCTTGCAGGTCTTCGTTCCGGGTCTACCCCAACGATCTGGATGTTAACGGGCATGTAAACAATGGCGTTTACTTAACCTATGCTGATCTTGGCAGAATTGATCTGCTGCTGCGGGCGGGTTACTTCAGGAAGATTCTTAAACGTGGCTGGTACCCTGTTGTGGTGGCCGAGACGATACGTTTCTATAAATCTCTGAAGCTATTCCAGCGCTTCACCATAGAAACCGAAGTGATTGGCTGGGATGAGAAGAATGTTTTAATCCAGCAACGATTCGAACGTAAAGGAGAATTGCTGGCGCTTGCTGTTATAAATGCAAGATTTCTTTCACGAAAAGGCGGCTCGGTGACGACCGCTGACCTTATGACTTTTCTGGAAATAAGCGAGATGCCAGGTCCTCTGCCTGATTGGATAGAAGATTGGCGAAACGCAATCGAGGTAGCTGATTCGCAAATTCGCAAGCACGGCAAGTAACATAAGAGCCGCATTTATGTCCGGCTTGAGATATTGATTTTGTTCAATTTTTACCGCTGTAAGCCGTATAAATGCAGTAACAAGCGTTGACTTTAATAATTCGTCCTATACTCAAAGGCTACTGTCCAGTTATCTGGAAATTGTTGAAAAGGTAAATTGCTGGCGTGTTTGATCGATTTATACAAGCTGCGCGACCATTGTTTGGCGGAGCGCCCGGGGCTTTTCTGATTGAAAAGTCGCAGCCTATGCCTTCACCCGGTAGCCGATCTTGCTGCCGTACAGTGATCTCTGCGGTACTTACAGTGGCACTAGTACCAGTGGTGAACGCCGCGGTGCTGGGTGAAATGAATATCAGTTCTGCGCGTGGAGAGCACTTGCACGCTGAAATTGCAGTCGATGATGTCAAGGCGTCGGAAACTGCAAGTTTGTCTGTCAGTATTGCTGATGCTGCACTCTCCAGCGCTGCGGGCCTTGTTCAATCAGAAAATCTGCCATACCTCTGGGCCGAGTTACGCCAGCGTGGTGATGATAGCTGGTACGTTCAATTGTTATCCAGCGAGCCTGTCTCGGACCCGTACAATGAAATCATTGTGGAGTTGGTATGGGATGGCGGTAGTTATTTGCGTGAGTATGCCTTGCGTTTTGGCGGCTCAACCCGCGTGGAAGAAAAGCAATTACCATTAACTGCCGCCTCTTCTGCGCCAGAAGTGAACGAAACTATTGCCCCAACTAGCACAAACCCGGCGGTAACGGCAGGTTCAGTCAATCCGCAATTAATACCTGTCAGCCGGGGTGATAATTTGCTGCAGATAGTGCGCGGCTTGCAACTTGCGCCAAATGTCTCACCAGAACAGGCCATGTGGGGTATTTACACAGCGAATACAGGTTCATTTTCTGGTTCACCTGATCAATTGCTGGCTGGTGTAACGCTGCAAATTCCTTCCATGCAGGTATTGGCACAGTTGTCTCAGCAAGCAGCCATAGCAGGTTTAAAGCAGCCTGCTGCTAATCCGATAGCAGTGCAGCAGGTAGAAGTTGAGGCAGACTCGCCTGCGGCGCAACAAGTGGTAACCACTGTTTCGTTACGTAACCCCTCCATACCGTTGTACCAGGAAGGCGCAGAACCCATTTCCAGTGCAGCCGGTGCTGGTGCGAACGCGAATGCTGAGGAAATAGAAGATACAGCAAATCTTTCTCTCACACGCGTAGTTAATACTGATTCTGTAAGTGGTGTGTTTACCAGGCAAGCCAGTCAAAGCCGTGTAGAACAGACACTGGAACAACTAAATGCTTCACTTGCGGATGTGAAAGCCAACATTTCCGGAGTGGAAGACAGCGTTTCATCGCTGTCCGATAATCTTGGTAACAATGTTGGAAAAGTGCAAGAGTTAAGTTCGCTAATAACTCAACTGAACAACAATCAGGCACCAGCTACTGACAATGAAGCATTAACAACCGGAGACCTGGCATCTGCAAACGCTAATATTTCAGGCAGTGTGTCAGCTTTGGCCACAACAACCGATGCCGTGGCACCGGTTGCAGAACAGATTTCCGAAACAAACCGGCAAACAAGCAGTCGATGGTCTCATTACGTGCAATTATTTATGGATTCAACCTATTTTCGCAGTCTTGTACTGCTATCTTTGGGCTTGCTACTGGCGCTATTGCTGGTAACCAAGCAGTTACTGGCTCAACGTCGTAAGACCAGACTGCTAAGCGCTGATCAACTTGCAAAGGATTCTTCTTCCAGCGAAACGAATGCCAGTCAAAATGGTAGTGGTAAAGTGTATTCGGCTAAAAGTATAGCCTCTGCTAAAGATCAACCGGGTGGCCCTTCCGTATTGCGTATGCAAGAGGAAGTGGTTGATGCCCCTACCGCACTTAGCTGGTTTCGTGAGCACCTGCGCAGTGGGCGGGTCAGTGAGCTAGACCTGGTACGTGCGCTGCGGCGCTACCCGAATCGCCAGGATCTGCGCCTGCGTTTGATGGAGCGATACGCCAACCGTCAGGAAGTTGAGTCATTCGCTCAACTGGCGCGCGAGATGTTTCAGCTAACCCGGGGTAGAAACAAGGAATGGCCGCGTGCAATTCAGATAGGGTTGGCGCTTGAGCTGGAGATGGAGGCGATGGAGCCTCATATGGCCAGGCCTTATGAGCCCATTGATTTTGGGATTGAGCGAGATATAGAAACACCTTACGCTGGGGATTCCACCCTGCAGTTTGCTGACCGCCGGCAACGAACGTCCCGCAAATCCCGAAACAAGCCGGCAGGTGAGAACTTGCAGCCTGATGTGACGTTGGATAAGACCATCGCCATCTAGATTATTTTAGTTTTAGCTTGTTCAGCTTGAAATGGGAAAGCTGTATGGGGCCATCGTTGATCGCGCGGTGGTTATTCAGCGAGCGCTTCGTTTTCTTATCAGGAGAATTCCAAAAGTAAGCGCAAATCTAATTTGCGAAAATCGTCAGTCCCACTGTCGCGCCGATTGCAATCAGGAGCAGCAGTACTACTCGTACTGCAGTAAATCGACCGCTGCGAACACGCACATGCAGTTTTTCATCGTAGATTGTTTCGCGGCGTCCCGATACGCGCTTGTATTGTTTTACCAAAGTGAACAGTGAAATCGGTATCAGGCCTAGCGCTATACCGTCAGTCCATACACCTATGTTGCGTTTCAGGTGCTTACCGAAATAAAGACGTTCTCCGCGACTACTGACGGCTTTCACACCAATAATCGCTTTGGCAGGTGTGTTGCTGAAAATCCCTGCAATTAGTGCATCCAGTAATAAGGCGATCGGTAAGGAGACAAAAGCCACCATAATGAAAAGCAGCCAATCGCTGGTTATGCCAGCTGTCAATTGGCCGGAGGCCAGCAGAAGCAGGGTGCTCATCACAAGCGGCATTTGCCATGAAAGGTCTAACAGACGTGCGAAGGCCCGCGGCCAGCGATTTAGCATCGAGCCGGAATAGCGGTGTTTTTCCCTTTTCTTTTCTTCACTCTTTCTGGAACTGGTGAGCTGCTTGCCCGAGTTCTCGCCCGCGGAGGACGGATGGGTGAGTGAGTCGTTGTCCGGGTCGTCCAGCTGAACGTCCAGTTGAACGTCCACAGTACCGTACTTGTTGGCAGACATATTGTTCTGTTAGATAGATTTTACAGCGCGGGAAATCGTATCCCTTGCCGATTGACTTGGTATGCAAATCGTCCTGTCTGCATTGAACGCTAACCCGTCCATACCAGTACGATAATTCTATCCTCCATAATCCAGATTGCAATGCGTCTTACCATCTTTTCGGAGCCGAAACTGTAGATGCTTGTTACTTTGCTGATAAGACAGCTACCTGATCAACAAATAAAGGCGACTAGCTTCTATAGCGGAGCGAGGCAACATTTTGCATTTTGCAAATCCATGCATAGCCGGCATAAGTGACCACATTCAAGGAATCCTGCTGACGTGACGATTACCTGTTGAGAGTTGAAGTGTCGTTGCCGTTTTCGAAAACGACAATTTCTGAATTGAATAAGACTTTTGTGAGCAAATCCATGTCCTCAGCATACAACTATTCTGCATTAGAGTCAGGCTGCCTGAGCCGTTCACGGCAATGGCTGCTGGGTGCGTTTTTGGTTGTTGCAAGTCAGCAAGTGCTTGCGGATACTTATACCTACCAGGCCATCTCTGACTTTGAAGACATAACAGCCGGTGAAGTGCCGTATTACATAGATACTGTTGCAGGTCGCAATGTGCTTGCGATTGATGCGGCCATTGTTGATTATCGGGAAAAGTTCGCCCGTGCTACGACCATGTTCACCGGTGATTCCGGTACGTTTGATATCACCATTACCGCTTTGGGTGAGATTGATGGTGAAGGAGAATTCCGATTCCTGGTTAACGGTGAGGTTGTGGGATCAGCAGTCAATGAAAGAGTCGATGTTGACTGGGGCGAGCAGTTGCACGTCTTCCAGAATATAGAAATAGTTTCAGGTGATGAAATCAGCGTTGAGTCTGACGCCAGATCGAACGATCTGATACCTGAAAACGATGAATATGCTTTTGCGCGAGGGCGCTGGCGCGAATTGGAATTGGTTGCTGATGATGCTGCCACGGCCAATCCAGTTACCACTAATCTTGCGGTCTCGGTCGCATCACAGCCTGAGCAGGCTGAACTGGGTGATCTTGTGGCAACGGTTGTCAGTGTTGCGAATATCGGAGTGAACAATGCAACTAATCCCCGGGTTTTTGTTAGCCCGGGTGCCGGTTTGCAGTTTGTAAGCGGTGATGGTTGCAGTATTGAAACGTCAGATGGTGTGATCAGTTGTACGCTGGAAGAAGTTGCAGCTGCATCGGTGGCAGTATCGGGTTTGGCTTTTATTGCCACGGCGACCGGCAATACGTCCATAACAGTGGAAGTTACTGCTGACCAGACTGATACTGACCCGTCAGATAATGAGGCTGTTGCTACGGTGGACATCGTCACCGGAGATAACCTCGAGACACTTGCGTCCACCGCTGCCTCAGGCTTATCTGCAGTTACAATGTCTGCCACCGACAGCGAGACCGAACAGGCATCGGACACCCTCCAGAGCGCTGAAGCGTCGGGTTCTTCAGGTGGATCGGGCCGCCCTTCAATGGCTTTATTTTTGTTGTTGCTATTCAGCTTGCTGCCACGTTTCGGCAGGTTATGGCGCAACTGATTGTCTGACTACTTGCACACGGCGTCTGCTTGCCTGAAGATTTGTCATCCTTGGACATTGTAGTGGTTGGATCTTATGAAAGGCAGCAGACCTGAGCAGGCCGTGCTCAGCAAAAATACGGATCTCTCCAAAACCGAAGATACCCGCCGGGTCATTGAGGGAATGGTTGACGGTTTGAATGATCATCGAATTCGTGACATTGGTGAATTTTTCTCGCAATCATTTCGCTGGATAGGCAATGCCGGATGCGGCTACAAGAACGGCCTGGAAGAATTTCAGGACAACTGGCAGAAGCCCTTTCAAGCTGCGTTTTCTGACAAGGTCTGCACGGACCAGGCACGTCTGTTCATGGGTGAATGGGCGTCAGCGTTCGGATCACAACAGGCAATTCACAGCGGTGAATTCATGGGCATTGCGGCGACTGGCAAGCAGGTGGAAATTCGCTATATGGATTTCTGGAAAGTCGTCGACGGCAAGATCGTTGATAATTGGGTCATGGTAGATTTTCCCCATGTATTGGCACAGCTGGGAGTCGATGTTTTCAACGGACAGGGTTGGGAGAAATTCGACACAGGGCAGCAAGAACCGCCAGCTCCTTAGAATTGCAGCTTTAGATGGGCGAGGTCACCTCTAGGTAAGCGAGGTCACCTTTAGGTAAGCGAGGTCGCCCTCGGGTAAGCGAGGTCATCTTTTAGGTAAGCGAGGGTGCCCTCGGGTAAACGAGGTCGCCCTCGGGCAGGCCTGTTTATTGAGGCTGCGCCTGCATTTCGTTCAACCGTATGCGCAAATAATCGACTTCGATATCAATGGTTGTGGCCACCATGAATTCGAAAAAACCAACAACATGCTGCTCTGGGACTTCGTAACGCTGCGCCAATTCTTTTGCCAGATCAAAAACCTTGTCCTGTCTGTCGGGCCGGACGATCAGTGACAACATGGCATCCCGTTCACCATGGGTTGCCAGAAACGCCTGAGGTTGTTCCTGCAACTTGGACTCAGCCACTACCTTGCCCAGATTCACTCTTTCCATTACGGCAAGCAAGGTCAGTACATCGGTGGTCACAGTCTCCCCGTAAGTGTTTTCATCAGTTCCTGCGGTACAGGCATTGCTTACCCACTGGAGGTAGAAATCGATAATCTTCTGACCGACACCACTTGGCATGGGCCTGACAGCACTTTGAGGTTGGCTTCTGATAATAACAGGGGTTATGTGCGACATATCATTGAACGAATCCTGGGCAGCATAAGCATAGCGCCCCAGTTCTGCGTGATTTTTTTCTGCAGCCAGCAATTCATACTGCAACAGCGAGATATCAGGCGAACCTGTGACCAGACCTGGCGAGTAGACTGGCATATTTTCCGGGAAACGGCTTCTTCGTTTTAGAGCAATAACTATTTCATTGGCAAGGGTATCCAGCCCCGGCCTTATCGTGCCAGCAAGATCCAGTTCTTTCGAATTCACACTCATGACTTTATATTATCTTAATTGCGAACAGGGTACTATCCATCCCGGGGCCGGGGTGAAGCAACTGTGACATCATTGTTCCTGGCGACGTTTCAGTAAAGGAATTCAGCATGGCAAACGAAAGAAACATTGATCAGAAAATCGATTATGTGGAATTTCCGGCGAATGATTTCGACGCAGTTGAGCGGTTCTACAGTAACACCTTTGATTGGCAGTTTAGCGACTACGGGCCAGGCTATCGCGCTTTTCATGATGACAAACTGGATGGTGGCTTCTACAAATCCGACCTGGTCTCAAGTACCGCTACAGGTGCTGCCCTGGTCATCATCTACGCAACTGACCTGCGAGCGACCTATGGCAAGGTCAAACGACATGGTGGTGTAATTTGCGAAGAAATTTTCTCTTTTCCGGGTGGTTGGCGGTTCCAGTTCAAGGACCCGCATGGCAACGAGCTGGGTGTATGGAGCGATACTGATCCGGCTGTCTGATGCTGTCGTTTTTGCCTGACTGCTTGTTTCCACGGCTTATTGCTTGAATGCTTGTTTCCACATCGCATTGCTTGAATGCTGTAACCATCAACACATGGGGTGATTGGTTTTTGGCAAGACTAACGACGTAGCGGTAACATGGCATAAATACCCACCAGCGGTCCGGCTGCCAGAATGATAAACACAGTTGGCCAGCCTGCGGCGTTAGCTACCAGTGGCGTTAGCTGAACCGTGAATATTGTGATGGCAAATCCAATGGCTGTTTGCAGAGTCATGATGCTGCCGGCAATGTCTGGTTTACTGAAATCAGCAACCAATGCCGAGAATTGTGCTGAATCTGGAATGATCGACAAGCCCCATACCAGCGCGACAATAAAAAACAACCAGACCGGACCGCCGAAGGTGGCTGCTGCAAGCAGACCTGATATCAGGCTGACAATCATCGCAATTATTGCAACATTCGCTTTACCGCGAATTTTGTTCAAGGTGGCTGCCTGTACTTTTGCTTCGCCCTGCAGCGCACCTGTTGTTGCGTTGCCGTCTTGCTGGTTAAACCTGTCTGCAAAAATGCCGGCTATCGGGCAAAGCACAGCACCACCGGCAATGACGCAGAAAGCGGTCAATTTGCCGAAACTCTCGGCATCTACCTGTGATAGCTGTATGGCGTAGGATGCTGTGGCGGCGGTTCCGATCCAGGCCCACATTGCGTATAACTCCCACATATGGCCGAAATACCCGCCGAAAGCGCGACGAATACGCTTGTCGGTCCAGGCGACTGAAATGGCACTGACACTAAAGCGCAAAGCGCGTGCATGTAGTGGCCCGAGATTGGAGCGAAGGGCCAGAGCCGCACTGACAACCGCCAGAATGGATGTACCGATAATAGTTAGTTGCCAGTGAGCACCACCAAGAAACGCAAGCAGGTGAGGTGAGGCGGAACCCAGCGTCAGACCGCCAACTAACAGCCCAACCAGTAATCCCCGATCATCAGTACCCCAGCCAACCACAATCTTCATGCCGACCGGGTAAACACCCGCAAGACAGATGCCTGTAATGAAACGCAGAGCGGTGGCAATGCCAGCACCCGGGTCAGTCAGTAATGCAAGGTTTGCAATGGCTGCGATAGTGGCAAACACTGCAAAGACACGGCGTGGGTCATAGCGATCAGCTATTCCACTAATCGCTGATACCAACGCGCCTATGACGAAACCAAACTGAACACTGGAGCTCAATGCGGCGGCCTGAAACGAGCTCAACTGGTTGTTTCGTGTCAGGTCATCAAGGATCGCAGCTGATGCGAACCAGAGGGACATCGCCAGAACTTCAGCAATGACCAGCAGCGTCACGGAGCGGGTTTTCTCGTTGCGAAAGAATTGTTGCATAAGCGGAGTATGGTTTACTGTTCTGGTCGGCACCGGCTCTTAACTGGCAATGGCTGAAAAATCGGCAAACGCGATCGCCTAGTGTATGGTGTTTTGAGTCCGGAGTCTTTTCTGTGGTATTTCTTTCAGGGTTTTCCTGAAGCTTTCTTGCCGCTGTGAAGGCTCGCTTGGTTAACAGAATAGATAAGTGACCGGGACAAACGTTCCAAGAGAGGGGGGTAGAAATGAGTAAATTCAAGCAGAAGGCGACGATTGTCGGGGCCGGTCTGATTGGTAAATCATGGGCAATTGTGTTTGCTCGCGCCGGTTGGTCGGTCACACTATATGACAGTGACTCAGCTGTTCTCGATGTTGCGTTGGCTGAAATAGAACAACATGCCGCAACGATGCAAGACGCGGGTATGCTGGAAAATACAGAGTCGTTGCTTGCAGGTATCTCATTGCAGGGAGATCTGTCGACCGCGCTGGCAGAAGCCGAGTACGTTCAGGAATGCGGCCCGGAAGATCTCGAAATCAAACAGGAATTGTTCGCAACCATGGACCGGCTTGCACAAGCTGACACTGTACTTGCCAGTTCAACATCAGCCATTGTGACGTCGAATTTTACCGGTAATCTGGCAGGGCGTGGAAGGATGCTGGTGGCCCACCCGGTTAATCCTCCCCATTTAGTGCCGCTGGTTGAATTGTCACCCGCTGAATGGACTGATCCCGCAGTCGTTGATCGTGCCCGGTCGATTATGGAGTCACTGGGTCAAACGCCAATACTTGTCAGGCAGGAAATTGACGGATTCATCCTGAACCGTCTGCAAGCCGCCTTGCTGAATGAGGCTGTCAGGCTAGTTGAAGGTGGGTATGTATCGCCTGGCGATCTTGATAAAACCGTTGCCGATGGCCTGGGGTTACGTTGGTCGTTTATGGGGCCATTTGAAACAATTGATCTTAATGCGCCGGCGGGTGTACGGGATTACGCTGCTCGTTACAGTCCCTTTTTTGAACGAATAGTCGAGTCGCAGTCGACGGTTCCGGATTGGAGCGGTGATACTCTCGATAGCATTGACAGCTACTGCAGGTCTCTACTTACGCTTGATGAGATACCGGTAAAAAGCCGGTGGCGTGATCATAAATTGGCGTTGCTACGTTCACATAAACGTCAGGTTAGCGAGGATGGTTGATACTCAGGCAGGTGCCACTTTTTAAAATCTTGTTAAATCAATACAAATACTTATTACGATTTCATTTTAATTTAAGGTGAGTTTGGTATGGTTTTGCTTGAGATTGCTTTGCAATGATTTTCCTTGAAGGTGTTTCAAATGCCTGACCCTGTATTCATCAAGATTAAAAATGTAGTTGCTGAACGCTCCGTTGTTCGCGATGTTGTGACCGACAGTGTTGCGGATAGAGCGGCCGATTGTATGGCTACAGATTGTGAAGAGTCGGACCGGCAGATCGTGCAACTTGATTCCGCAGGGGAGACTATCTCTCGCTTCCACGAAAACACAGCGGTAGTTAATACAAGTGAAAAAAACAGTCCGGCTATTTCCCTGGACGGCGCGATGGCAACAATAGAAACTGCAGCTGATAAAATACCGCCATGGCAGCAGCCGCGTTCTGTCGTTGAAGCCAATGGCCAGGCATTCACGGGTCAGGTTTCAAGCGCTGAGTATCCGGCACTGAAAAAGAGGTTGGTAAGCATACCCACACGCTCTGCCCAGTCACGGCAGTCGCTGTACCGTGATAAATATACCGGGCAGTTCTGGTTAGGACTGCATGCTTGTATTGGCAGTCTGTCCCAGCAAATCGAATTACTGAAACCGTTGGGTCAGGAGGTGGCGGAGTCTTTGTCGGCTTCAAGTCGCGCACTGTCGGACAGGCTTGTGCACTAGCGCCATAACGGTTCCTGGTCAGTTGCCCTGATCGATTTGGCCAGTAGTTGTGGTTGACCATTTAGCTGACGGGCGATCATGCACGCAACAGGGAACAGGCAACAGGGCTGGTAGTGGCCTGTTGGATCGTAATTAGTAATAAACAGTAATAAAATAAACAATAATAAAGTCCGGAATATAACGTTACCTTGCCGGATTTGCCAAGAAAAGCCTCCGACCCCGATTGCATTCTCAAGTAGTGATATATATTGCTGCTTTCCTTTCCGTATTTTCTGTAATAATCCATGGCTCATGTCTGATAAATTCGACCGAGCCTTTGTAGAATCTGTGATCGAGCATATGAATATCGATCACAGTGACGCCGTTCTCAACAGTGCTTTGGCGTTCGCGCCTGAATTGAACGACCTGGGCGAAAATGATGTCGAGCATGTGCGATTGACTGATGTTGATGCTGGCGGGATCCGGATAGAATTGACGACAAAATCGCGCCAGGAAATGCAGGTTGTGGTTGCCTATTCGGCGGCTGGCCTGCCGGGTTTGCTTGATAGCCAGGAGCAGGTTCGAAGTGCGCTGGTAATTATGGCAAAAAAGGCCAGACAACGGATTAGCACCCGGTGACACACTTTGCTGTGTGCGGTTAGATCTCAAGTCTGAACCCGTAAATTACGGCAGGAGGAATGCAATTGAATCAGCGACTATCTTTCACCGACGATGATCTGCAAAAGCTTACAGAGTGGGACACACCTACCATCTGTAATGGTCTCGAGCTTGTCTGCCCTGAGCGCCGGGCTATCGGTTTTACAACCCGGCCATTGGTGTGTCTCTACGAAACTATGTCACCTATCGTTGGTTTTGCCTGCACGGCACGAGTTCGCGCACATAGTCCGGATATAGATTCGCCGGAGAGCGCTAAAAAACGTCGACTCGATTACTACCAATATATCGCGGAATCCGCAAGGCCCGGTATTGTGGTTATTGAAGATCTGGATGATACACCGGGCGTTGGTGCGTTCTGGGGTGAGGTGCAAACCAATGTACACAAAGGTCTCGGCCTGTCGGGAGGCATAACCAATGGCTCAATACGCGATCTGCCGGATGCTGCTGCGAACTTTCAGTTATTGGCTGGTAGTGTCGGCCCCAGCCATGCGCATGTTCATCTGATAGATTTCGATACGGATGTCACCGTGCACAATATGACTGTCACTGCGGGCGATATCATTCATGCTGATTGCCACGGCGCTGTGGTAGTTCCTCATGATGCGGTTGCTGCGTTGCCGGCGGCTATTGAATTAATTGCGCGGCGTGAGGCGAAAATTATCGGTGCCGCGCGCTCTGACGGATTCAACTTCGAAAAACTCAAGGCGGCGATCGGCGAAGCCAGCGATATCCACTAAATCTAAAAAGCGCTGCGCCACATTGGTTGCCAGTTAAGCAATACTCTTCAACAACGTTCAGCAATATAACTTAAACAGGAAATATTCATGGCTACTGAAGATACAATGTGCACCATCGTCCCTTATTTTATTGTTGAGGACGGCAAAATGGATGAGTTCAAAGCACTCGGCGAACAAATGGTTGAGAAAACCAAAACCGAAAGTGATGTTCTCTTCTATGGATTCACTTTTAATGGCAACCGTGCTTTCTGTCGCGAAGGCTACACTGGTGGCGATGGTGTGTTAGCACATCTGGGTAATGTGGATGCCCTGCTGAAACAGGCTCTGGCTATTGCCAAGCTCGATGTATTCGAGATACATGGCCCGGAAGCAGAGTTGGCCAAATTACGTGAGCCTTTAAAGGCACTCGGACCCAAGTACTTCGTTCTTGAAGCGGGCTTTCGCCGCTAGAGCTGCAAACGGGCAGTCCGACTGCTGTTTTGCCGGGCCTGGAGTGGTTAACTGCTGCAACGAAACCGGCAACAGTGTGCCTTGGTTTGAGATTCATTCGCCTGCTTTGGTAGCTGCAGGAATTACTCTGGCTACAGCCATCAAAGTCTCTATCTGGCAAACAAGTTTCGCAATCCATGGCAACCGATAAGCTGCAATCACTGGCTGTTAAACATGGCATAGCCAGCAGATTTACAGACAATTTTGGCAATCTGCAGGTGACAGAACCTGAGGTTATGCGTGCAATCCTGCTCGCATTGGGTGAGTCTTCAGAGCAAATCAAATCGGCTGGCGTTGACTCGCAATACGAGGAGCTGGATGGCAGTGCCGATGGTTCTGCATCCGCTTCCGCAGTTGCGAACGCAGCGGCAACGGGTAAAGTCGCGCCAACAGTGGCCGTGGTAACCCATGGCGAGCAGTTTACGCTACTTCTGGATATCTCCTGTCCGGGCAAGGACGTCGAACCGTGTCTGATCAACTACCGCTATTTGATTGAAGCCGAGCAAGGTAAGCGGTTTGATGGCTTGATAGAACTTCAGCCTTTTGACAGTAGCCCTGACCCGGCCCCTGGATCGCCAGTGGAGCCAGGTGACCAACCCATTTCTTCTTGTAGTTCTCTTCTTGCGCTGCAACTGCCGGATGAGCTGGACATCGGTTATCACCGTTTGCTGCTTGAGCCTGAGAATCCCGGCACCTCTGTACATCCAGACAGGTTGTCTGTCGCCTTGATTGTTGTGCCCGCGCGTGCCTATGCGATCGACAGGTCAGAAAAACCAATTGGTGTCAGTGTTCAGCTCTATGGCCTGTGTTCCTCAAACAACTGGGGCATTGGTGATTTCACAGATTTGAAAACGATTTGTTCTACTTTAGCCGGTCATGGCATTGATACTGTGGGTTTGAATCCAGTGCACTCTTTGTACGGCCAGCATCCCGATCGATGCAGTCCCTACAGTCCATCCAACCGTGTTTTTCTGAACCCGCTTTATATTGATGTGATGGCAGTGCCGGGAGCTGCAGCTTTGCACAGTGTGCAGCAACTGCTTTGCGACAGTGACTTCAGTGCAAGATTAGCCTCTGTGCGTGGATCTGTTGAAGTGGATTACAACGCTGTTGCACGATTAAAACGGCAGGCTTTAGAACTGATTTTCAGTTGTTTGTACAGGAACTCTCCAGACACTGCGGCTACCGGGCTGCTGCGGCCGGAAGAATTGGTTCAGGCACGACTGCGTTTCCGGCAGTTTGTCGATCAACGTGGTGAGGATTTGCAACTGCATGCTCGCTTTGAAGCATTTGATCAATATTTCAATGAGACTCAAGGGCTGCAAAGCTGGACTGAATGGCCTTCTTGCTATCACGACCCTGATACGCCTGAATGTTCTGCATTGAAAACACAGCTGGTCGAGCAGATGGCATTCAGCTGTTTTCTTCAGTGGGTGGCGGATGAGCAACTTGCCGATGCTGCCGTGCACAGCCGATCAGTGGGTCTGCGTTATGGTTTATACATGGATTTAGCTGTCGGTGTTGATCGGCAAGGCGGGGAAGTCTGGGCGAAGCCACAGCAATTTGCGCGTGGTATGCACATCGGCGCGCCGCCTGACGCTTTAGGGCCGCTGGGGCAGGACTGGAGCCTGACACCGTACAACCCATCTGTTTTGAGAGATAGCAATTATCAGGCATTCGTAGACGTGTTGCGTGCAGCCATGCGTTTTGCCGGGATTCTCAGGATTGATCATGTTATGGGGCTGGTACGGCAATATTGGTGTGTACCGGCACTGCGTAATGAGTCCGCCACAGGCCCGCAACCCGCACCCGGTGCGTATGTCGATTTTCCTGTCGACGATCTGCTTGGCCTGGTTGCGCTGGAAAGCCAACGCAATCAATGTATTGTTATCGGTGAAGATTTGGGTACGGTGCCAGACGGTTTTCGTGAGAAGTTAAAGCAGCGCGGTATCTATGGTTATCGAGTATTGTATTTTGAAAGGGATGACACAGGCAGGTTTCGCAAGCCTTGCAACTATGAGCCTGAAACCCTGGCGACGGCAAGTACCCATGATCTGCCAACGTTGGCTGGTTATCTGAATCGCCGAGACATCTTGCTTCGAATCGCGCTGGGACAGATAGAGGGAGCGAGTCGTATTGCCGAATCGTTTGCTACCAGGCGCCAGGAGCTGGACAATTTGCTGGATCTTTTACCGCTGAGAGATCAGGGCTGGCTGGATACGGTGTTTACCGGGCAAGTCAATGACAGCTCGAGCGCAACTCCGGCAAAAATTTCGCAAGCGCTACCCGGCACTGAGAAGTTGATACCCGGCACTGAGAAGTTGCTACCCGGAACTGCAGATTTCATCAATGCAGTACATCGCGTGCTCGCCGGTACGCAATCGGCCATACTGGTTTTGCAGCTTGAAGATTTACTCCAGCAGCTAGATATGGCTAACTTGCCCGGAACCATCAGTGAGCACCCGAACTGGAGGCGGCGATTACCTGTATCGCTGGAAGCACTGCCCGAGTGCTTGTCAGACAGGGAAGTGCTAAGTGATGTGGTTAAGCTTCGTAAGGCTGGTTAGGAAAGCGAAAATTGGAATAGCTGTGTCTTACAGAGATATCCGCCGGCCAAAGAGAACGCTTCGGGATACAATATAGTTTCAATGACATCTAAAGTGACATCACCATCAAACAAGTTTGCTAATCTGCTTGGTCGGATTAACTACTTGTATCTTGACCCGCGTAACTGGCATGTGGCCATGGGCCTGTTCTTGCTCAAATGGTGGCACCTCCTGCTACCCTTTGGCTTGAAAGTCCGTTTTTGTAAAAACCTTGGTCTGCTTATTCATAAATTTGCCGATAAACGCAAAAGTGTTGCAAATACCAATGTGAGGATCTGTTTTCCCGAGCTATCCGGGCAGCAACGTCAGCAGTTTGTGCAGCGCAATTTCCAACATTGGACCGTTGCCATGCTTGAAACCGCCATGGGTTGGTTCGGTAAGGCCGGTGCTGCAACAGACAACTTACAGGTCATAGGTGCGGAACACTTTGAGGATGCCTGGCAACAGGGCAGGGGCGTGATATTACTGGGTGCGCATTTTTCAACCATTGATCTTGGCAGTACTTTATTCCGCCATCACTTCGGGCATGAAATTCCAGTGCATGCGGTCTACCGTGAACAGAAAAACTCGCTGTTCAACCATGTTATGAGAAAACAGCGCCGTCGCAATGCCAGCAGTGTTGTGTCTAAAACCAATATGCGTCAGATCGTTCGTCTGCTACGGCGTAAAGAGGTCGTCTGGTATGCGCCGGATCATGATTTTGGTGAAAACAGCTCTGTGTTTGTTCCCTTTTTTGGTCATGTGGCGGCGACACTTACCACCACTTCCAAGCTTGCATCACTGAATCAGTCACCTGTGGTAATGATGAGCCACTACCGTCATGCCGATGATAAAGGTTATACCTTGAAGTTTTCAGAAGCGCTGCAGGATTTTCCGACGGGCGATGACATAAAAGATGCAACTGCCGTGAATCAGATGATTCAGGAGGCTATCGAAGATGCACCGGAGCAATACATGTGGATTCACAAGCGTTTTAAAACGCAACCGGATTTACCCAGAAACAGCCTTTATGCCCAAAGCGAATAGCCTTATTAGTAGATGGGCGGTTCGGCCACAGCATCTCCAAAGTCGGTTTGCAGAAAGTCAAAATCACAACCTTCCGGTGCCTGGCTGATGTGGCGTGAGAACATGTAACCAAAGCCACGATGATAGCGCGGCTCCGGTTCAATACGTGAGGCGCGCCTACGTTCAATTTCTGCATCTGCCACATCCATTTGCAAGGAACGTTGCTCAACGTCAATGCTGATCATGTCACCGCTTTCAACCAGCGCAAGGTTACCGCCGACAAATGCTTCGGGAGCTACGTGCAGCGCGCAAGCGCCATAACTGGTGCCGCTCATGCGAGCATCGGAGATACGTAACATATCCCGCACACCTTGTTTCACCAGCTTGGTCGGTATCGGTAACATACCCCATTCAGGCATACCTGGCCCGCCCAGCGGGCCGGCGTTTCGTAAAATAAGCACGGTGTTTTCGTCTGCTTCGATTTGTTCGTCATCGATTGCAGCTTTCATCTCCGGATAGCTGTCGAAAACCAGTGCAGGGCCGGTGTGTTTCAGAAATTTGGTGTTCATCGCTGATACTTTCATAACACAGCCATCGGGTGCCAGATTGCCTTTGAGCACCACCAGTGCGCCGGAAGGGTAGATAGGGTTGTCGATGCTTCGAATAACATCATCGTTGTAGACGCGCGCGGTTTCAATGTTCTTGCCCAGTGTTTCTCCGTTGACTGTCAGGCAATCTGCATGTAAGTGCTTTTCTATATTTTTCAACATGGCACGTAAACCACCAGCGTAGTAAAAATCTTCCATCAGGTATGTGTCGCCGTTGGGCCTGACATTGGCAATTACCGGTACCTGCCGTCCGATACGATCAAAATCTTCAAGCCCTATGTCAAATCCCGCACGCCTGCCCATAGCCACTACATGAACGATTGCGTTGGTTGAACACCCCATCGCCATAGCAGCGGCAATCCCGTTTTCAAATGATTTGCGGCTTAGAAAGTCTGATGGCTTGTAGTCTTCCCATGCCATATCTACAATTCGGCGCCCCACCTGTGTTGCCATTCTGGTGTGGTTGGCGTCCGGTGCTGGAATGGAGGCAGCGCCGGGCAGGGTAAACCCTATTGACTCTGCAATTGAAGTCATGGTGCTGGCCGTGCCCATGGTCATGCAGTGCCCGTGTGATCGGGCAATTCCCTGCTCGACTTCGTTCCAGTCCTCCTCAGTGATATTGCCCGCTCGCAACTCATCCCAGTACTTCCAGGAGTCCGAACCACTGCCAAGAGGGGTGCCTTTCCAGTTGCCGCGTAGCATCGGGCCTGCCGGGAAATAGATGCTGGGCAGATTCATGCTTAGCGCGCCCATTACGAGTGCTGGAGTAGTCTTGTCACATCCACCCATTAACACCACGCCATCAATGGGGTAGCTGCGAACGACTTCTTCACATTCCATGGCTAGAAGATTTCTGTGCAGCATTGCTGAGGGTTTATGGAATACTTCAGACAAAGTCATTGCCGGCAGTTCTACCGGGAAGCCACCTGCTTGTAGTACACCGTTTTTTATCCAGTCAACGCGGTCCTTAAAGTGAACATGGCATTGATTGATCTCTGACCAAGTGTTGATAATGCCAATGACCGGCTTACCATTCCAGTTTTCGGGATCATGGCCAATCTGCATGGCTCTGGATCGGTGGCCAAATGAACGTAAATCTGGACGACCAAACCATTTGTAGCTACGTAGCTCTTCGTAGCTTTTCTTTTTACCCGGCTGGTATTGATAAGTCATGGTTAATGATTCCTTGTATTGGGCATTGTGATCGCTCCGATGTTAACTCACCGTAAAGGAAAGTTTAATCTATCGTAGTCAGCTTGTTGTTCCGACACTGCGCGGTTGGCCGTAGCAGCAGGCTCTGCCAGCTTTCTGAGATCCGCCTGTCGCAACCGAATACCATGTCTATGTTATATCTGAAAATTCGCACTCAGTACCGCTTTTGTTTGACGTGGTAATTCATTAAAACAAACTTAACTGATCCGACAGAGCCGCCGGGTTGAATTGCGCCGGGTCGAGATTTTTCAATCTGTCCCGCAAGTCCAGTTTTTTTCTGGCCAGCCTGAAACGCTGCGCGATTAGCCCGGCAAATTCTCCTGTGCCGGTCATTCTACTGCCAAATTCAGCGTTGTAACTTTTGCCACCACGTGATGCCCGTATGGCTTTCATCACCCGCTCGGCTCTATCCGGATAGTGTGTGGCAAGCCATTCAGTCCATAATTCTGTCACCTCATGTGGCAATCGTAAAAATACATAGCCTGCTGAAACAGCGCCAGCTTCTTTGCAAGCTGCCAGTATGTTTTCAATCTCATTATCATTGATAAACGGAATAACGGGTGCCACCAGCACACCTGTGGGAATGCCCGCTTCGGAAAGTTTTGCGATTGTCTCAAGTCGGCGATGCGGGGCACTGGCTCGTGGTTCCAGCTTGCGGGAAAGCGTGGCATCAAGCGTTGTTACGCTAATAACTACATTGGCCAGATATCGCTTAGCCATAGCGCTGAGAATATCAATGTCTCGCCTGACTAATGAAGATTTGGTGACTATAGTGACCGGATGCCTCGCCTTTTGGAGAACAGTCAGGATATCGCGGGTTATTTCAAGTTCGCGCTCGACGGGTTGATAGCAATCGGTGTTGGGGCTTAATGCGATGGTGTCGCAATGGTATGACGCCTTTTGCAATTCGCTGGCGAGCAGAGCAGCAGCATCGTGCTTCACCATGATTCTGGTTTCAAAGTCGATGCCTGCTGACATGCCCAGGTATGTATGAGTGGGTCTTGCGAAACAATAACTGCAGCCATGTTCGCAGCCGCGATAGGGGTTGATTGATCTGTCAAAACGTATGTCAGGCGAGTTATTGTAAGCAATCACACTTCTGGCCGCGTCTGGCAGTTGCTCAGTGTGGACTTTGGCTGTGTGCGGGTCATACTCCCAGCCATCATCGATAGACTCGGTGACTTGTTTCTCGAAGCGGCCTGCGCGGTTGCTTTGAGCGCCACGGCCTTTGATGGGCTTGCTAGCTGTTTTCACAATGTACTCTGATCCCGCCATGAAACGATGTTAGCGCATGCTGATGCCGGGAAGTACTAACTTTTCGGATTGTCTCAACTCCCTGGCCTGTTGCAGGAATGGTTTGATGGGGTGAATTCAGCTCAACTCGCGTATAATGTCGAGACACAGGCTGGTCGTAGAGCCAGGCTGGGCGACTGCCGCCGCGTCTCAGGGCGCGAACCCAGGGCGCGAACCCGACTTTGCGGGCGGCATGTTTTGTGGCCTGAGATTCCGAGGCTGGCTAACGAATGTGTCGTTGCCAACCACACAAATTCTGTCAAATTCTGTTTAAGTCAGTTTCATTAATAAGTCAGACCCATTAAAAACACAATTCCATGACGGTAGAAGTTTCACTAACTATTAACGGTAAACCTGTCAGTGCGCAGATTGAAGAGCGTACCTTGCTGGTTAATTTTTTGCGCGATCATCTCGACATGACAGGAACCCATGTGGGGTGTGATACCAGTCAGTGCGGTGCCTGCGTGGTTCATGTTAATGGCCGCTCTGTCAAAGCCTGTACGTTGCTGGTTGCGCAGCTCGAAGGAGCAAACGTTACAACTATTGAAGGCCTGGCAACAGCAGAAGATAAATTACACCCCATGCAGGAGGCGTTTCGCAGCAATCATGGATTGCAGTGCGGGTTTTGTACGCCAGGCATGGTCATGAGTGCGATTGATCTGGTGAATCAGAGCCCTGATCCGAGTGAAGAACAAGTGCGGGACTGGCTGGAGGGAAATCTGTGTCGCTGCACGGGCTACCAGAATATCGTCAAATCGATTCTTGATGGCGCCAAAATGATGAGACAGGCCTGATAGCACTTTCCAGAAATTTTAGTTGCGTTAAAAAAACAAACAGATTACTCAGCAGGGGATATCAGTGACCTACCAGGCAGAAGGCGTACTGCACAAAATATTTGATGAAGAACAGAAATCTGACCGCTTCAAAGCGCGGGAATTTGTCATAGAAACCGAGGATCAATATCCGCAGATGATCAAATTCCAGCTGGTCAATGATAAATGTGACCTGGCTAATGGATACAATGAAGGTGATCGCGTCAAAGTCAGTTTTGATCTTCGCGGTCGTGAATGGCAAGGCAAATACTTTACTAACTTGCAGGCCTGGAAAATTGAAAATGCCGGTGCTGAATCCGCTTCCGGTCAATCAGGTTCTGCGAGCCAGAGCCCGGCTGCGGCGGCCCCCAGCGCTACGACCCAGGATTCGTCCAAATCACAGGTGGACTTCGACGACGACATTCCTTTTTGAAGCAATCTGCGTCAGATAAGCTTCTTCCAATCCTTATAAAACATCACTGGTGAATTCCTTGTGAAGCAACATTGCTGCAAGACTGAGCCAACTTGAAACCGGACTCCTTAAGAGAGCTGCTGCCTTTGCTGCTGGCAGTGGCAGTTATCGGCTCCAATTCTCTATCTCTTGGCCCGATTGCGCCGGGCATTGCTGTTGAACTGGGAACATCGGTTGAAAGGGTGCTTTACGGCTCGGCAAGCTATGGTCTGGGTACCGGTCTGGCAGCATTGTTACTGGCTCGCTGGATTGATCGTTTTGGTGCCGTGCGCGTGTTGCGCATTACCTTTCTGCTGTTGTTTACAGCACTGCTGGGTTGCGCTTTGTCTCCCGGAATTGTTCTGCTTGTCTTAACCCAACTGATAGCCGGTATTGCGGCCGGTGTCGCGTTGCCAGCGGTCTATGCACAGGCAGCGCTTATGGCGCCACCTGGGTATGAAAGCAGAATTTTGGGGCGTGTACTCGTTGGATGGACCATCAGCATGGTGGGAGGGGTCAGTCTGGCTGCCATGCTGGCTGATCTAGCCGGCTGGCGTAGTGTCTATCTAACTATCGCCGGGTTGGCGCTGCTTGTGCTCTACCTTTTTCATCGCATGCTTGCTGTAGCAAACGAATCAACGATGCCTGTGCAAGGTTCGATTGCGCCTTCGCCTTTGAACGCTTTCAATGTACCTGGTGTGCCTTTGTTGTTGCTTATGGTTGCGCTATACATGATGAGCTTTTACGCCAGCTACGGCTTTGTTGGTGACTATGTAGTGCACACTCTGAATTATCCGCTCAGTGCTAACGCATGGGTGGTGGTGGCTTATGGTTCGGGCTTTGGTATTGCAGCTCTGTTTGATGCGCAGATAGATCGCTACAACCCGATTCTGGCGACACCGGTTACGCTGCTGTTGCTGGCCGCTGTTTATATCGCTCTTTTTATATCGGACAGCTATCAGGCATTGGTGGCATTGGCTTTTGTCTGGGGGCTCATGAATCACTTGGCGCTGAATGTGTTAATCGCGCGGCTGAGTGCTGCTGATCCAAAGCAACGAGGGACGGTGCTGGGGCTTTATAGTGGCATCACTTATCTTTGTATGAGTCTCGCCACGTTGATAGCCGGAGTTTTTTATGCCGTGAGTGGTTGGCCGGTATTGAATGTCGTGGCGGCATGTCTGTGCGCAGTTGCGGCTCTACTTGCATTTCCGCAAGCGAAGCTGCACTGGTCGACGAAGGAGGCGCGCCAATAGCGTGGTGGGCTTGTCTGGCCGGGCCTACTGCTGTTTATCGCGCAGTGCCTGCCAGACTTTTTGTGGTGTGTAGGGCATATCAATCGGCCCGACTCCCTGGCTACGCAAGGCATGCATCATGGCGTTGGATATAGCGGGTAGCGAGCCGGAGCATCCTGATTCGCCCACTCCTTTTGCTCCCAACTCGTTCAATGCTGTTGGGACAGGGTGCGAACCAATCCTGAACTCGTCGATAGAGCCTGCACGCGGCATTGCGTAGTCAATGAAACTACCGCTTAACAGTTGCCCCGAATTGTCATAAACCACTTCCTCATTGAAGGCCTGGCCGACACCTTGTACTACGCCGCCATGAATCTGGCCTTCCACCATGACAGGATTAACCACATTGCCCAGATCGTCAACGGCTGTGTAAGTTACTACACGAGAAACACCGGTTTCAGGGTTGATTTCAATTTCGGCCAGATGACAGCCGTTGGGGTAGTTGGCGCCTGTGACGGTATCTGCTTCGGTATCGAACGGGTGGGCGGTATCACCGTCAGGTCTTAGCTGGGCCGCCAGTTCAGTAAGAGTGATGCCGGCATTGTCTGTGGTTTTGAACACGCCGTTCTCAAAAGACAGTGTCGATTCATCAGCTTGAAGTGCTTGCGCTGCCAATGGCGTTGCAATCCGGATAATCTTGTCAGCCAGGTTTCTGAATGCTGAACCTGTGCCATAGAGTGAGCGCGAACCGCCAGTGCCATTGCCGACAAGATTTTTGCTTGCGTCTCCAGCGGTAAACCCGATCAGGTTTTGAGCGATGCCCAATCTTTCACCGACAATTTGTGCAAACGCAGTTTCGTGCCCCTGGCCCGATGGGCCACTGACGCCATAGAGTTGCAAGGTGCCGTTAGCTTCAAAACGGCAGGAAACCTGGTCTTTGGGTGCGCCACCAGCTCCAGACTTCTCTATATAGTACCCAACCCCGATACCCCGCAGCAGTCCTTTGGAGTGGGCTAATTCTGCGCGTGCGGGAAAATCCTCGTACTGCGCAAGTTCCAGCGCTTTATCCAGCACAGAGTGAAAATCGCCACAATCGTATTCCGACCCGTTGGCAGTAGCATAGGGGAATTCGTGAGTGGCAATGAAATTCTGTTTTCTAAAGGCAATCGCATCGAGGCCAAATTCAGCACACGCGTGATCAATCAGACGTTCTATTGCAAAAGCGATATCGGGTCGGCCAGCACCACGGTAGGCGGAAACCGGAAGCGCGTTGGTCCATACCAGTTTTGATTGCATGGATAAGGCCGGTACGCGATAAGCACCACCCATTGTGACCCAAAGATTATTGGTGCCGATAAAGCCTCCGAAATAAGCATTGTAGGCACCTAGATCGACGATATCGCTGAATCGGATAGCAGTGATGTTGTAATCAGCATCAAGCGCCAGCTCACCCTGCAATTCAAGCCCACGACCATGCCACTCGCCGATAAACAGTTCTGAACGCGAGGCAACCCATTTGACCGGCTTTTCCAGTTTACGGCATGCCAGTACAGCCAGCGCGGCTTCCGGGTATGCGCCGGAACGTACACCAAAAGAGCCGCCCACATCCTCGGCGATCACGTCCAGCTCGTCTGAACCGATGCCGGTGATTGCGCTTAAAGCGCCGCGCATTCCATTCAGGCCTTGCATGGGTGTGTAAACCCGTGTAATTCCACTCGCCGGATCATGCTGCGCACCGCAGGCGCGTGGTTCCATTGGTGCACCGATCAGTCGCTGGCTCTTGATAGTAAGTGCGGTGGTATGTGCCGCCTTGTCGAACGCAGCATCAGTCGCTGTTTTATCACCGTGTTCAAAGTGCAGCGAGAGGTTACTTTCAGTGCCTTCATGTAATAAAGGTGCATCATCTGCCAATGCCTTGTGAGGGTTTGAGGCAACCGGTAATTCCTTGTATTCAATGCTGGCCAGGGCTGCGGCATCTTCAGCTGCCAGTTTTGTGCTGGCCACAACCATGGCAATGGGTTGTCCGACAAAGCAGACTTTTTTATCCGCCAGTATTGGCAATCCGTGTTTGATTGCCAGCGTTCCATCAGTTGACTTCAGATCCGGCCCCGTCGGAATGGTATTGAACCCTGCTGCCGCAACATCTGCGGCAGTCAGTACACACACTACACCCGGTGAAGCTTTTGTGGCAGCAAGATCGATAGAGGTTATGTCTGCATGTGCCACATCTGATCGAATCATGGCCGCATGTAGCTGCCCCTCAAGGTGCCAGTCGGCGGTGAATTTACCGGTGCCTGTAATCAGGCGGTAGTCTTCATGGCGCAGTAAGCCATCGGGAAGCGTTTGCTCAGGTTGTTGCCGGGTGTTATCTGTCATCACTGTGTCTCTACACTGTCCTGGTGTATCAAGAATGGCTGTGTTGTCTTATGAATCTGAGTCATTAGTAGCAGCACACAACTCAGCTGCCCGTTGCACAGCTCGTTCGATATTGATATAGCCGGTACATCGACACAGGTTTCCCTCTAATCCATGTTGAATGGCGCGGGCGTCGGGTGACTTCTGGTTTTTTAACAGATCAACGGTTGCCATGATCATACCTGGAGTGCAAAAACCGCATTGCAAGGCATGGCACTCGGAAAAGGCCTTTTGCACCGGGTGCAATTCGCCGTTGCTTGCCAGCCCTTCAATTGTGGTTACCGAGCATCCGTCAGCCTGTGCTGTCAGCATGGTGCAAGACTTGACCGCGGCATTGTCCAGAAGCACGGTGCAACAGCCGCACTGACTGGTATCGCAGCCGATGTGAGTGCCTGTCAGATCCAGTGTATCCCTTAAGGTGTCAGCAAGAAGAGCGCGATCTTCTACCTTCAGCTGCTGACTCTTGCCATTTACTTTTAATGTTACTTCGATCAAGGTTTTCTCGCATTTGCGCTGCATTGCCTTATTGTCACGCGCCCCTCTTGATCTGGCAAGAAGCATTTCAAACCCGATTTTTGTTGCATATTGACAATTTTTTAACGGGCAAACCGGTTAAATGTCATGAAATTACGGTATTTCCATCGAAATGACCACGCCAATGATTGATAATCGGGCGTAAGCGTAGTGCCAGGCTAGTCTCTAGCGTCAATTACGTGTCCAACCCGGCCTGTATGCATGCCGGCTACTCGAACGATGTATTGCTCGTTGTCAGGGCGAGAAAACATCTGGAAACACACGAATGAAATTCAACAAATTATTTGGCTCAGGTGAGCGCCCGGCACTTCGGGTTCTTACAGCTCGAAAACCATCTGCACAACATTCCTTGTTGTTCGCCTGTGCTGTATTGAGCATCGTGATTACCGGTTGTTCCGACTCGTCGTCCAATGGCGGGTCTGGAGCTGGGCCGGATGGTGCTCCAGTCGTATTGACCACCGATGGTGATGGCAGTATCTCTTTGCTGGAAGAGCAGCTTACCTACGAAATTCTGCCTAGTGTGGGTGTGGAAACCGTTGACGTTGTGCGCTGGCGCTGGTCACAGGAACCGATCCGTTCCGGTGCTCTGGCTGAATGTGGTGGCCGGGAAAATTTTGATCTCAATCTGGCTGTTGGCACGCTTGAAGAAGCCTGCACTCTGGACTCCAGCTGCAACTTCAGTTTTGACCAGACCGCTGACACGAATAATTCGGGGCAAGTCGCGACCCGTTTCCTTGTTGATGTGCCTATTCTGAAATCCCCGGTAGGTCTTACCTATGAACTGGAAGCGACTACGAATCTTGACGAGACACTAATCAGCACAACCACCTTTTGCCTGGTTCCGATTAATGAAGCTCCGGTTGCCGCAGATGACGCATTCACGGTTGTCCAGGGCGAAGCTTTGGTGGTTACATCACTGAGCCAACTCAACCTGCTCAGCAACGACGCCGATGATGTGGATACGTCAAACCAGGCCCAGTTGTCGATAGCTACAACGCCGTTAGCTGCACCGCAGCTAGCCAGTGAATTTACGCTGGGCGCAGACGGTAGTTTTATCTATCGCTTCGACGGGGATCTTTCAGCATTTCCGGGAAACCGGGCGACAGATGCCTTCACCTACCAGGTGACGGATGGTGTCAATACCGCAACTGCTGTGGTGCGCCTGACTATCGTTGATCGTGACGATCCACCCGTTCAAACTTCAGAAATTCCGTCACACATCGCTATTGCCGGTATCGCCACAGAGTTCGACTTTTCCGGCAACTTTGAAGACCCGGAAAACAGTCAGTTGCTGTTTTCAGTTGTACCCGGATCCTTACCGCCCGCATCCAGTCTGGATGTCAGCGTGCTGGGGGTTCTTTCAGGTGTTGCGGCATCAGAAGATGTAGGCAATTTTACGGTCAGTGTGCAGGCATCCGATACCGTCAATCCGCCGCTGAACGCCGGCTTCCTGCTGACTGTTGTCGAAAATCAACAGCCTGGCTTCAGTCAACCGGGGGATATTTCGGTTGAGTTCGGACAGCTTCTAATTGTCGATACGGCACCCAATTTTTCTGATCCGGAAGGCCAGCCGCTGACTTTCTCACTCACAACTGAGCCGGCTACCGGTCTCAGTATCAATCCTGATAATGGTTTGATTTCAGGCACTATCGATGAACCCGGTACTTATACATTCACGGTAACAGCCAGTGATGGTTTCAGCACGCCAGTATCTACGCAATTTGCAGTCACACAATCGGAGCAGCCAAATCGCACACCAGTTCTTCGTACTCCAATCGCCAATCAGGGTGTTACTGTCGGCAACACGATCACAGCGATCAGTGGTGATTTTGTTGATCTTGATGGCGATACGCTAACTTATTCTATCTCCAGCATACCGGAGGGGCTGGATTTCAATCCGGCCACTGGCGTGCTCTCCGGAACCGCAAGCAGTGTCGGTATTTTCAATCTGACGATTACAGCAACCGACAGTGAGGGTGCTGCGGCAACGTCTGACACCTTCACGCTGACGGTAACGGCCGTGCCTAACGACCCGCCCGTTCTTGCTTCAAATGTGCCTGATCAGTCAGGGGTGGTGGGGCAAAGTATTGATGCCTTCAGCGCTTCTTTTACTGACCCGCAATCACAGACTCTGACTTTTTCGGCTTCAGGCTTGCCTGGCGGTTTAACGATCAATCCTGAAACCGGTCTTGTAACCGGTGTGCCGCAAGAAGAGGGTAATTTTAATGTCTCGATCGTTGCTGAAGACTCTATCGGTGACTCGACTACCAGTAATACCTTTGTGATTGCGATCGCGCTGCCCCCTAACGAAGCACCGGTATTCAATGGCACGATTGCCTCGCAAACGATTGTGTTAGGCACAGCACTTGAAACAATAACAGTGTCATTTAGTGATCCTGAAGGTGATGCGCTGACATTCAGCGCAACCGGTTTGCCATCGAATGTCTCCATCAATAGCTCTACCGGGACAATAAGTGGCACACCTGGCGCTGAGGGAACTAGTACGGTTGTCGTCACAGCCACTGATACTGATGGTGAGTCTGTTTCATCTAATCCATTCACTATTACTGTTTCACCGATTCCTAATAACGGGCCGGTGTTTAACGGACCGATTGCAGCGCAAACAGCGGTGACCGGTGATGCTATTACACCGCTGGTACTGGCATCATTCTTCTCGGATATTGATGGCGATGATCTGAGTTTTGCTCTGGCGTCAGGTAGTTCATTGCCTGCGGGCCTGTCACTGAATGCTGCAGGCACTATTTCAGGTACACCGACTGCCACTGGAAACACTAATGTTACGGTTACTGCAACTGACAGTGATGGAGAATCGGTAAGCTCCAACACATTTGTGTTTACTGTGACTGCTGCCAATATTGCACCACAGATTACTGGCACCACACCTTCGGGCGACTTTTCTATTCTGCTCAATGGCACTGAGACGCTGGAAGTTGCAATAACTGATGAGTCCGTTTCGACAGTAACAGTCAGTGCGTCCAGTTCGGATAGTGACGTAGTGCAATTGACTGGAGGGGACGGTGTTAATGAGTTTGACCTTGAGGCTGTTGCAGTTGGAACTGCCGAAATATTGATAATAGCGGTTGATAACGAAGGGCTTAGTGATTCAATAACTATTGATGTTACGGTTGACCCGCTGCCTAATGCCAACCCGCAGATTGGTGCCAGAACGCCTTCTGGCTCACCGATCACAATCAGCATCGGTGATAGTGAAGATGTTTCCATCGCCGTGACAGACGAGGACGTCTCCACACTAGTCTACTCAGCCAGCAGTACCGATGATGACATTGCGACTGTCACTTCCAATGGTGCTGGCAGTTATACCGTTGAAGCCATAGCAAGCGGCTCGGTTACCATTACGCTTGAAGTTGAAGACGATGCAGGGCAAACAGATACAGAGAGCTTTGTAGTCAATGTGCCTGCTGTCAATCTGGCTCCTGAAATAACGGGCCGAGACCCGGCGGCGGACCCGATAACCAGTATTGACATCGATGATACAGACCCCGTTACTTTTACTGTCACGGATGAAGATCCATCCACGCTGGTTTTCACAGCCAGTAGCTCGGATGCGACAATCGTTGTTGTTGATGATATTGATCAGAGTGATGGTATCGTTTTTTTAGAAGGGCTGGCTGCCGGTACAGCAACCATTACTGTTACGGTAACCGATTCTGATGGGCTGACCGATAGCGAAAGTTTTGATGTCGAGGTGCCTGCGCCTGTCAATGCAGCACCTGAAGTCAACGGTACTTTGCCCGACGTTTCATTTGTAGAAGGGCTACCCATTACCACGATCGATATCAGTGGTATTTTTACTGACCCTGATGGTGATGCATTGAGCTACACGGCCGTGGGGTTGCCGGATGATCTGGAACTGGATTCTGATACTGGAGATATTACCGGTACTGCCAGTCAGCTCGGAACGTTTACAGTGGTTGTATCGGCCACAGACCCATCAGGCTCTAATACATCTGTAACCGCTCCGTCATTTGAAATAGAAATAACTGCAGCCCCGGTCATCAATCAACCGCCGACTGCAAATGGCCCCCTAGCTGATCAGTCGTTTGTAGACGGTACAGTGCTCATTGCGGGTGATTTGAACGTTGCGGCACTGTTTGAAGACCCAGAAGGTGACGTATTGAGCTATTCGGCCGTGGGGTTGCCGACCGATCTGGAACTGGATCCTGATACTGGAGATATCACAGGTACAGCCAGTCCTGAGGGGACGTTTACGGTTGTTGTATCGGCCATAGATGTCTCTGGCTCCAATACATCGGTAACAGCACCATCATTTGGAATAGAAATAGCAGCAGCCCCGACCATCAATCAACCGCCGGAAGCTAATGGTCCATTGGCTGATCAATCGTTTGTAGAGGGTACAGAGCTAGTTGCGGGTGATTTGAATGTGGCGGCTCTGTTTACGGACTCTGATGGTGATGCTTTGAGCTACACGGCCTTGGGGTTACCCGATGATCTGGAGCTGGATGGGGAGAGTGGAGAAATTACAGGTACAGCCAGTCCGGAAGGAACGTTTACAGTTGTTGTATCGGCCATAGATGTATCTGGCTCCAATACATCGGTAACAGCACCACCATTCGATATAGAAATAACTGCTGCACCTGTTGCGAACCTGCCGCCTGTTTTTAATGGGCCAATTCCGGATTTGAATCTGACGCTTGATGCCACCATTCCACCTCAGGATTTGTCGGTATTTTTTTCTGACCCGGAAAACGACACGCTGTCTTTTGACTATGATCAGCTGCCGACCGGATTAACATTGTCTCCCAGCACGGGTATTCTTGAAGGCACGCCGACGCTACCGGAACAATTGGAAGTTGTAATTTCGGCAGTAGATAGTCTCGGCTCCGGCACGATAGTGTTGGCTGAAGCATTTGAAATTGAAATAGAATAAGTGTCTGGCTCGTTTTTTCATATCCCTTCAGTTAAGCTCCCCATCAAGCCCTGAGCTATCTTTTACCAGTCTCGGCCTCCTTGCAGATTCTGCTTCTTTTGCCATTTGATATGACGGGCTACTGACGGATCGTTGCGTAGTTTATCGAGCGTGTAAAGATTTCTGGCCAGCCAAAGCTCATCATGAAATTTGTGAATTGCTGAATGACAGGATCGGCAGACGTTTATGCCCTGCTGTAACTGTTCGCGGGTGTAACGTTTTTTAAATGCTTTACGCCGATGTGCCTTTCGAGGTATCAGATGGTGAAAAGTCAAATGGCATTGGCGTTGGCACAGAGCGCACTGACCAAAATAAAGTTTGCGCTCAGCCGCGCCGTTATTTTCCTGATGAAGGAATTCAGAATCGGCAGATGTTGTGAAACGATTTGATTTCATGCAGCTCTAACCACCAACAAATATCAGGGTATCAATCTTATGTATCATTCTCTTGTAAATACCTGCAGGGCAGGCTTGGCAATACAGCCTTTGTGTATCCTGGTGTTGCTGTCAACTTTGATTTCATCATGCTCGATCCTTACAAGCCCGGCTGTTCTGCGCCCCAATTTCGAAACGCGCACGCAAGAATTGCGTGGTGGTGAATACAAGCTTGATCCCGCACACTCTTTCCTCCTGTTCAAAATTGGGCATTTGGAGTTGGCTACCTATGTAGGGCGTTTCAACCGCTTTGATGCAAGTCTGGAATTTGATCCTGCGAGCCCGATTGAATCCAGGCTGGATGCCATCGTATACCTTGATAGTTTCGATGTGAATAATGATAGCCTTGAAGCCGATCTGGCGGATAGCGACTGGTTGAATTCGGGTGAGTTTCCTGAGGCGCGATTTACTACAACAAGTATTGCGATATCTGAATCTGTTGACGAAGAGGATTCCCTGGACGAGGCTGATGATTCGCCCTTGATACTGGAAATCACGGGTGATCTTCAGTTCCGGGGAATTACACGCCCCGTTGTGCTCGAAGGCCGATTTAATGGTGGGGCAGATAATTTACTGACCGGAAAATACACTCTTGGTTTTACGGCCACGGGCAGAATCAGTCGCTCGGCGTTTGGCATGAGTGCCTTTCCCGGCTTGATTGGGGATACAGCAGAATTGGAAATCTTCGCCGAGTTCCTGCGTGTTAATCCTTAAGTGTTTTTAACGTTTTAAGCAGGTATGGGTTGGTGCCTGCCTTGGTTGCCAAGTTTCGTGACATTCCGGCTTGGGACTGTAAGGTTTTCAACTGATTTTGGCAGTATCCGGTTACGTTGCACCTTACGCTCTTGCAAAGCCTGTTCTGGAAAACGATGGATAGTGCGTGATCTGGTTCACAGTAAGCAGCTGACGTATATCTCGACTATCGTTCGCCGTTGAAGTGTTTGTCGTGCCCTGCCGCTATTAACTATTGAAAGCGAACTTCTGCATGCGCCTCAGGTGAAGGTGCTCATTTTTAATGTGCCGTACCCTGGGGAAACATTCCGTTTGCTTCAACAATCAGGTATTGAATTAACAGGTAGCGGATTTATGTCTCGCAAAATTTTCAAGCTGGCCACAGCCACGGCAATCATGGTGGTCATGAGTGGCTGTTCGACAATTGGCCCTATCGGCGGCGGTAGTGCGTCCGTGCAAGGGTCTGCCAAAGAGCAACGTCTTGCTGCAGCAGGCCTTGTTGTCAGTGAAGAGAAACGCGTAAAAACCCGCCATGACATCTTGTTTGGGCCCGGTAGTGTCAAGCTGCCTGATGAAGCCGTTTATGTGATATCGGATGCGGCACAGTATCTGGTTCGAAACAAACGTAAAACGGTCAGCCTTGTTGGTCACACCGATGCATCGGGTACAGAAAGCGAGAATATGGATCTTTCAATTCAGAGAGCCTTTGCAGTACGCAACGCGCTCATTGCTGAAGGTATAGAGGCCCATCGGCTGGAGCCGGTAGGCAAGGGGGAAATGCGACCCATGGGAAGTAACGAGAGTGTTGAGGGTCGAAAGCTGAACCGTCGTGTGGAAATCATATTTCCCTAAAGCAAGCCGCCTCCTTCTTCCAAACAAACAACAGGTTGCTATTTGAACTTTCGTTAGTATCCTGACCTTCCGGTATTCCTGCCTGCCCCGTGAGGGGCGGGCACAGCGCCAACATGCCAAACTCCCCATCAAAAGCCTTTTCTCAACCTGTTTGAGAATTCTCAAGCGCTACTGTAGTCCCTGCGTGTTAAAATAGTCGCCTCTAAACCGGTTCAAGAGGAATCATGGCGAACGTTGTTTCAGCTGGTACGCGCTTTGGTATGGGTGCGCCGCTTACCCGTAACGAAGATTTCAGGTTGCTGACTGGAGGGGGTAATTACACGGATGATGTTCGGGTTAGCGGTACACTGAATGCGTATATTCTGCGTTCAGCCTACGCCCATGCCAGTTTCAACATAGTTGATACGCAGGCGGCCAAATCAGCACCGGGCGTGCACGCAGTCTATACAGCCAATGATCTGGCTCATCTGAAAAACCTGCGCTGCATAAATTTTCTGCCGCAAACCGATGGCAGCGACCCGGTGTTTCATGACATACCTCCATTATGTCGTGATACCGTACATCACGTAGGCGATGCTGTAGCGATGGTGGTCGCTGATACTCTGCAGCAGGCCAGAGATGCGTCGGAGTTGATCGTCATCGAATTTGATGCAATGGATGCGGTCACGGACACTGAATCTGCACTGGCAGCAGATGCACCTCTGGTAGCACAGCACCTGCAGTCCAATCTTTCCTATACCCACTTTCTGGGGGATGCTGAAAAAACCCAAAGTATTCTTGATTCTGCCGCACATGTCGTTGAAATCAAGATCATCAACAATCGCTTAGTCAGTAACTATTTGGAGCCGCGCGCCTGTCACGCAGATTGGGATAAGGATTCTGATAGCTATACGATCACGGTCGGGTCCCAGGGGGTTTACAGTGTGCGGGATAATCTGAGCCGCCTTACGGGTGAGGATAAAAGCAAGATCAGAGTGGTAACGGGTGACGTAGGTGGCGGCTTTGGTACCAAAGTCTTCACTTATCGGGAATACCCGCTGGTTATGGCAGCCTCGCGTCTATTGGGCAGGCCGGTGCGATGGAACTCAGACAGAACTGAACACTTTACTCAGGATGCCCATGGGCGAGATAACGTCACCACAGCCCGCATGGCGATGGACGAAGAGGGTAAGTTTCTCGCACTTGAAATTAACGTAATCGCTGCAATGGGCGCTTATCTGCATGCCTATGGTCCGTATATTCCATTTCTTGGTGTCACCATGGCAACCGGTCTGTACGATATTCCTGTGGTTGCCTGCACCACCCGAGGGGCTTTTACCAACACTGTTCCCACCGATGCCTATCGAGGGGCAGGGCGTCCGGAAGCGGCTTACCTGATTGAACGCCTGGTCGATAAATGTGCCCGTCACCTTCACATTGCAGTAGATGAAATCAGGCGGCGTAACTTTATCCAGCCATCTCAATTACCTTATAAGACACCCACCGGGCGCAATTACGATACCGGTGAGTTTGAAGCGCACATGGACGTATGTATGGAACGCGCTGCGTGGCAAGAATTCGAACAACGACGCGCCGAGGCACGTGAACAAGGTAAGTTGCTGGGTATTGGCATGGCAACCTACGTTGAAGCTTGTGCATTTGCAGGTGCTGAGCCTGTGTTTCTGGAATTAAACGACGATGGTTCTGTACTGCTTAAAATAGGCACGCAGAGTAATGGTCAGGGACATGCAACTGCCTATGCACAACTCGCTGCTGGCGAATTGGGTATGGATTACCAGGATATATCCGTGCATCAGGGAGATACCGCTGTACTCGCTACAGGCGGTGGAACCGGAGGGTCGCGCTCAATTCCCCTGGGCGGGCCATCGGCTGTACGTGCAGCTAAAGCGATGGCGGTTAATATCAAAGCCGTGGTTGCACGTGAACATGACTGTAAGCCTGAAGATGTAATTCTTGAAGAAGGGGCGGCAAGGGTTAGCCATAGCAATGCCCTGATGTCTTTGTCAGATGTTGCGGCAGCTGCAACCGACGAAGAGCGGCTGTCGTCCGGTGTATTTGAGCAGGATGAGGCCACTTATCCCAATGGTACGCATATCTGCGAGATCGAGATTGATCTGGGCACTGCTGTGACTCGCGTGAAGAGCTACACCATTGTTGATGATTTCGGTAAAACGGTTAATCCGCTGTTGCTGGAAGGCCAGGTGCATGGTGGAGTTGTGCAGAGTATCGGGCAGTGTCTGCTGGAACGCGTGGTTTACACCGATGACGGGCAGTTGTTGAGCGCATCATTGATGGACTATGCTGTACCTCGTGCTGATGATCTGCCGAATTTCCATTTCGAGACGAGAAATGTGCCATCGACAACTAATGAGATGGGTATTAAGGGTGCTGGGGAGGCAGGAACGATAGGATCTTGCCCGGCAGTCATGAATGCAGTATCTGATGCGTTGCACCGCGAGTTTGGTGATGCTGAGGTTCATGTTGACATGCCTGTCACGCCACTAAGCATGTTCGAAATTTTGCGAAAGCATGGTAAGGCTTGAAAACCTTGAGCTCTATCTATTATCCAACAGCGAGTATTCGCTAACAGAGATGACCCGTCAGGGAACTTAGGGAACATTGTCCGGTAACGATTATGTACGAATTCAAATATACGAAAATTGAAACTATCGATAGCGCCGAGGAAATGCTCTCGGGAGAGGAAGAGTGCATTTTGCTTGCTGGTGGCATGACGTTATTGCCCACCATGAAGCAGCGCCTGGCTCAGCCTTCCCGACTGCTGGATTTGGGTGGGTTGGACAAACTCAAGGGAATCGAGGTGACAGGGTCGGTCGTCTCAATCAAGGCAATGACCACGCATGCGGATGTGGCCGCGTCTGAAGAAGTAGTGGCAACCATACCAGCACTTGCAGAACTCGCCGGGTTAATTGGTGACCCGCAGGTTCGCAATCGTGGAACTATTGGTGGTTCTGTGGCTAACGCCGATCCGGCAGCAGATTATCCGGCAGCTGTGGTTGCACTGGATGGCGTTGTAGTGACTAACCACCGTAGCGTGGTTGCAGAAGAGTTTTTTATCGATATGTTCGAAACCGCGCTGGAAGGTAATGAAATTATTACCAGCGTTACATTCAAGGTTCCAACGCGCGCAGCCTATGCGAAATTTCCTAATCCGGCTTCACGCTATGCCGTGGTCGGTGTTTTCATTGCCGAATATGACGGTCAGTACCGTGTTGCAGTTACCGGTGCGGGCGGTTCAGTGTTTCGCCTGCAAGCAGTTGAAGAAGCTCTGTCTGCAAACGCATCACTGGATGCCTTGCGTGAGGTTTTAAAACAGAACCCGGTAAGTGACGATGAGTTGAATGAGGATATTCATGCAAGTGCTGAATATCGTGCGCACCTGGTTGCTGTTATGACTGAACGTGCATTTCAGGCAATGTGAAATGCTCCCATCTACTGTTAGTGAACAAAATATATTGTTTATAGTACCGGTATTCGTTGGTGCATTGTTACTCAGACTGTTCCATTGTTTTCAAGCCACCTCACTGGGAACAGTTCTCAGGTGAAGCTAAATAGCGACTCGTTGATATGCTCGAGATCAGAAAGAAAACTGTCTGTATATTGAGTCAGCGTCTTTTTACAGCTACTTGTCCGGCACCAGCCCTGAAACAGCTCGTGGAGTTTTTCTACACTACCTGCCAACTCCGGCTGGTAAGTTCCCGGCTTCATGGTATGCATTGAATTGCCCGGCCGAAATCCAGATTTGCCTTTCGTTCCAGCGCTTGGCTCGTCCTTTAAAATTCTGTTATCGGCATACACCTTCGTACCCGATTTCCATTTCGTGTTCATCAACAGGGAAGGTGCGCTCAGAGAACTGTTTTCCTTTTGCCGTGGCCCTGCGGGTTTT
>CALLOA010000132.1 GCA_938005265.1 uncultured Granulosicoccaceae bacterium
CTATTGGAGCATCAACGATTATCTGGAAGACAATATGAAACCCCTACCCTACCTGATAGCTTTTACCTCACTCACTCTTTTTGGATGTGGGGGATCATCATCTTCCAATGGTGAAAACAACAATTCTGATAACTCCGACACTCGCTCTATTACCGTAGAGGTGCCCGGGTCAGTCAATCTATATATTGCAGGTTCTGAGGAAGGTGTGTTTAGCGGAAATTTGCCGGTGGCTGTCATGTTACCTGAAGGCACAGCGCGTACACTCAGTTTTACACGAGTAACAGGAAGTGTAGATTTCGGTGGATCAACTAGTATTGAATCACCGGAAGGAATTGAACACGATGGTCAGCCTTATGGCGAAAGACCGTCGAACGGTGTAATTGATGATTTGGTTCCCACAGTGCTCAGGAGAACATTTCTAGGCGGTGTTTTCCTGGACTCAAATAATCCATCAAACAAAGACGGCACACCTATTGACTACTCGTTGTCATCTCCTGAATTCACGGTTAGTTACTCACCAGGCCTAGCGCAAGGCTTTTTTATAGGTGACGGTAAAACCTCGTATGGGAATACTCAAATATTCGATATTCCCGACGCTTCCGATACGCTTTATCTTGGAACAGACGATTCTGTCTACGGCGACAACCGAGGTGCTTATTTAGTTGAAATAGAATTTAATTGATGGCTAGCGTTGATCGCACGTAGCCGGCGCACAGCGTACACACACTAATTTGTAGATAATTATTGATTTTAAATATCAACCAATTTAGTAGATATATACCGCACCGGACTGTTCAGCCGAATTGTCGGTCTGATCGCTGTTGATTCCTGAAGCGGAACTTTCTTCTCTCTGAGCACCAACTGCCAATGTGCCTCCATTGGCACTCAGACTGACTCCAATACCAAATACATCTCCGCTATCGGTATTACTTGCCTTGAGGTATGAACGCTGTGTCCAGAATTCATCGTTTCTTTCGAAAACGTACACCGCGCCCGAGTTTGCAGATGAATTGTCCATCTGATTAGGGTTAACGCCCTTAGCGTTTCCGCCTTCTGCGCTAGCTCCAATCGCAACAGTATTGCCATCAGCACTGATACTGACTTGCACACCGAACAGGTCACCGCTCTCTGCGTTACTGGCCTTCAGATAGGCTTGCTGTTGCCAATCTTGTGAGACCAAATTATAAATGTATGCAGCGCCCGAACGTTCGGAAGAGTTATCACTCGGGTCGCCGTTTATTCCTGTTGCAGCGCTATCCTCCCGTGCAGCCCCGATAACCAAAGTATTCCCATCGTCATTCAGCTGTAGTACGGAACCAAAGATATCACCCTCGTCTAAATCGGCGGGTATCAGGATATCATTTTGCTCCCAATTTGAATCTGTACGTGTAAAAATATAAACAGCACCAGCATCTGTTTCTCCGATGCCATTCGCTCCAACCGCCAAAATATTCCCGTCGGCACTGATACTTACAGCCTTGCCAAAGAAATTTCGTAGCGAATTGTTACTTGCTTTGAGATAGGCCTGTTGCTGCCATGTTCCCTGACTATTCACGAATATATAGACAGCTCCTGAACTTTGTAGAGAGTTGTCATTTTGGTCTCCATTTATTTCGGTGGCAGCGCTGTCTTCTGAAGCGGAACCAACTACTAAAGTATTTCCATCACCACTCAAAGCAAGAGAATCCCGACCAAAAAAATCACCCATATCTGTATTGCTGGCTTTTATATAGGCGTCTTGTTGCCAGTTGTCGTTTGTGCGGGTGAATACATAAACAGCGCCAGATTTATCGCCAGGAAGGCCGATACCTGAACTTGAATCGAATTGACTACCATTTACCCCGGTAGACAGGACTCCTTCGAAAGGTGCAGCCACTGCTAAAGTATTCCCGTCTGAACTAAGACTCACCTCAGCACCGAAATGATCTTGACGTGTTTCAGTTTGCAGTCGAATATCAGATACGGTATTGCTTGCCTTTATATAGGCTTGTTGCATCCAAATATTTTCTCTTCGAACGAATACGTAAACCGCACCAGAGTTACTCGCTGAATTGTCATTCTGATTGCCGTCTATGCCTCTTGCAATGCTATCTTCCCATTGCGCACCTATAGCCAAAGTATTCCCATCTGCACTAAGACTTATCGAGCTGCCAAACAGATCTCTCAGGTCTGTGTTACTGGCTTTAAAGTAACCAATGGCACTCTCCAGAGTACCTGTCACCATCACCGGCTCTGAATCAACACAACTTTGATTATTGCAAGATTGCACAACATACTGAGCATTGACTCTGGAATATAGCGCTACAACATGATCAAAATTAGACGTACTTGCTTCCAGTTCCCCACTTATATCAGTAAAACCGGAGATACCATCCGGGTTCTCTAATACCCGGTAGAATTGAGCATCTGGTGTTACCTGCCATGTGATGCGGAATGTTTTTATAGGTATAAATTCGAGACTTGCCTGCACCGGTTGGAGAAGGTCATTTCCATCAGGGCTGGTACCAATAATCAATTCATCCAGATTACTTATTCCGTCGGCATCGCTGTCCCATCGCTCAGTGTCGAACTGATCTGCAGTTATCTGAAATATTTCTGAACCACCAGTTCCTGTTCTGAAGGTACTTTCAAAGCTGCCTAGTGTGATAGCACCGTTGCGATCGGCGAATGTCACTACAAGAGGGTTTTCCGCACCTGCAGGAAACGTTTCAGAGATAGCCCAATTTTCATCCTGTACCCATGCGGCCGTTGTCGTGATGTCTCCCCAAGTCAATCGTAACTGTAGTTCGTCTGACATATAAGCCGGTACAGTGATATCAAAATCAACACGGATAGTTGCCAGTGACGATATTTCTGTTATGACAGGCGCGGGTTGAGCAATTACAGGAGGTTCACCTGATTCCGTAGATTCGCTATCTATCTCAGCATTCGGAAATTCTGCAACTGTTTCCATGTCGCTTGCAATGGACACATCATTCGATGTTCCGCTATTTCCATTTGCAGTGTCTGCCGTTAATTCACTACTAGACTCAATCTGTCCAGACCCGGAATCGGAGGACCCTGAGCAGCCATAGATGGCCATTGCACAAATGCACGCGAGCACTACCTGACGAATAGGTTGGATGTCAGCAAAATCAGGGGATTTCATTACATTGCTCGATCAAAAATTTGGAGGCTGGCCGAGATTGGAATAACCAGTATTGAGATTGACTATCAGTAGCATTAGCAATGCTATCAGAGAGCAAATAAAGACTTTGTTAAAACAATAATTGCTTACCGTAATGTCACTACACTTGTATGCATAGCGTCATTTTATTGCCGACTAAATGACAAAAATTGGAAAGGATGTATAGGATGTATATAAGCTCTGATGTCAGCTTTGGCGACTTCGCCGCCAAAATCTGACCATCGATTGTTAGATGTATGAATGCTCACTTCTTAGAACTAACATCACCACGGTGTGCTCACGAATTGCGCTCATTCTGAATAGTTGAAATCGATGCCCGCGACAAGGTCGCTCAGCATTTAAACCAACACTTTCCCTTGGTAATGACATTTTCACAACAAATTGTGTTTTACGCACAAAAGTACCGAATCCATAAAGGATTGACAGGCTCGATACTGTTTTTTTGTTAACCAATCGGCTTTCTTTCCACGTGGAACATTTGCTCGCTTTGGCCGCAATTGGCAAAAATGTGCTTCTTTCCTTCAGCTTGTGACTATCGACTGCTTCAGGCATCCTGTGGTGACGGTTCGATAAGGGCTTGCCATGAATCCATTTCCCCACCTGCTCTCACCATTGCAGATCAGTCACCCATCGGGTTCGATGACGATTCGCAATCGGGTGTTGGTCTCAGCGCACGTACCCGGTTTCGCAGAAAACAACAAAGCCGGAGATGCCTACATCAACTATCACCGGCAGTATGCGGCCAATGGGGTCGGATTGCAGTTGACCGGTGGTACTCCGGTGCATCGTTCCGGGTTGCTGGCAACCACAGCCGACGGGCTTTGGAATCTGGACGACGGCATAATCCCCGGTTACCAGAAGCTAGCCGAGGCTGTACATCAGGAAGGTGGGCACATTCTGGCGCAGCTGGCGCATAGCGGAGGTACAGTTCGCATAGATCTGCCGGGGCACCAGAGTTGGTCAGCCTCAGCAATCAAGTCAGCCATCACCGGCCAGGTCAGCCACGCCATGACTGAAAGCGAAATTCATGAAGTCATAGAAGCCCATGCAGCGGCTGCACGGCGGGTGCGTCAAGGTGGCCTCGATGGCGTTGAAATACTGGCGGCCTTTGGCTTCCTGCCACAGGCATTCCTATCACCTCTGACCAACTTCCGCGAAGATCAGTACGGTGGGAATCTCGATAACCGAATGCGGTTTCTGGTTTCCCTGCTGTCAGCAGTCCGCAGCGAACTGGGGCCGGAACAGATACTGGGGGTGCGCCTGCCGGGGGACGAATTCGAACCTGGCGGGCTGGACTCTGAACAAATGGCTAAGGTTTGTACAGAACTGGCAGAGGCAGGCCTGATCGATTATCTGAATATTATTGCCCATACCAACTTCAGCCATACCGGGCGTTCAAAACACTGGGCCCCAACACCCGCGCCACATGGCTTGTTTGTGCCGCTGGCCTCGGCTATACGTAAACAGGTTAGTGTGCCGGTTTTTGCGGCCGGGCGCATTATTAACCCTGAGCACGCCGAGCAAATTGTGGCCGAGGGTGACGCCGATATGGTCGCGATGACACGTGCCCACATTTGCGATCCAGAAATCGTCAAAAAAATAAAAGCCGGCCAGACTGAATATATTCGCCCCTGTGTTGGCGCCAACACCTGTATCGCCAACCGCTACGCTGGCAAGCAGATACGCTGCATGCACAACCCCAGTGTAAGGATGCCCGGTTTTACCTCGAGAGCCAGCAGCAAACCACAGCGAGTTGCCGTCATTGGAGCCGGCCCTGCCGGACTCGAAGCAGCCCGCTTACTGGCGGCGAAAAAACATGAAGTGACAGTCTATGAAGCTCAGGAACAGGTGGGTGGGCAACTCAGGCTTTGGGCAAGCTCCAACTCGATGGGCGAATTACGGCGAATCATTGATTGGCGTATTGGCGAGTTGCATAGATTAGGTGTAAACATCAAGCTCAGTTGTTGTGTTACACCCAAACACATTGAACAACTTGGCGCTGACTGTATTGTTGTTTGTACCGGTTCAGTTCAGAAAACCAGGCACTCTGCGGGCTTTGCCGGGAATGCCATACAGTATCTGACGCCAGCTGAAGTGATGCAGGCAACTGACCTTACCGGAAACAAAGCACTGGTCATAAACGATGGCCGGGGCCAGGCCGGGCTGGTAGCCGCAGAAAAATTACTGGCTGCAGGGATGGCTTTAGAGATAGTCACCAGTGACTATGCCGTCGCCGCTGATCTTGACCCCACCAACCGCAATGCCTGGTATGAAAGACTGGGCAAAGCAGGAGCTCTACTCACACCACAACAGGAAGTGACCGAAATAATCGGCACCACCGTAAAACTGAAAAACGTGTTTACACAACAGTCTTCACAACGTGAAGATGTTGAACTTGTGGTTGATTGGCATGCGGCCGTGGCTGTAGATGAATTGCTTCACCACCCACCAATCGCAACTGACAACGTGGCAAAGCTTAGCTGGTATTCCGCAGGTGACTGCCTGGCTCCCCGGACAGTAGAAATAGCCATGGCAGAAGCGTTGGCTGTTGCACAGGAAATAAACTAAGGATTAGAAATGTCCTTACCCAGTTTAGCAACCTTGCTAACCTTGTTATGAGGGATGAGTGATTCCTGCGCCGGTATTGCACGCAAGGCAGCATTAACGCAAATGCAATCACTTCTTGGGCAACCAACCCTTGAACAACCGGCAATGCTGCTTTCATTTCACACTTTTTTGCGGATTAAATCAGCCAGGGGCCTGCTGCGTGGAGCAATGGACCCAACAAATGTAGTTTGGAGGCATCCTTGTCGGCCGTTAAGTCGGCTAGAATCAGTTGGGCAAGGCACCGGTCTTACATGAGCCATGCTTCGATCAGACATCAGGTACACAGCAGCTGTAATACAGCGTAGCCAGGGGCAGAAGTGGAAGAACAAACCAGTAGTAATTTCAACAAGGTTGTCTGGGAAAATGACCGCCGCCATTTTGTGCACCCGTGGACCCATTTTGACAGTTTTCAGGAAGAAGGCTCCCTGATCATGTCACGCGCTAAAGGCGTCTATACCTACGACGCTGACGGCAATCGTTATCTGGACGGGGTCGGTGGTTTGTGGTGTATGAATGTGGGCTACGGGCGTGATGAAATTGTAGATGCCATAGCCGAACAGGCACGCACACTTGCTTATGCCAATCCGTTTGTTGATGTCAGCAATGCGCCTGCCGCCCAGCTAACAGCAAAGCTTGCCGAACTTGCACCCGGAGATTTAAATCGTGTGATGCTGACTTGCGGTGGCTCAACGGCCAATGACAGCATGTTGCGTCTGGTTCACTTTTACTGGGGTTGTAAAGGCGAAAAATCACGCAAGAAAATTATCACAAGACGCGGCTCATACCATGGTTCAACGTATATAACTCAATCAATGACCGGTAAACCGGCTGATCGCATGCCGGAGTTTCAGTACGACACAGATATGATTGTGTATGTCAGTGAACCAAACGCATACCGCCCACCAGAGGGAGTCGCGGACGATGAATTCGAGCAATGGCTGATAGACAAATTTCGCGACACAGTTGAACAGACCGGCCCGGAAAATATTGCCGCTCATTTTGCTGAACCGATTCTCGGCGCAGGAGGTGTGGTTGTACCACCGGCACGCTACATCAAAGAGACGCGTGATATCTGCAGGCAATACGGCATTCTGTACATCGCAGACGAAGTGGTCACAGGCTTCGGGCGCGTTGGAGCCTGGTTTGCCTCTCTCGACATTATGGGTATCCAACCTGACGGTATTGTCTCGGCCAAAGGCCTTACCTCGGGCTATCAACCACTAGGTGCTGCTATCTTCTCTGACGGCATTTATGACGTCATTGCGGAGGCCGGCCAGGATCGCTGGTTTACCAATGGCTATACCTATGCAGGACATCCGGTCGCCTGTGCTGCGGCACTGAAAAACATAGAAATTATGGAGCGGGAAAACCTGCCTGCATATGTCAAGGATGATATTGGCCCCTATTTCATGCAGCAGCTGCAAACGCTATCCGATTTGCCGACCGTGGGTGATGTCAGAGGTATGTATCTAATGGCTTGTGTTGTCAACGTTGCAAACAAGGACACGCGTGAAGAATTTCCGCACGAGATCAATATCGGTAAGCGTATATCCAATGCCGCAGAGAAGCTTGGATTACTGGTCCGCCCGGTGGGCAATTTGAATGTACTTTCTCCGCCACTAACCATTACACGACAGGAAGTAGATGAATTGGTATCCAAACTTCGCCAGGCAATAGTGACTGTCTGCGACGATCTGGCAAACGAAGGTATATCACTCGATTCATAGCACCAGAAAGTTAAACCCCATACCCGACCCGGCAAAGAGGACCAGACAGTGGCAAACACCCGCACCTTGACAGATTTGATCGAGAATAAAACCTGTCTGCACGTAGCTAACCGTTTCCGCTCAACGCAGCTAAAAGAATCTGACCACCCTTTGCTTGAAGCCGATTGTCTAAAAGCACGGGAGTCAATCAGCCAGTGGCCCGGATATACAAAAACTCCGCTATTTGATTTGCAAGGACTGGCCCGCACAGTAGGTGTGAATAATATCTGGTACAAGGATGAAGCCCCACGTTTTGGACTCGGTAGTTTCAAGGCCTTGGGCGGCGCATACGCTGTATCAGTATTGCTGATGAAAAACCTGTCAGAACAGCTGGGACGCAACGTCACTCTCGAGGATCTGACTTGCGGTAAATTTAAAAACGAGACCTCATCTATGGTTGTCTGCTGTGCGACCGATGGCAATCACGGCCGCTCTGTTGCCTGGGGAGCACAGCGCTTTAACTGCCGCTGCATTATTTATATACACAGCGAAGTCAGTGAAGGGCGTAAATCCGCCATTGAAGCCTATGGTGCAGAAGTGATTCGAATCGATGGCAACTATGATGACTCGGTAAGACTTGCAGCAAACGAAGCAGCAGCTAATGGCTGGACGGTCGTTTCAGATACCTCCTACCCCGGTTATCTTGAAATTCCTGCAGACGTTATGCGTGGCTACACGGTACTTGCTGACGAGATATACGATGAACTGGAATCTAATCAGACACCATTGCCCACTCATGTATTTCTACAAGGTGGTGTGGGAGGTTTTGCTGCAGCAATAACCGAACGGGTGCGTGCGCGCAGTGACAGCCCGGAGACTAAAATTGTAGTGGCAGAACCCGAAAATGCGGAGTGCATTTACCAAAGTATCAAAGCGGGTGAACCAGTCGCCGTACCGGGTGATCTCGATACCTTGATGGCTGGGCTGGCCTGTGGTGAAGTATCACTGGTGGCATTTAACACTCTGCTGGCTGAAGTTGATAACGTGCTCGTCGTTTCAGACGATTCGGCCGTGGCCTGTATGCGTTTTCTCGCCGATGGCGTTAACGGTGACACTCCGGTGGTTGCTGGAGAATCTGCCGTAGCAGGACTGGCCGGGCTGATAATCGCGATGGAAAATAAGGATCTGACTACTCAGCTTGGCCTTGATGAGTCCAGCCGTGTGTTAATTATCGGAACAGAGGGCGCAACGGACCCACAGGTGTATAGAGAACTGGTTGGTCGTTCCGCTGAAGAAATAACAGCGTAAAGACGCATAACCGTTCGCATAACGAGTACCTTGAGCGGGAACTTTTTAATACGCGAGGCAGTACCAGCCACTAACGCTGCAGGAGCGTGCTGAACTACACATTAATTCATATATATTTTTTTGATCATGGCTGTCAATTTTTTTCCCGATAATGGCTGGAACGATCTCTGGCGAGGAGGCACTAAGCTGTAACCTTAAATAAACCAGATTGCTAACAAGGAGTAAACAATGCAGACCACAGCCACCTCACTGAACAGCCAATTCGCAACACCCGGCAAACGTATTTCCGCCAGAAGCATCATCGCAATAGTAACGTTGGGCCTGATGAGTCTTCTGGTTCACACCACTTCCCATGCAGAAGTACTGACTCAGGGTGGTTGGGTAAACAAACAATACAAAATCAAAGGTGGTTGGGAAGTAGTCAACAAGAACAATCAGACCGTCATCAAGTTCGACTCATCTTTCAAGACCAAGAGTGGCCCCGACCTGAAAATATTCCTGTCGAAAAAGAACATCGGCAAGGTCACTGGAAGAACGGCAACCCAGGATGCCATCATGTTGTCTGTATTACAGAGTAACAGCGGTGCTCAGGAGTATGTTGTACCGGCTGGCGTAAACATCAACGACTACCAGTCATTGCTTATCCATTGTGAGGCATTCAGCGTACTTTGGGGCGGTGGCCAACTGTAATTGCGGGATAGCCCGAAAGGAAATTATCAACGGGTCAGCAGTTTGAAGAGCTTTCTACCAGCTCTTGCAATTACAAACAGCTGGCCCGCATAATAGGATTTTTGCAAGCCCCCGAACGATTTTAAAAAGAAATGGTTTCACGACGAAAGTTCATTTCAACTACAGCCACTTCCCTGCTTGCCACCATGGCAAGCCACGTTTTAGTCAGTAACGCATCATCAGCAACAAGCGAACCAACGGCCGGTAAGTTACCTGCCGCCATCCATCCTGATCACTTCAAGACCATCCCGTCCAGCGCAGAAAAGCTGCCCAGTGTGGGGATGGGGACCTGGATCACCTTTGATGTTACTGACAACGAACGTATTCGCAACCAGCGTAGCCGTGTCTTGCAGACATTTTTTGATCTGGGCGGTGGCATGGTTGACTCATCCCCAATGTACGGCACGGCTGAGGAAGTACTTGGCTACTGTTTAAAACGAACACATTCAAATGACACACTATTCGCGGCCAGCAAAATCTGGACGCCACTGGCAATTGAGGCAGGCCCGCAAATGGCCAATACGGAGAACCTTTGGGGCGTACAACCCATGGATCTCATGTATGTTCATAATTTGCTTAATCTCAACAGCCACCTGCCAAAGCTACGGGACTGGAAAGAATCCGGAAGAATCCGCTATCTGGGAATCAGTACCTCACATGGCCGGAGGCATGCGGAGCTGGAAAAGTTGCTGCAATCAAAAGTACTCGACTTTGTGCAGCTCACCTATAACTATGACCAACGGATAGCTGAAGAACGCTTGATCCCGCTTGCACGAGACAATGGCATTGCAGTCATTGTCAATCGACCATTCCAACGCGGGCACCTGATCGACAAATACAAAAACCAGCCACTGCCTGGCATCGCAAAAGAATTAGGTTGCGAAAGTTGGGCTCAATTTCTATTGTACTTCACGGTATCCCACCCCGACGTTACCGCAGCAATACCGGCAACGAGCCGCGTAGCTCATATGGAAGAAAATATGAGTGTTATGCAACTACCCCTGCCTGACAGGCAAATGCGAGCAGAGCTTTAAAGAGTTATTTTTTTCCAAACTCTGTAATTCTTACAGGATAAACAAAAAGAAACGAGTGGCATAACACACACTCGTTTGCCATACTTAAGCGAACGGACATGGCCCACCAACATGGCCTATCAACACGTCTTACCAACATAGCCTACCAACGACAGGCTTGCTGACAGAGCAACGATTGTGGCAATACCTGACAAAAGTAACACGCACCCACGATACACGTTATTGCCTCGATTCCCTCTGATGACCTTTCTGCTTGCCACCTGTCTGGCAAGTTTGGCTCATGCCAATACTGAGGCCGCAGAATTCTCTTCTCCCAACAACAAAAGAATAGACAACCAGCCAGTCTTTGTCCGTAAACCCGTTTGGGAACTCGGTCTGGGTGTAGCCTACTTCAGTGGCCACGACTACCCCGCCTCCAACGATCCGAATCAGGCAGGCCTTGCACTACCGTTTTTTATATACAGAAGTGAAGTGGTCAGGGTCGAGGGGCGTGGTGTGGGAGCTGTGGCTTATGAGCGGCCAACGCTAAAACTTGATGTAGCGTTAGGTGGGTCACTGAATGCGGAATCCGAAGGTAATGCAGCGCGGGCTGGAATGCCCGATCTGGATTTCCTGTTTGAAATAGGTCCACGCCTTAATGCTCTTTTGTCCCGTAGAGTACACCCGGACGGGGGCACCAGCACACTGCGCTGGTTGAATAGTGTAAGCGCGGTCGCCTCTTCCGATTTTTCGTCTTTGGATGGCCGTGGTTTTTTGTTTAAATCAGAACTTGAATTCAGGCGCAAAAGGCTGTTTGGGTCAGGCTTTGACTTTCAACTACAGCTGGACTCAATCTGGGCATCACAAGAGCTACATGACTACTTCTATTCCGTTGATCCTGAATTTGAAACGACTGACAGATCCAGCTTCACCGCCGAATCAGGCTATCTAAGCTCAACATTTACGCTAGG
>CALLOA010000133.1 GCA_938005265.1 uncultured Granulosicoccaceae bacterium
ACCGCAGGTGGCAAACTTGTCCTTCGAACAGGGCGGCACACTGTCAGAAGTTTTAGTTGATGAAGGTGACGCGGTAGAAGCCGGGCAGATACTGGCGCGACTGGACAATCGTACACTGGCTGCAGAGGTTGATCGACTGCTAGCGTCCAGGCGCGCGCTGACGGCACAGTTGGAACTGGCGAATCTTACAAATGATCGTCAGGTAAAACTGTCCGCAGACGGCTTTGCCAGTGCACAGGCCTCAGATCAGGCGCGCATCAGCGTGGCTGAGTTAAAAGCGCGCATCGCAGAAACCGATGCGGGCATTGTTGCAGCCAGAGTCCGGCTTGAAAAAAGCGAAATTAAAGCCCCTTTTAATGGTGCGTTAAATAGCCGCCTTGTCGATCCGGGAAATGCAATAGCAGGTGGTCAGGTAGTCGTTGGTGTGGTGCAACAAAGCCGCCCGGTTTTCAGAGTGGGTCTGGATCCGGAGGTTGCAACAGAGGTATCGGCTGGCGACCCGCTCGAAGTGTTCATCAATGGTGAGAGCGTAAATGCCACCGTGATATCGGTACTGCCACAGATTGATGCTGCCACTCGAACACAAACCATTCGAGCCAGTCTCAACGAGGCAACAAACTCGGTACTGGGCTTAACCGGTGAAGCCGTATTTACACAAAATATCAATGCAAACGGCGCATGGATACCAGTAACAGCACTGGAAGATGGTATACGTGGATTGTGGACCATTAAAACGGTTACTTATGATGAGCCCGCTACTGTGCAAATAGAGGCAGTAGAAATCTTATACTCCAATAGTGATTCTGCATTTGTCACGGGTACATTCACTGACAATATCCAATACATTGATGACGGTGTTCACCGCGTTGTTGCAGGACAAACAGTCAGGGTGCAGCAATGAATAACGAATCTGTCACCACACTCGGTTATCGCAAACCGAGATTAGTATTTTTGGTATTGATGGTGTTGATTATCGCTGGTGCATCGGCATTACTTTCAATCGGGCGCCAGGAAGACCCCACCATCACCAACTTGTTCGCAAGCATTGAAACCCGCTTCCCCGGTGCATCTCCCGCCCGTGTCGAAACGTTGGTAACGGTTGAAATTGAAAATGCGGTAAAAGAGATAGCCGATGTTGATGTTATTGAATCAACATCGGCTACCGGTATCTCTATTATCGGCATAGAACTGTCCGACACCATTGCCGATGAAGACATAGAGTTTGTCTGGGCCGATGTGCGAGACGCCGTTGATAATGCGCGTGCCAATCTACCGGCCGGTGCGCTTGCGCCTGTTGTCAACTCCGACGGCATTAGTGCGTATGCAGCCATTGCCGCGATCAGTATGCCCGAAGACAATATATCCATCACTATTGCCGGGCGCTATGCCGAAGAACTCGCAGACAAGTTAAGAAACGTACCCGGCACCAAAGAAGTTGAAATCTTTGGTGAACCCACCGAGGAAGTACTGGTGACGGTTGATCAAAATCGAACTGCAGCGCTTGGTATCACCCTGCAATCCGTGTCGGATGCGATACGTACAGCAGATGCAAAACTGCAAGCCGGCAGACTAAGACACAACAGACGCGACCTGGTTCTTGAAGTCACCGGTGAGATCGATTCGGTGCAGCGATTGCAGGAAATCATCGTACGCGAGGGACCGGACAGTTCCGCTGCACGGCTTGCCGATATAGCTACCATCGAACGAACCTATCGCAAACCATTGCCGGCCATGGCCATGTACAACGGTACAGCGGCTATTTTAATCTCAGCGACTCTCGAAGACGGATTGCAAATCGATAAATGGTCCGGTTACATACGTGAGGAAATCGCCGACTTTCAAAAAGTCACACCTGCAGGCCTCGATCTAAAACTGATCTTCGATCAATCGACCTACACCGCCGATCGTTTACTTGAGGTAGGAAAAAACATGTCAATCGGTGTGGCACTGGTGGTCGTGGTGTTGTTGCTGACACTCGGCTTTCGTGCGGCAATGATTGTCGCTTTTATCTTACCTGTGGTGACACTCGCCACACTGGCAACATTGAACTTTATCGGTCTGGCCATTCATCAAATGTCTGTCAGCGGTTTAATTGTGGCGCTGGGCTTGTTGGTAGACGCAGGTATTGTAGTCACAGATGAAGTCGCAAAACGTATACGCGCCGGAGTCGCTCGTATCAATGCCGTGAAACAAGCAGTACACCGACTGGCAGCGCCGCTGTTCGCCTCCACTGCTACCACAGCACTGGCATTCACGCCAATGATATTGTTGCCCGGTCCTCCAGGGGATTTTGTCGGCTCTGTTGCCATTGCAGTGGTTGTGATGTTGTTCTGGTCATTGCTTATAGCATTAACCATTACACCGGCTGTGGCTGGCTGGATAATGCCAGCCGGTGAAAAAGCCACCTGGTTTAACTCTGGGATACCGAGTGGTTTAATCGGCAGGGTATTTCGAAAATCTCTTTATCTCTCAGTGCGCAATCCTGTTCGTTGTATGGCACTGGCACTGGTACTGCCGGTGATTGGCTTTGCATCGATGTCAACGCTGACTGCACAGTTTTTCCCCGGAGTCGATCGCGATCAGTTCTATATCGAGTTTCAATTACCACCCGGTACCGCCATTGCTGAAACAAAAGCGTTGGCTGAACGCATGGACCAGTTAATCGCAGAAGAAGACAACGTTGTGCAAACCTATTGGTCAATCGGCCAGTCAGGTCCGGGTTTCTACTACAACATCGTCAGTGGCCGCTCGAACGCACCGGCCTATGCACAGGCATTCATAACCACCACATCACCGCAGGCAACAGAAACGCTGGTGACAAAACTTGAACGCACGCTGGCAGACGCGGCTCCACATGCGCAAGTACTGGTACGTGGTTTGGTACAGGGCCCGCCGGTAGCAGCACCGGTTGAGCTACGTGTTGTCGGTGCAGAACTCGACACGCTGCGACAGATTGGTGATGACTTAATGACACGTTTGTCTGCAGTGGATACAATCACCGTTGCTCGAACCACTCAAACCGGTGGCGCACCCAAAGTGGTTGTCGATGTAGATGAAGCCAAAGCTCGTGCACTGGGATTAAACATGGCAGCAATTGCCAACCAGCTCAACAACGGGCTTGAAGGAGTGACCGGTGGTTCACTACTCGAACGCAGCGAACAACTGCCAGTGCGGGTCCGGTTTGCTGACGATGTTCGCAACAACCTCGATGCGATAAGAGACCTGCCAATTGTCGCACCGCTTTCGCAGAGCAGAACTTTATCGGGTGAGTACAGTGCATTGCCATTGTCCGCCATCGCAGATATCACCTTGTTGCCAAGCGACAGTGCCATCAACCGGCGCAACGGTGAGCGTGTTAATACGGTTCAAGGTTTCACCCTGCGATCCGTTTTACCGGAAGAGGCGTTAAAGGCAGTTCAAACACAGCTGGAAGATGACACCTTCACCTTGCCTGCGGGCTACAGACTGGAGATTGGGGGCGACAGCGATGCACGCTCCAGCACACTCAACAACCTGTTGGCGTCGGTGGGCATAATTATTACCTTATCGATCGCCATTATCGTTATGACCTTCAACTCTTTTCGACTAACAGCCATCGCACTGGTGGTCTGTGTTTTGTCTGCCGGATTATCAATACTGGCACTCGCATTGTTCCGCTATCCCTTCGGTATCAGCGCTATTCTTGGTTTCATCGGGTCAATCGGTGTATCGATTAACGCGGCGATCATTATCATGACTGGCCTTCAGGCAAACAAAGATGCAGTCAACGGCAATCCTGCCGCAATGGTTGATGTCTTAATGGGATCGAGCCGTCACATCATATCAACCACGGTGACAACGTTTGGTGGGTTCCTGCCTTTGATTCTGGCAGGTGGCGGATTCTGGCCACCGTTTGCCATGGCGGTAGCTGGTGGCGTGTTGTTATCTACAGTTATCTCTTTCTACTTTACACCACCGGCTTTTGCACTCACTTATGGCCCCAAAAAGTGGGTTACTTCGAAGCGCACAGCAGATGAGTATACAGCCGAAATTCTACCCATTAACAACAAGGCGATACCGATGGATTTATGATCGGCTTGAATATCAGCATAAAACTATCGTGTCCGCGTAGCTATAACAAGAAAATGATCATAAACACAATACCAAAATCGATTTCTTCGGCATGTAGATATTTAATAGCAAAAGCTTTAATAGTCTCCGTATCAATCCTCTTTTTTTTGGGTATTTCTACAAGCGAGACGGTGCAGGCTCAACCCGAGCGGGACGGTGGATTTCTAGTATCGGGGGTTGCAGAACTTCCAGAATATGAAGGTGCTGCCAATGGCCGGGTAGTGCCATTCTTTTCACTAAGACGTCCTCTTCTCGGTGGCGAATTGCAGTTTGCAGGATTAGGTGCTGATCTGGATAATTACAATCATCCTTACCTCAGGGCTGGCCCTGCCATTCGATTAGTAATACCTCGCAGTTCGACAACGGTGGATCAACCAGAGATCCAATTGCTCGACGATGTGGGTACTGCAATTGAGATTGGAGCTAGATTTGGATTCGAAATCCCATTTGGGAGAACTGACGAAGATCGATTGAGCGGTGGTATTACAATCACGCAGGATGTGGCAAACGCTCACGGGGGTTCCGTGATCAGCACCGATCTCAAATATTTTTTCAAAGCGAATCGAATGCTCAGATTTAGTATTGGCATAAACGCAAGCTGGGCTAGTTCCAATTACCACGAGACATACTTTGATGTAGATACAATTGCTTCGAATGCCTCGGGCCTGACCTCATTTGATGCAGGCAGTGGGCTAAAAGACGTTGGTGCTGAAATTTTCAATATCCTGTCTTTTAGTCAGCAATGGGGAATATTTACTCGAGTCGCTATCAATCGTCTATCGGGAGACGCCGCTGACAGTCCAATCGTTGGGGACATTGGTGACAGATACCTACGATTCATGGGGCTTGGTGTTTTCTACAATTGGCAATGACGCCGCATTCGCAACTGGTCTCGCAGTCAAATTAGATCAGTCGCGATCTATCCACATCAGCCTAACTAATCAGCAGCCAGAAATTTTTTATATCAAAAAATAAGGTATCTGCTTACCCTCTTGTGTTGCTTGTTTTTCCCACGGCTTTGGGCCGACTGCCGACCGGATTTATACACGTAAACCCTTTTTTTTTGCCTGCTTTCTTAGTGTTGAATTTCTCCTCATAGGGCACGATCGACAACCGCCTATACTCAACAAGGCGGCAAGAAGATGTCCACCGCGGAAATAGGATTGATTGACAAGAATTTATTAAAACGCAAGCTTCCTATACACCCACAATCTTCAAGGCACCTGTAAGTCAGTGAATCGTTCACCGGTATTGTGATTGATTACGATATATCTGCCCGGTGGTACGTCGCACGATAGTCCACCCTCACACAGCGATTCGAAAGTGCCGGCATCCTGCACCTGGTACCAGCCGTTGTCAGGCCAGCGAATGGTGTTGCCATCAATCAATACCCGGTCTACAACCCCCGATTCAACACGGATATCAGTGAAACGTTCGCCGGTGGTATGGTTAATGACAATGTAAGTACCGGTTGGTACATCACACCCCAGACCGCCCTCGCAAATCGATACGAAGGTATTTGCGTCCTGCACCTGATACCAGCCATCATCCGGCCAACGAATTTCATTACCCTCAACAACAACTGAACCCGGGCTACCCTCTGCTGTTACTTCAATATCGGTAAAGCGCTCTCCGGTTGAGTGGTTAATAACGATGTAATTACCACGCGGCACCACACAAGATTGACCACCCTCGCATAGCGATAAAAAAGTACTGGCATCCTGCACTTGATACCATCCGTTGTCGGGCCAGCTAATCCGGTTTCCATCGACCCTTATGCTGAATGATTCAGCAGGTTCACCCGTCTCATCTTCATCTACCCCAATTTCATCTACCTGCATTGCACCATCATCAACTACCGGAGGTGCTGCACTACCGGGTGACCATACTGCGTAGTAAGGTGCGCCCTGGATCCTACCGTCGAACTGACCAACAACGTGGAGATCACCGTTAATATCGATTTCAAGATCGCGAACAGTGTTGGCCAAGCCCTCACCCAGCGTCTCCCAGCTTCCAGTCGCAAGGTTCCAACGCGCAATGCGACTTATAAATCGACCTGAATCCGGCAAGAAATCACGGAATTCTCCCCCCACATACACATTGCCTGCAAGATCCACGCTTAGTGATGTAACCGTATCACCACGCCCGCCTTCCATAGGTGCCCATGCACCAGCGCCGACGTTCCAACGAGCAATATTCCTGATAGTTTCCGGATAGTCCGGGCTAGTCATTCTGAAATCGCCACCCACAGTGATGTTGCCGGCTGCATCCACCGAGATCGCATCGACGCGTCCATCGTTGATTCCGGCACCTAACGCTTCCCAGCGTTCAGTGTTTATATTCCAACGTGCGATTCGATTAGCCTCGATACCACCAGCAGTGGTGAACCACCCCGAAGCATAGACGTTGCCCATCGCATCGGTAGCAAGCGCTCGAATTCCACCGTTCATACCCGAACCCAAAAGATCCCAACGCTCCGACACCGGGTTCCAACGTGCCACGGTAGACATCAGTTGGCCGTCTGTATTCGCAAATCGTCCGGCTACATATAGCTGCCCGGTCAGATCTGTGGCGAGTACAATGTCGCCACCTGCACCGCCGACACTGGGGCCCAGCCTGTTCCAGCGGTTGCCAATACGATCCCAGCGAAACACGTAGCGAAGTGATTCCTCAGTCACAGTCTGATCGATATTGACTACGTAAACGTTTCCTTCAATGTCCGTTTCTATATTAAAAACAAAATCTTCAAAACCCTCACCCATGGCCTCCCAACGCTCAATGCCAGCATTCCATCTGGCGACATGTTGAGCGGAAACAGAACCTGCTACCGTGAATCCGCCGCCGATATACACATTGCCCAGAGGATCCGTCGCTACCGTAAAAACCGGACTGTTAAGTCCAGTGCCAATAGCTTCCCAAGCTTCAGTACTAATATTCCACCTGGCGAATTGAAAGCCAGCACCACTGAGGTCCGCCGCGGCCAGGAAATTGCCGCCAGCATAGATGTTACCGTCTACATCCCTGACAAGCGTCAAAGGCTTCAAACTAAGACCCGGTCCCACCTGCTCCCAGCGTGCTACACCCTGATTCCATTTTGCAAATCCCCTAAGCGGAGTCTGTGAAAAACCACTACCAGCGGCATAAACCTGCCCGTTCGCATCTGTTACCAGTGCTATAACTGAGCCGGAAAAAGGCTCGCCAAGTGTTTCCCAAGTCTCAGAGCTGCCATCCCAACGCCTGACCACTCCACTCCCGGAATAAACATTTCCAGCAGCATCAGTCGCCAGGGCTGTTATTCCGCTTTGCGATGACAACCCGAGCGTCTCCCATGTCTGGCTATCGATATTCCATTGCGCAACCCCTGCGATGTCCCCGGCCGCATAGAGATTGCCTTCTGTATCTGTTGTGAGTGCTCGAATATTCCGGCTCAAACCGTCACCGAGAGGCTCCCACCGCCCACTCTCGTCGTCCCAGCGCGCGACGCGATTCAAGCGCCGGAAATCACCAGCAAACGAGAAATGCCCGGCTGCATATACATTGCCATTGATATCGCTGGTCATTGCATAGACTCTGGCATCAAACCCTGAGCCCAGGGCCTCCCAGCGCTCACTGTTGATGTTCCACCTGGCGACATAGTTAACTTCCTGGTCTCCGGCTTGCGTGAATGTACCACCGGCATAAAGATGACCGGCCGCGTCAGTCGTTACGGCATTGACGTCCCGATTGACACCGCTACCCAAAGGTTCCCATCGTTGTTGTGACTCATTCCAGCGAGCGACACGGTTAACGGAGATTCCCGCAGCAGTGGTGAACAAACCACCAGCATAGAGATTTCCATTCGCATCGATTGTCGCAGCTTTGACAATTCCGTTGGCAAGACCGGAATGCTCGCGCGGCAACTGCCATTCACCATTAGCATCTTGCGCATACGCTGGAAGCAAAAGCAGCCACAGGGTTACTGCGATCAGCTTCAAAAATAGGACTTTCATAAGGATTGAACGAGAGGTTAATTGATGGGTTGAGCTTTTTAGAGTTTAGCTGAAACGTTGTTAGCCAAATGTTTCTTTTTGCACAGTAAGCTGATTACAAGGTAGTTACACATTGATTAACGAGACTAAACGCGCATCCTGAGCTGTACTCCAACTAATCAGCACACATAATTTTGGACCTTCAGGAAAACAAGGCATCCTGTACCCGAAACCAGGCTATGGATGGTGAAAGAAACCAGGGGCTGCGTCGATAGTAGAACCGTTGTTCAAAATCCGTTTTCTCAAAGGCGTTATTGAATTCTTTCCCCATCAGCTGCCTGGCAACCTGAATACCGGAGTAGCTGGACAGGGATACGCCCGAGCCGCAATACCCC
>CALLOA010000134.1 GCA_938005265.1 uncultured Granulosicoccaceae bacterium
GAAGCAACCGCATCCACCATGGCAAGCGGTGTTCGTTCCCCCATTGCCATGGCTTCGCCGCTAAAGCCTTTATAGTCAGCCACTGTAACCGCCACATCAGCCACAGGTACTTGCCATGGACCTACCATTTGGTCACGCACAACCTGACCGGTAACGGAGCGGTCTCCGATTGTAATCAGGAAGTTTTTACAGGCAACCGCCGGCAACTGCAGAACCCGCTGTACGGCATCATCCAGTTGTACAGCAGCCAGCTTGTTTTCATCCTCGGGTGCGGGCTTTCGCTGTTCCCTTTCAACCTGACGGTGCATCTTCGGAGGTTTGCCCAGTAATACCGACAGTGGCATATCGACTGGCTTGTTATCAAAGCTGTCATCACTGACAACAAGCAAGGGTTCCTCAGTGGTTGTACCCACTACGGCAAATTCGCAACGCTCGCGTTGGCAGATGTTTTTAAACTGATCAAGCCTGGCTGTATCCACGGCCAGGACATAGCGCTCTTGCGCCTCGTTGCACCAGATCTGCATGGGCGATAATGAGGGATCAGCATTCGGAATCAACCGCAGCTCAAAGTGCCCGCCAAGCCCGGCATCGTGCACCAGCTCTGGAAGAGCGTTGGACAGACCACCCGCACCGACATCGTGCATCGACAAGATTGGTGTTTGGTCCCCCAAAGCAATACAACGATCAAGCACCTCCTGGCAGCGTCGCTGCATCTCGGGATTGCCACGTTGCACCGATGAGAAATCCAGCGCTTCATTACTTTCACCACTACTCATGGAAGATGCGGCCCCGCCCCCGAGCCCGATCAACATCGCAGGGCCCCCAATTACAACAATGGAAGCGCCGGGCGAAACCGGCTGTTTTGCAATATTGCATTCGCGCATGGCACCCAGCCCACCGGCAATCATGATCGGCTTGTGGTAACCGTAGGTTGTCTCACCGCCCGGTTCATTTACGCTCTGTTCAAGGGTGCGGAAATAGCCGGTCAGGTTTGGACGTCCGAATTCGTTGTTGAATGCTGCTGCACCAATAGGGCCTTCCAGCATGATACTCTTGGCGCTGGCAATCCGGTCCGGCTTATTGACACCTTGCTCCCAGGGTTGCGGTAAATCAGGCAGACATAGATTAGACACCGAAAAGCCGCAAAGCCCCGCTTTTGGCTTACCGCCATTACCGGTAGCGCCTTCATCCCGTATCTCACCGCCGGAGCCGGTAGCCGCTCCCGGGAAAGGCGAAATCGCAGTGGGATGATTGTGCGTTTCCACTTTTATCTGGATGTGGCTCGGCTCGCTATGTTCGCGATATATGCCGTCCGCATCGGCAAACCAGCGCTGGCATTGATGCCCGCGAATCACCGCGGCATTATCCGAATAGGCGGACAAAATCCCACCGGGGTGGGCTTCATGGGTGTTGCGAATCATCGAAAACAGCGTTGCCGGCATTGCATCACCATCGATAGTCCAATCGGCATTGAATATCTTGTGGCGGCAATGCTCGGAATTGGCCTGCGCAAACATCATCAGTTCAGCATCACTGGGATTACGCTGCACAGTGGAAAAATGTTCCAGCAGGTACTGCATCTCATCATCCGCCAGAGCAAGTCCCAGATCAGTGTTGGCTTGAGCTAGTGCTTTAATACCATCATTCAGAACATCAATGAAAATCAGCTCGCGAGCAGCAGTTGTTTGAAAAAGTACGCTATCGGCATCAGACAAGGCGACAACGCACTCGGTCATACGATCATGCAGTGAAGCATCAATGGCTGAAACTGCCGCTGGAGGTAGCGTTTTCGCAGAGCGAAGCGTCCACAGCACGCCACGCTCGATACCCGAAACCCCGGTGATGCCGCAGTTTTTCAGAATATCCAAAGCCTTGGAGCCCCACGGTGATACGGTGCCGGTACGCGGAATGACCAGGCGTTGTAGCTGTATGGCTGAATCGTCAGCTTCAGCAGGCGAGGTGGTATCCAGCGGCAGTAGTTTCGAGACTTGCTTTACAAGCGCATCTTCTGCTGCATCGCCCTTACCTGATGCAACCGCCGATGCAAGCGCTGACGCCAGCGGCTGGATAAAGTAGACATGATGCGCGTCTAGTGACTGCAGCAAATCGGTGACTGGAAGCAAATCTGCCTGCAGTTGCTGGAGCCGAAAGTCGGAAACCGCTGGTCCACCAGGGATTGATATCATTACGACAGAGGGTTCCTTGGTATTAAATCGTTGGGAATCTATGTGCACCATCGGGCAAATGCCTCACACCCTTATATCCACAGCAACCCAAAGCAGATCGCGTGGTGAGCCGGCAAGCGCACATTATAGAACCAGCTATCCTTAACACCAAGGCCCGGCACAAGGAATATTGTGCTCTCGCCAATATCAGATCAGTAAAAAACGCAAGCCGAACATCTTTAACGCTTATGAGCAACTCCTTTTCCGGTCAGCCCAACAATGCAGGCCTGCGTAAAAGCAAAGAACAGCCCGATAACAAGGATTACCCAGCAGGACGCCTTAACCCCACAGGCTTGATGGAAGATAAGGATGTTGCCAGCAAACGCACAGCGCTCGTAATCGATACCACCGAGCGAGCACGGCTGGACATCAAAAACAGCCGGAAAATACTTTTCATGGCTTGTATGCTCACCGGGCTGTTGATAATGACCGGACCATGGCTTGCCAGCAATCTGGCCGAATATTTTTTCTACAACGACTCGCAAATTCTATGGGCGCTGCGCAGGGTGGCCAGTGAGCTATGGATTGTTTTTGCCCTGCCGGGCTTGTTGCTGGTTTTGTGCTCCATAATGGGGTTTGCCAAGAAAATACCGGTGGCGGCGTTTAATCTGGCTAATCAAACCATCCGGCTCAAACAACAACGTTTTCATACACTGATTGGCTGGAATGGTCGATTTAGCGGTGAAGTCATACAGCTTCAGGACGTGGCAGGTTTGCAAATTGTTTCCTACAAGGCCAAACAGCTGCAGTACCGCGATCAACCCGCAGACCAGTTTGAACTTAATCTGTTGCTCGACAACGGAGAGAGGCGCTTGCTGGCCAAACAACCCGGCTACGAATCGCTGTTCCTCGATGCAACCAGATTGGCTGAATTTCTCATGATCGATATGAAGGATCACAGCAACGGAGCAAGCAAGCTGCCGGCCTAGGCTCCTGCAACACGTTATCCCCAAGTGTCAGACAGTGTGAAATGATTCATGCGTCTCCGCCGATAACCGCCCAATATTGGCGGTTTTTGGTCGATATCGTGATGGAGAGTTGTAAATAGCAGGTGGAGTCGCCATACTTCTTGCATCAAGGAAGAAAAACAACAGAAGTAACACTATCCAGGTATTACCAGTTTCCGGGGGCGACATGGCTTCGACGGGAGTGGCGAACCCTGAGGTGCATGCCGAGGGTCAGATTACCTCGTAAAAATCAGCTGAATATTTATAGTTGCCAACGACGACAACTACGCACTCGCTGCATAATTAGACCTATAACGTCTTTTTAGACAGTGTTACCCGGGGGCGTTATGCCTGTGTCTCTTCCCCGGGGCAACTGCCACAGGATCGCGATTGGAGCCGCTCGAGCAGCCAAGCGTTAAACTAAACCGGGATCGCTGACCTTGTCCCTGTTCGTCGGGATTTGGAAGGTTAAAACCAATGACGAAACTAAGCATGTAGTACCAATGGCAGAGTGCTTTCGGACGGGGGTTCGATTCCCCCCGCCTCCACCATCACACTATCCAGTTCACTCTGGAAACCTTCAAAACCCTTGTAAACACTACGTTTCAAGGGTTTTTTATTGCCTGTTGTATTCAGTCAGAACTATTGAGAGAAACGGTTTTTGACGGTATTGTGACGGTATATACAATTTACCTTCAAAATATACCGTCACGATGAAGCTCAAAGATGCTGAACTGAAGTCGGCAAAGTACGCCGGAAAACCCGCCAAGCTGCGAGATGGG
>CALLOA010000135.1 GCA_938005265.1 uncultured Granulosicoccaceae bacterium
TTGTTTATATTTACCAAGGAGCTAGTTACAAATCTCTTTAACTCTTCTTCATTGTTAAGACTATCTATAAGTTTAGAATCAATTCCATTGCCACGTAATGCTGACTTCAAATCTTCGCCATTACTGCATAGTGCTTGCCCACCCATATCAGCTCCGCTTGATATGCCTTGTTCGCTACACAGATAATCTTTTTGGGGCGGAGTAAGCGCATTAAATCTTTCGTTGAAGTGTGTCAGTCTTTCCCTGCTATGCAGAAATTGGCTTGCTCGAGTATCACTCAGCGTGTTTTCTGTTTTGCTATTTGGCCCAGCGTATAAAAATTTCCAGAATTCGTCCTTTTTATCATCCGCAGCATCCAGTAAAGCTTCTTCTATAGTATTTTTTACTAGCTTCCCGATGACACTAGTGGCTATAGAAAAAAGGGCACTATCTGTAGCACCAGGTCCAATTTTCCTGGTGACGGCATTGTATTCAGCGCGTAGATTATTTACTAAATAGTTCAGATTGTCCGGTGTTTTTCCTTTTTCAAATCCACTAAGGATAACTTCTCTAACTGCTGCTTCACGAATAACCTCAGCGGCCGAATTTTTGAGATTTGATGCCTGCATAAGCATCATTCTTAATGAATCATCACTTTGTTCAGCTTTTGCGCACACAGGTAAAACACTGATAATCAATGTTAAGCAAGCGAGTAGCTTGAATTGGTGATTTTTGGTCATGTACAAACGCTTTGAAAATACTAATACGCAGACGGGCATATTTATAGTTTACGACAAGTTCTATTATAGGTCTGCGACCAAACGCATCGAAGCGTCGATTTGAAGTGGTTATTAGTGGATATTTAGCAAAAACTGAGTATATACACCGTTAAAACTGCAACAGTCTGTGGGATAGTGATACTGTGTGGGTTATTTGCGGAATTTTGTGAGAAGCGAGATAAGGAATGACTTACCGGTATAAAAGCACATCCCGATGAGCGCCTTTTGTTCTAGTTTGTTTAACTTCAACTTCGACTAAGGAGATACGAAGGGGATGAGGAACACCTTGGTCAAATAATATCAGCAACGTTACGCTGCCGCACTCTTTGCAATGAAACGCAGCACCTCTCGAATCTGCTCTTCGGTAATACCGTGAAACCAGGAAACGATATCTTGAATAGATACACCACCTTCTATATTCTCAAAAATCGCTGCCACGGGAATACGGGTACCCACTATAACCGGAGCCCCACTCATTATCTCAACATTACTCTCAACTACTTCGCAACTTGTCCAATCCACAATTTGACGTCCGTTTTATTTACGGTAATTATATCAGACGGTACATTTTCAGCAGAAATCAGATACATAAAGCCTTCAAAGCTTATGGGAAATGAGACGACCAAACGTATTTCCAGCACAAGAGGAGCTCCTTTGAAAAACCCAGCCCAGCTTGCTAACGACGTGAACAGTCTTTTTATGTTCTCGCTGGCAACACTATTGATGGATAGGTGTCTGGCAAATTTACTTCGACAGAATCTGTCTAATATAAAAACCTATTCGTCATTGGCAAGAACTCATCTTCAAATTCGTCCCGCACAACAACGGCACCTATGCTATCTGTCTTTAAATCGATGAGATGGAGACTGTATGGAGTCTTATTCAAGAATTGTCTGGCATGTTCAAGTAATTCCTCGCAACGTGCAAAACCTCCTGGATTTTCTGTTTCAGGGGGTTGATATCCTTTTAAGTCTCTGGACTCAATAAACAACCGCAGGGCTGATTCCAATGCTTCATCATCCTTTACATCAACACAGATACCGATACTGTTATCGCTAAGCTCCTCAAAAATTGCTTGTGGTTCTTTGAAACTTCTTATCTGGTTCCCGAATGTTGCTATTACAGACGCTGTGGCATCCGGATCTCCGTCACCAACTAATTCCAGCCAGCGTTTGAAGTTTTTACTTTTGCTTTTGACCAAATTGATCTTTTTTGGTGCAGCAGGCGCTTTAATTGGAATTCCAGGCCCTACCCCTTCCTCACGCCATGCATCACGGGTATGACGAATATTTTTGCGATAATAATCCACAAGCTCATGAGGATAATATTGGTGTTTACGTAAGGCTTCATCATCCAAATCATAGGCACACACCGCTAAAGCCACCTCAAACGCAAATTGGTGATAGGCATTTCCATATATTTCTGTACCTTCCGGGCTATACCATGGTTTAAAATTACGCCAGGGTTTCCATTTGAACGGCCAGAATGGTTTAACGAGTCGTTCATATTTTTGCATGTATCTGTCTAATGATGCTTCGCGATCATCTGATGCCATTGCCTTTGTGAAGGCATCTGACCATGCCTTGATATACTTAACCCTACGATGGTATTTTTTTGCCACCTCCCAATCAGGCCAGAATGCTTTCAGTAAAACATCAAACGCATAAAGGCGCTTGTTATCTTCAATCTGCACCAAGCCCCTTAACTTCAATAACGTTTCTTCATCCGGTGCAAGCAACAAACAAATAACCCATTTACCGCAATCATCTGCTGTGACCATATTTGAAATAAAAGCGGCATCAGGTGTTTCTTTACGCAAATATTCTGCGTAATCAACAAATTCGACCAGTCTGAGTGCAATCTCCTCTATAGGGTCTCCTCGACTGTGCATTTGCAGAAGAACCTTGGATAGTGTGTATGTGGCCGTTTCCCTGATTTTATCCTGTATTTCAGGCTTTCCATCTGCTTCTTTCAGCCTCTCATCTACTTTTCCAAGATTTTGATAATCATGAATATTGGAATCCAGGCGAATCACATTCTCCTCTGGAGAACGGATTGGGTACTTCGCCTTGGTTTCAATTTTCTTGAGTTTCATACTTGGGTTAGACAATTAAGCTTGAGAACAGCCAAACCAATATGCTGTGCGGGCTTTAAGGAAGTCGCTCAGAGTACCTGACAAAAACGCGCGTAACTCTGCTTGTTGAGATCGCGAAATTTTTCGGCCGTGAGTTAGCTTGTGCGAATTCCGTTAACTAGCAACCTGCAAATAAGACCGAGCATAATTCTGCAACTCATCATCTGCACAACTCTCTATCGGTGTGAAATCCTGATGCGCTATCCATTCTTTGCGGGTGGGTTTTCTTATGTAGTTGGATACCGCGTTTAGTGTGAGGTACACAATCTTGCGTGGGAAGGGTGTGATGTTGCCGGCTGATCCGTGTACGAGGTTTCCGTGGAACATTAGTACTCCACCGGGTTTGCCGATTGGTGCGACGAGGCCGCCTTGGTCCACCAGCTTTTCCACTGCATCCTCTTCCAGTGTCCACAATGGGTAGCTGGTGGTTGAGGTGTCGTGGCCTGCTTCCAGTACGCCGTGTTTGTGACTTTGAGGGATAAGCATCAGTGGGCCGTTGAAGGGGAACACTTCGTCGAGAAACACAGCGATGTTCATGGCACGTGGTTCCGGCATGCCATCGTCGCGTGCCCAGGTGCCGTAGTCCTGGTGCCATTGCCATACGTCACCGGTGAATTTGGCTTTGGCATTTATTTTATATTGGTGCATATACACCTTTTCACCAAACACCTGCTCCAGCGGTTCGATCAGTCGCGGGTGGCGGCCGAGGATGCCGAAAGCTTCGTTGTAAGTGTGTGCGGCAAACGCTGTACGTGGTGCGCCGGATGTCTCACGCCAAACTTCCGGGCGGTCTTCATCATAGATGTTTTCAGCTTCCGCCTTCAGCACGGCGACTTCTTCTTCGGAGAAGCACTCGGGCAGAAATATCCAGCCCTCGGTTTCAAACTGTTTGGTCTGTTCTTCCGTTAATTTCATCGATGCCTCGTCTTGATAAACCGTCGTCTTGTACAGGGTGCAGTTGATTGGCGATTGACAACGCCAACGCTCTATCGCATTCTGAATTCAGACTTCCATGATGGCTGCAATCTGTCAAGCCTCTTTAGCTATAAAAATCAGCAAACATGTATATTTACAATGACTTACTAGCACGCGCTGCTGGAAACACCTCGGTCCGGGTGGGCTTGATCGGTGCCGGGAAGTTCGGCTCCATGTTCCTTTCGCAGGTGCCTACCACCCCGGGGCTCGAGGTTTCAATCATTGCAGACCTGGACCCGGCACGGGCACAGCAAAGCTGCCGTGATGTGGGCTGGGTGGAGGAGCTCATCAGCAACACACGCTTTGTTGATGACGCGGCTACTCTGCTGGAGAGCGATGATGTTGATGTGGTCGTTGAGGCGACCGGTAACCCTGTGGTGGGTTTGGAACATGCGCGGGCAGCTGTGCTGAACGGGCGCCATATTGTCATGGTTAACGTGGAAGCCGATGTGTTGGCGGGGGCACTCATTGCTGAAGAAGCACGCAGTGCCGGTGTTGTCTATTCGATGGCTTACGGTGACCAGCCAGCCTTGACCTGTGAGTTGGTTGAGTGGGCACGATCAACCGGGTTTGAAGTGGTGGCTGCTGGCAAAGGTACAAAGTACTTGCCGGCCTATCATGCATCAACGCCGGATACCGTTTGGGACCATTATGGATTAACGGCAGAACAGGCAGCGGCTGCCGGTATGAACGCGCAGATGTTCAACAGTTTTCTGGACGGCACCAAATCAGCTTTGGAGATGGCAGCGATTGCTAATGCCACCGGCCTTGCCCCACCACCAGACGGTTTGTTGTTTCCGGCAGCGGGTATGGACGATCTTGCTCATGTGTTGCGCCCGCAAAGTGACGGTGGCCAGCTGCATCAAAAGGGACAGGTTGAAGTGGTGTCATCGCTTGAACGTGATGGCCGGCCTGTATTCAAGGATCTGCGTTGGGGTGTGTACGTTGTGATTGAAGCGCCGAATGACTATAGCGCTGCCTGCTTTCAACAGTACGGCATGAATACAGACTCAACCGGGCGCTATTCAGCCATGTATAAACCGTTTCATTTGATCGGGCTGGAATTGAATATGTCTATATTGTCGGCAGCCCTATTGAACACACCGACGGGTTCAACGCTGGATTTCACCGCCGATGTCGTGGCCACGGCCAAGCGGGATCTTGTCGCCGGTGAGGTGCTCGATGGTGAAGGTGGGCATACGGTGTGGGGAAAACTCTATCCTGCACAAAAGTCTTTGCAGATGGGTGGTTTGCCTATCGGTTTGGCCCATGGCGTCAAACTGAAAAAGCCCATTGCCGCCAATCAACCCGTTTCATGGCAGGATGTTGAAGTGGATGAATCGCTTCCTGCTGTGAAAATGCGTCGCGAGATGCAAGCGCGGTTTGGTTCATGACAAGGGTAGTTTCTATGCTTGGTCGGCAGCTCGGCTACTGATGGGTTGCCAGCGGGTTTACGGTTTTAAATAGATTCCGCCAAGCGGGGGCATTGTTTGTCGCACCTACCCCCTGCTCGTTTCTGGCTTCTAATACGCGTTTTACAATTTTGCGATCATGGCGGGTATCAAACTTTCGTGCGAATAGTGCGTCACTCTGGTTGATCAAATCCCAGTCTTTACGGTCAAATATTTTTACTCGTGGTATTGGCCCGGGGCGCACGATCAGCCGGCCGTAATCCATATTCACCGTATCGCAAAAACGGCTATTCTTGATATACGTCTGGAAGAAAGATTCGTCCGGGTTCGCCGTACTTTTCAGTAGTGAGTATAGGTGGCTGGTAAACGGGTCCGACTTCATCCCCACGATTAAATCCCTGTGCAGGTTGAACCAGTTAGACCCTATATGAAAAGGGTGTTTATTGAAAAACGCTTTACGGTAGTTGTGCAACAAGGGGTCAACCGTTCCGTAATAAACAGCACCGTCCTCACCCGCCTCTGCCACATCAACAAAGGTTCTGGCATACATATCCACCTGCGGATTGACACAGCCCGGTTTGGCGTACAAGCGAGTGTGGCCACGGTCGCCCCACATCACAGTGCGAGGCGTATTGTTATTCACTTCAACAGAATCCAATTCGATACAGTCGGCTTTAAAGCAGCGAATAAAGTTCGTGCCGTGTTCCGCTCCTTTCGCTAACTGCGTTTTGATATGAGAGTTACTTTTTATCGGCAGGTCCTGACCACTAAGATTGATGTAATACTGCCAGGACTTATCAAGGTCCAGGAGTTGGAAAGCACCCTGTAGAGTCTTACGTAAAATACCACTGGCACCCCAGCCCACATTCGCATCCAGCTTGATATGAACGTTATCGTGTTTTAGCCAGAGCTTGAGTTGGCGCGGAGGGGTTTTGGATTTTTGCCCGTGATCAATATCGATCAAGAACACATCATCAGTGGAGTACAGGGACTCCACAAGTCTTGCGACCTGGGAAAAATTATCGTGGCAGATTATATGGTACGCAATCAAAACAGCATCGTTGGCTACAGGTTAAACAACGACAACAACACCGTTGCATGAAACTGCCCCTTAGCTGCAAATCAAAAGCCAAAGGTAACAAAATCCTGTGAAAGCGGCGTAAACATTGGAGCAACACTGCTCTTTTCTGCATCTGGCCTGCTTCTGCAGCGTAAATCAGGAAATATACTGGTGGTTTGCGAGGATCAGAGTCTGTTACTTATTCTGCGGAGTTTGTTTTACCGTACTTTCGTGCAACGCCGTGTCCGGAAGATTAGCCGGGTTGGTGGAGTTGGCAGAATCGATTTCTCCCGGCACGGCCTGTGGGCCACCTGCGACCCGGAAATTTCGTGTTCTCAATATCGGTTTCATGACTGACGCTTGCAATTCACGCCAGATGAACATAATGCCGGACAAGATAATAATAAGTGCACCAGCCAGCGTCTGCTGACTGATCGGTTCATTGAAAACCACAGCACCCAGAATGACCGCCCACAACATCTGGCTGTACTGCATGGGTGCAATGAACTGTGCTTCGCTGGCCCGGTAGGCTGTAATAATCAATCGCTGTGCAACCACCGACAAAAGACCGATACAGGCAAGCTTGCCCAGATCAATCAGCGGCACGGGCACATAAACAGTCACCAGCAACAAACCACTCACCACGATATTACACAGCATGGGGTAGAGAATCAGCGTGACACTATGTTCGCGGTCCCCAATTTTGCGCGTCACTATCGATGAACAGGCAATGCAGATGGCGGCAATTAACGCCGAAATATGCCCAAGGCTCAGTGACTTTATATTCGGGCCAAGCACAACAAGTACACCTGTCATACCCAACAGTATGGCAACCCAGCGTACCAGCCTGACCGTTTCACCCAGCACAGGTATGGCAAGCATGGTGATCAGAATGGGTGCTGCAAACAACAAGGCATATACATCTGCCAGTGGCAGCACACCAAAGGCATAAAAGGCTGAAAGCAATGAACCGGATGTGAACAGGCACCGCAAGCCAACCAGTAAAGGCAGGCGCGGCCGCAACGATCGTTCCTCACCGTCAATCGCCAGCATGAACGTCACAGGAACAAAGCTGAAAAGGCAAACGAAAAAAGCAATCTGAAACGCATGGATGCCGCTTAAGCTTTTTATAACGGCATCGTGCATGGAGAACAAGGCGAAGCCCAGTAACGCCAAAGCAATGCCACTAAAGGGAAACGAGTTTTTCATTTGGTAGTATCAGCAGAATCAGTCTTGGCGTTTTGGGGGATTTCGGTTTCTTCGGTCATATCAGGTACTGGCAAACTTTCATTTTTCAGTTGCGCTAAAACGCTGGTGAAGGAAATGTCCGGTTCAACGACCAAATCCATTGCCTCCCCGGTACGCGGGTGCTCAAACCGCAAGCGCGTGGCACACAGCATGAGCCGGTGGCAATTGAAGTGTTCGCGCATAAACGTATTCTGCCGCCCGTCACCATAGGTGGTGTCTCCCGCCAGCTGATGTGACAAGTGTTTCATGTGCCGGCGAATCTGGTGCTTACGCCCGGTTTCAGGCTTCAATAAAAGCTGCGAAAAGCGCGCCGTCTGGTAACGCCCCAGTGGTTTATCCAGTTCGAAATGCTGTAAACACCGGTAGCGTGTAATTGCATCCTGTTTGCGTGCCCGGTCATGCGTCGCCGGGTCAAGTGGATCGAATCGTTGTGCGTAAGCATAGTCAATGGTTCCCTGTGGTTGCACAAAACCCCTGGCCAGCGCCTGGTATTCCTTGCGCACTCCCCGGTCCTGGAAATCCACAGCCAGTTTTGTTCCGTCCTCAGCGTTCAGGGCAAACAGCATCAGGCCGGACGTTGGCTTATCCAGGCGGTGCACCGTATACACCCGTTGTTGTAACTGTTCACGTAACATTTGTACCGCAAACACGGTTTCATGCCGATCAATTTCACTGCGGTGCACCAATAGACCCGCCGGCTTATAGACGGCCACCAGAAATTCATCACGGTAAACGATGTCCAATTCATTTATTGAATCGGAACCAGGTGCATCTTCTGCCATCAATTGCGTGGTTCTTCAATCAGCACATCAACCATCATGTCGTTGGATATACGGTGCAAAGTTTTCTCAATCGCGGTGTAGCTCAGTGTTTCCGGTACCACGATGCCAAGTACCGCCTTGAACATTTCACCACCACTCATTGAACCACTGAAGCATTCGCTGCTCATGGTTTCAATGGTCACACCAATATCTGCCAGACCTTCGGTGACTTCATGCACGATTCCCGGATGGTCACGGCCCAACAATTCGATCTCCAGTGATCGGGTCGGCATGGGTGGTGCCGGTTCACCCGCCCCGGCCACCACAACAGACAGCCCTCGTTCGCTTAATAGATGCAGCGCTTCAGTTAATGGCTGGGCATCACCCGCATTGACTTCCACTTGCACAATGCCGGCAAACTGGCCACCCAGATTCGCCATGTGGCTTTCCAGCCAGTTGCCCTGATGCTTCTCAACCAGCTCGGAGAGTTCTGCCACGATGCCTGGCCGGTCTTCACCGATCACTGTCAGTACAAGAGTTTTCATAATTATTATGTTAGTTGAACGATCAGTAACCGGCATTCTATCGGTTACACTATGCAGATCATTAACATGCAATAGAATAATTTTCCGTGGAACTGATCAACGAAGATTTTCTGGGTAAACCCTTACGCCTTGAAGCCAATATGGCGGGCTGGCAAGCCCTGTTTCTGGACAACCAGCTTGTCTCGCAACGAACCGCAACGGCAGAGTCTGCCAATGCCGATCACGAGGTGATCAGCCATACGTTTGATATTGTCACAGACCAGGGCCAGGTGCATTGCAAACTTGAGCTCGATCTTGCCTGGCAACCATTCAAGCTGGATTACCAATTATTCGCCAACAACACAGAAGTGTTGCAAGGCTCTAACGATAGCCAGACACTGCACAAAAGCCTGCCGCAAGAAGAAATTCCGGTGCGGCAAAAGTTCGGTATTGCCGGGCTTGCGTCATTAGGTTTCAAATTACTGAAGAGCGCCAAGGTGTTTAAGGCGCTGCTGGCCTTTGGTTCGCTTGCGGCGTACTCGTGGTTTTTCTCTTTCCAGTTTGCGTTGGTGTTACTGGCATGCCTCGTGTTCCACGAATACGGCCATATTCGCGCCATGAAACATTTTGGTTTCCCGACGAAAGGCATCTACCTGATTCCGTTTGTCGGTGGGCTGGCTGTCATGGATTCGCGCATAAATACGCGCTGGCAGGCAGTCGTCATTGCAATTATGGGCCCGACTTTCGGTCTGTTTTTATCGATCGTTGCCATGCTGTTGTACTTTCTGACCGGCAATCTGTTTTTTGCCGGTGTTGCATCATTTAATGCCCTGATGAATCTGTTTAACCTGCTACCCGTTCTGCCACTGGATGGTGGGCGTTTATTGCAGGCGATTACATTCTCCATGCACAACATGGTGGGCCTGGTGTTGTGCATAGCCGGTGCGGCACTCGGGGTTTATCTCAGTTATACCTTCGGGCTTGCCTTGCTTGGATTTATTCTGGCGATCGGTACGATTGAAATTGTTATGGAATGGCGCTTCAGAAAACAAAGCCTGTTGCTACCGCTTGATCGCTACGGGCAAATATTTTCAACCGTGTGGTATGTGTTCACGGTTGCCGCCTTTGTAGGTGTCATTGCCATATTGGCATCAACCGGTGATCAGTTACTTGCCCTGCCTTTGCAGTTATTGGATTCATAATCACTCAAATACCACCAATGCTTGAATTGGGGTTTCGGCTGCCTGGTATCGCATGATCAACCTTTAAGTTGTTGATTTTTATTTATCTGATCGCGTACTACTACTTGCCTGTGGCACAAAAAAGGTGCCTACAGCCTTTAATAGTGCAGCCACTTCGCAAAGCTGTATCCTGTTTCGCTATCTGATGTAGTATCTAACCGTCGGTGAGCGCTTTTTTGCCACCCGAGGAGTTCGTAACACTGGTGTAACTTTAGAAAAATATACTGTTCTTGAAGTCGGGCGACTGACCGTCTGGCTATTGAAGATGGACCACATTGAAGAGGAACCAATGCATGTATAAGAAACTGGTATTTGCAACAGCCTGGATAGCTTCCGGAGCTGCATTAGCCAATTGCCCGGAAATTACTGTTGCTGATATGCAAGGTGTGGGAGACGGTAAATATCCCCAGCAATTTGAACTATCCGAATTTGAAGCAGCAGCAGACTGCAAAATGACTTTTCAAGGCAACCCTGGAATGGATGGGTTGAATGGCATGATTCGCGGCAACGGTGATCTGCCGCCACTAGAAGAACGAATTCCCGAAGAACCGCTTGTTATGGTGCCTTACGATTCCATCGGTAAGTACGGCGGCACCTTTGATGCACTTTCCAACGCAACCGAAGCGGGTACCTCTGATTTCCTGTCCACCCGCCACGTCAATCTGGTGCGTTACTCGGATGACCTGCAAACGATCGTTCCCAACATTGCCAAAGACTGGGAATGGAACGACGACTTCACGCAACTGACTTTTCATCTGCGCAAAGGGCACAAATGGTCTGATGGCGCACCCTTCACCGCTGAAGATGTAAAGTTCTGGTACGACAACATCTCACTCGACCCGAAAGTCATTGAAAAGCCCAAAGACTATGTACTGGTTGCCGGCGAGCCCATGACGGTCGACGTTGTGGATGCGCAAACAGTTCGTTTCAATCTGCCTGCACCCAAGCCGGGGCTGTTGGCTCACTTTGCTACATCCTTTGCACAAGGCTTTTTGCCAAAACACTTTCTTGGCCAATACCATCCTGATATCAACCCGGATGCAGACAAGCTGGCAACTGATGCCGGATTTGAAAACGGTCTGGCAGTAATCTCAGCCTACTTCGGTAACTCGGACTGGACTGATACACCAACGCCTCTGCTTAACAGCCCGGACAAGGTAGCTGCACTACCAAAAGATGTGTACCCATCGCTGGAATCCTATGTTGTGGTTCGCGACACCACCGAAGGGCGTCATTACGTTGCCAATCCGTATTTCCACGTGGTGGATACGGCCGGTAACCAGATGCCCTACATCAATGAGCAAGATGAAATCTATGCCAATGACAATGAAGTCAGAATCCTGAAGCTGGTCAATGGTGAAGCGGATTACAAAGCACAATCACTGCAAATGGAGTCTGCTCCTATCCTTCTGGAAAACCAGGAAAAGAGTGATTACAGCGTAGATATTCTGCCGAACATTGCAATGCACGCATTCTCTTTCAACGTCACATCTGAAGATGAAGAGAAGCGTAAAGTGTTTGGTGATTTGCGTTTTCGCCAGGCCATGTCAATCGCGATCAATCGTGAAGAGCTGAATGAGGTTGCCTACTTTGGTGTGGGAATCCCGCATCAGTACATTGGCTTCTCACCAACACCGGATTTTGTTGACGAAAAGTGGACCCAATTCGCCACTGAGTATGATCCCGAAAAAGCGGCAAGCCTGCTGGATGAAGTCGGCATGAAAGATACCGATGGTGATGGTTTCCGTGAGCTACCCAACGGCGACAAGATTGTTCTGAACATGCAATTTGCAACGCAGGGCATCGCCGGCAAGGTGGTTGAACTGGTGGGCCAGTACTGGGCCGAAGCCGGAGTTCAAACGACCGTGAAAGAAGTAACGCCGGATGAATACCGTTCAGCACAGTCTTCCAACCAGCTTGATGTTGGTTTGTGGCAGAAGGGTCAGCCTGTGGGCATCATTCTCGGTAACAACGAACTGTGGGTACCTCCTTTCGAGAACTATTTCGGCCATCGCACAGGTATGCTGTGGGCTGAATGGGTAGATTCGAATGGCACCAAAGGTGTAGAGCCACCGGACTATGTCAAGCAACTGATCGAAGACATCAATATCTTCCAGTCAGCAGTGGCTGGTTCAGAAGAGTCGAATGCCGCAGGTGCTCGCATGGTGGAGAATATGACGGGTAATTTACTCTTCATTGGCACCGTTAAGTCACAGGGCCCGATCTATCGTCGCAACGCTCTGAAGAACTATGTAACGTTCAAGACCAATTCCTACGAGTACTACCGTACCTACCCATACAAAGCTTATCAGTGGTGGCTTGATGAGTAAGCTTTAAGCAACTTATAGCTTTAAGCAACGTCAGCAGCCCGGCCGCATTCGCGGCCGGGCTGTCGCATTACAGCACCTGTGTTTGTTGGTAGAATTTAAAGCATGCTTCAGTTCACGCAATTCGCACTAACCCGGGCACTGATGGCAATCTTTACATTGCTGCTGGTGTCACTGATTGTATTTTCCCTGATGGAAATGGTGCCCGGCACTTGTGCTGAACGGTATCTGGCTTTTAAAAACACACAGGGCCAGCAAATATCTATCGATGATATTGAAGCCGAGGAACGGCGCCTCGGGCTGGACAAACCATTTTTGCAACGCTGGGGCAACTGGGTTGGCAACGTTTTCTTTCGTGGTGAATTCGGGGACAGCTGCATTCTTCGCCTGAATATAAACCAGCTGCTGGGTGATAAATTTCTGTTGAGTCTGGGCATTTGCCTGACCTCGCTCATCTTCGCGTATTTGATCGCCATACCCGTGGGTATCCTGTCCTCGGCCTCAAAAAGCAAATGGCTGAATGGCAGCTTGCGCTTTGTTTCCTACTTCGGGCTTGCCATGCCCAACTTCCTGCTGGCACTGATGATCATGTTGTTCTCGACCATGGTGTTTGGTGATACTTTGTCGGGGCTTTTTTCAAAAGAATACCGCGATGCCGAGTGGTCGATTGCGCGTGTTCTGGATTTTCTGTCACACGCGTGGTTACCGGTGTTTGTGCTTGGCTGGTCGGCCACAGCGTTTGCCCTGCAAACCGTACGCGCCCTCATGCTGGATGAATCCAGCAAACTTTATGTAACAGCCGCCAAAGCCCGCGGTCTGAGTGGCGGCAAATTGCTGTGGCGCTACCCGGCACGGCATTCACTGGGGCCGATCATCAACTCACTCGGCTTTGATCTTAACCGTGTATTTAACGAGCTACCGATAGTGGCGGCGATTCTCACATTAACAGAAGCGGGTTCCCTGCTACTGGATTCATTAGCTCGTTCCAATGATCAGCAGCTCGCCGGTGCGATCATCTTCCTGCTGACCGCTTCAATCGTTGCGCTTAATTTTATTACGGATATTGCACTGGCGGTTGTTGACCCACGAGTGCGCCGTTCGGTGATGGGAGCTTGACGATGGCGGATACTGACCAGACCAGTACAAGTAACGCAGGCAATGTCAGCGGTGCTGCACTTGGCGCAACCATCGAGGTTGACCAGAAAGCGCGCGAGAAATATTTCACAGCAACGCAATCGCAACTGATATGGACGCGCTTCAGATCAAATCGTGGTGCGATGATCGCGGGTAGCGTGCTGATTTTCCTGATATTGCTGGGAGTATTTGCACCCTTCCTGTCGCCTTATGACCCAACGATCAAAGGTCGTAACAAGGAGTACCAGAATGGTGCACCGCAAATCCCTAAATTTTGTGACCACAATGGCTGCTCGGCCAGACCGTTCCTCTACACACTGGAACGTACACGCTCTATTGAAACCAATTTTCGTTGGGTAACCGAAGTCAATACAGAAAAAAGGCGTTATCTTGAGTTGTATGTTGAAGGCTGGGAATACAAGCTGTTTAACTGGAACATCAATTTACCCGGCAAAAAGCTCGACTTCACCATACCGGGGTTTACTTTCAACAAACACCTGTTCGGCGCAAAAGAAGGCAGTGTGCATATTTTCGGCACTGACTCCACCGGCAAGGATATATTCTCGCGTACCCTGCACGCCATCTACACTTCCCTGGCTGTTGGCACGCTGGGGGTATTTATCAGTTTTGTTCTAGCGCTGATTATTGGCGGCATCTCCGGCTACTTTGGAGGCATTCTGGATGGCTTTATCCAGATGTTTACCGATGCGGTAAGAACCGTGCCCGCGATCCCTTTATTTATGGCGTTGGCGGCCTTTGTGCCGGACACCTGGTCGGCTGAAATGCGCTTCTTTTTTATCTCGATTATTCTGGGTTTAATTGGTTGGCCCACGCTTGCAAGGCGGGTGCGTACGCACTTGCTAGTGGAACGTAATCAGGACTATGTATTGGCAGCACAACTGCAAGGTGCTGGTGCAGGGCATGTTATCCGCAAACATTTATTGCCCTCGTTCACCTCCTACATCATCGTTGATCTGGTTATATCCTTTCCCTATATGGTGTTGTCCGAAACGGCTCTGTCGTTCATCGGCCTTGGTCTCAAAGACCCGGTCAATTCCTTGGGGGTAATGCTGCAGAACGTAACCAAAGCGGATGTGTTGCTGAACTACCAGTGGTATTTCATTCCGGTAATCTTCTTTATCGCACTGGTGCTGGCCTTCGTATTTGTCGGTGACGGATTGCGTGATGCCGCCGATCCCTATTCATCTGTGAAGAAATAACAAACAGCACCTTCTCCCTACATGTCCAGTACACCCGTCATCAAGGCCGAAAATCTCACCATCCGTTTTACAACGGACGAAGGTTTGATCACAGCTGTGGAGAATGTCAATTTCGAGATCAGTGCCGGCGAGGTACTGGGGCTGGTCGGAGAGAGTGGCTCCGGCAAGTCGGTTACCGCAAAGTCACTGATGCTACTGAATGCAGATAACACGGTTTATGACCCGGATAGCAAAATCTGGCTCTATGATGGCGAGCACCAGATTGATGTGCTGGCACTTAAAAAGAAAAACGAACACCGCCAGATTCGCGGTGGCCTAATTTCCATGATCTTCCAGGAGCCGATGGCAAGCTTTGCACCTGCCATTACGGTAGGAAACCAGATGGTGGAACAGTTAATGTTGCACACGGATCTGAACAAAAAGCAGGCAGCCAATCTGTCGATCGAAATGCTGGAACGTGTGGGCATTGCCGATGCACCGCAGCGCTTCAAGCAATACGCCTTTGAATTCTCCGGCGGTATGCGGCAACGTGCGATGATTGCTATGGCACTATCAACCAAGCCACGCTTGCTGATAGCGGATGAACCGACCACAGCACTGGATGTCACCATCCAGGCACAAGTCCTGGAATTGATGCAGGATCTGGTTAAGGAATTTAATATGGCCATCCTCTTTATCACTCACGATCTTGGTGTGATTGCACAAACGGCTGACCGGGTGGCTGTTATGTACCTTGGCAAACTGCTTGAAACCGGCCCGGTGCGCAATGTTATTCGCCACCCCGCCCACCCCTATACCCAGGGCTTGCTGCGAGCTCTACCAAAGCTTGATGATCTCGATGCGGAACTGTCTCCCGTACCGGGTGATATTCCGTCACCACTGGAGAGACCCAATGGCTGTGTGTTCCATACACGCTGCGAATCAGCTATTGCCGGGCGATGCGATCAGATTTTGCCGGTGTTCACGCAAATAGAACCTGCCCATGAAGCGGCCTGCCTGTTACTTGAAGATCACCCAAGCGCAAACACGGGTCACGCAACAGACGAAGCCCCTGATGGTGCTACGTTATGAATAAGCCACTGATTACAACAAACAGCCTGTCAGTTCATTATCCGCTGCGTGGCAAACTGTTTGGGCCCAAACCTGTTGTAAAGGCCATTGATGCGATCGATGTCAGCATCGAAAAAGGCAGCTTCTTCGGGCTTGTAGGTGAATCGGGTTCCGGCAAAACCACCTTGGGCCGGGCATTATTGAAAGCCGCTCCGGTAACCTCAGGCACGGCTACCTACAACGATGGCGAGGTTGAATATGATCTGGTTAATATGGATGGAGACGAACTGAAGGAATTCCGTAAACGTGCCCAGCTTATTTTTCAGGACCCTTATGCAGCACTGAGTCCTCGTATGACGGTACGTGACATCATCGCAGAACCGCTGGAAGTCATGGGGCTTACCAGAACACGCGATGAAACCGATGAACGGGTTCGTGAAATTGCCGCGAAATGCAGATTAAACCTTGAGCACCTGCGACGTTACCCGCATGCCTTCTCCGGCGGGCAGCGGCAGCGCATCTCCATCGCCCGCGCCTTGGTGTCCAACCCGAACTTTATTGTGGCTGATGAAAGCGTTGCAGCACTTGACGTTTCCATTCAAGCGGATGTATTGAACCTGCTGCGCTCGCTGTCGACAGAATTATCGCTGACGTTTCTTTTTATCAGCCACGATCTCAGCGTTGTGGCACATACCTGTGATCACGTGGCCGTGATGTATCTAGGCCGCCTGGTGGAAACAGCACCCACCCGGCAACTGTTCGATTCACCTCGCCATCCTTATACCCGCGCCCTGCTCTCCTCAATTCCATCGCTGGACCCGGATGATCGCGGTAACGCGCAAAAACTCAGTGGTGAAATCCCGTCACCGACCAACCCGCCACCGGGTTGTAAGTTTCATACTCGCTGCCCCCATGCGCAACAGCGCTGTCGTGAAGAAGAACCGACGTTGAGCGCCACTGGTTCTGATGCTACACACGCTTCTTCACCCGGCACACACCGTGTTGCCTGTCATTTCTGGAAAGAGTTATAACCGTAAAGTTACATTTTTCATAGGGACGGGGTCGGACCAAGGTTAACTATTGATATTCCTATTAAAAAGGAACCTCAGAACCTCAAAATCATGCTTAGAATCAAGTTTGAGGCCCGAAATTGTGTTTTAAAAATGCAACTGTGCCATCTGACCATACCAACGAAGTAAAAACGCATTTTCAATATCAAAAGTACATGGGACGGGGTCGGACCAAGGTTAACTATTGATATTCCTACCAAAAAGGAACCTCAGAACCTCAAAATTATGCTTAGAATCAAGTATGAGGCCCGAAATTGTGTTTTAAAAAATGCAACTCTGTGCCATCTAACCATACCAACGAAGTAAAAACGCATTTTCAACATCAAAAGTACATCGTAAGGTGTCTATACGCATCTTCAAACAGGCAGATTGTTAGTAATTACAATGTCTTGCCATGGTCTGACCCCGTTTTGATGCCGTTTTGATGGAAGTGATTGTTATGGAGAACAAGCAATCGAAACAAATTATTGTTGTTGCATCCTGTTGTGCCATGACAACCGTGCTCGGTACCATTCACGCTTTTTCTGTATTCGTACCACAGTGGCAAAATACGTTCGGCGCTAACCGAGCCAGTGTGAGCCTTGTTTATTCATTAGCTCTTGTCAGCTTGACCATCGCTGTTCTGTTTGGTTACCGGATCTATAAGCGGTATTCACCCGCTGTACTGTTTGCAGTCTGCGGTCTGATTGCGGCTGCAGGGCTGGCACTGGCCGCCCGAAGTAGCTCCTTATTGGAGCTGACTATTTTCTACGGAATTGTTTTTGGAAGTGCCAATGGTGTGGGGTATGGTTATGCCTTGCAACTGGCCGGTCAGACATCACATTCAGGAAAAGGATTTGCAATGGGGTTGGTGACTGCGTTCTACGCAGTTGGTGCGACTTTAGCACCTGTGATGTTTGTTGCGCTAATTAAACGCGGTGGCAATGATCTGGCTCTACTTGCAATGGCTGTTATTGTTTTATTGGTTAGCTTTGTTTCAGCGGCATTCGTGCATTTTTCGGGGGCTTCTTTCCTGAGTGAATCCGCCACAGCCATGGCGAAACCCCTTGCAGATAAATTAAAGCGCACGCGATTGCTGTTGTGGTTTAGTTACGGTGGTGCGGTCGCGGCTGGTTTGATGGTGATCGGTCACGCTTTTGCTATTGCACTGTGGCTTAACCCGGATGGAGGGATGTCATCAATTTCACCAGTCGTTGTTTCACTGGGCAACATGCTGGGTGGTTTTACTGCAGGTTATTTCTCTGACCGGCTATCGAGTCGAAGCCTGTTATTGTGGTTGCCAGTGCTAACGTGTGTTGGGTTGCTATGTTTGGTCAGCCCCTTGAGCATATTCTGGATTGCCATGCTTACAAGTCTTGGAATTATCGGCTACTGCTATGGCGCACTAATCGCTGTTTATCCCGTGGCAATATCCGATATTTTCGGTACCGAGGCTGCACCTCGAATATATGGTCAGATTTTTACTGCCTGGGGAGTGGCAGGCTTGGTTGGCCCCTGGTTCAGTGGATGGTTATTCGATCAGACAATGTCTTACAAGTTGGCACTCATAATCGCTGCCGGCATCAGTTTGTTGTCATTAGTGTCAATTAGAGTTGCTTATCGTGACGAGAGGTGGCGAGGTCGAACCAAGACTCACACTTGATTCTCAGATTTGCGTTCAGATTGTCGCTACGCAGCCTTCTTCGTCTGAAAGTGATTATCGCTCGACCAACCGCACATAGCAGGCACATCGTCAGCCTCTGCCGGCTTGGCGTAGAGGTAGCCTTGGAGTAGATCACAACCGAATTCTTTTAGAGAAGCCTTCTGAGCTAGATCCTCCACCCCTTCACCGATGGGCTCAAGATCGAACCGATAGGCAAGCTCTACAATAACCTGTGTTAAACGACGAACCGATTCGTCTGTCTCCATGTTCTGCACAAACGCTTTATCTATTTTCAGGAAATCAGCCGGAAGTCTTGATAGATACGCTAGTGCTGAGTAGCCTGTCCCGAAATCGTCAATGGCGATTCGTATACCCATGTTGCGCAATTCCGCAAGCACACTGACAGCGCGGTCAAAATCCTGTAGCAAGTCCGACTCTGTTAGCTCAATGACCAGACTTCGACCATCCAGTGACAAAGCGTCCAGTGTATTGGATATAAACTCTACCAGCCCTATATCAAGCAACTGAGGTGAAGCAAAATTAACTGCAACAGCAACTCTCTCCATGTCCGGGTGCGCATCCTGCCACTGTCGCATCTGCTGGCAGGCATTGGTCAGGGTTTTTCGACCAAAGTCCACAGAGAGGCCAAGCCTTTCTATAGTGGCAATAAATTCCGGTGGTGAAACAGCACCCAGTGTAGGTGAATTCCAACGTGAAAGCGCCTCAAGAAGGATGGTGCGCCCGTTTGATGCCGACACTATAGGTTGATAGCAAAGGCGAATGTCCATATCCTGCACGGCGCCGCGTATCTCGCGCTCGAGCATGTAACGGCGAGTTGCCTCCTGCCGGAACTGGAGGTCAAAGACCTGGTACCTTTTAAGCGTGTTTTCCTTCGCCCGGTACATTGCAGTGTCGGCGTCTCGCAACAAATCGACCGGGTCCAATGTCCCACCCTGGCTCATCGCTAATCCCACGGAACCTCCGCCATGAATAGGCTTGAGGCCATCTATGACCAGGGGAATTTCAAGCACCTCCGAGAGAGCTTTCACAAAATCGTAGGCTTCGCTTTCAGACTCAACGACTCGCGCAAAAGCAAACTCATCACCACCCAGGCGCGCGATGAGATCATTATCGGCTTTAACGCCGCGCAGGCTCTCAGCTACCTTGATCAAAAGCTGGTCACCTACGTCGTGACCAAAGGTGTCGTTGACCAATTTGAACCGGTCAAGATCGATAATCGCGACAGCGAGTAAACCTTCAGATCCAATCGCTTCGGCCACTTGTTCAAGTGAACGTCCGAACGAATAGCGATTCAAAAGACCCGTTAAGGAATCAGTATTGGCTAACCTGGACAATTCTTCGTTCTTGGACGATAACTCGTCATTGAGCTTTTCTATCTGCTCACTTCGCATCAAAGATTCAAGTGCTTGCTCAAGCTGCTGGTTTTTTCTCTCCAACTGGGTATTGAGTTCTGCCATTTCAGCAGAAGCAAGTTTGAAGGCATGATCGTTGAGCCGGCGCTGTTCTTCGGCTTCAGCATAGGTCGCAAGCACTCGCTCCACAAATTGCTCAACAGTACTGCCGGGCTCAGTGGTGAGGCCAGACTTTCGTAGCTGCCGGGCAACCAGTCGCTCTGAACGTTGCTCTGTGGAGTCTTTACCCATGTCGTTTCATTGGCAAACTTGCCATCACCGATTCACTGTTTATAGACGAATTGCTTATCTCTCACAGATTGCGGTGAGCGTCATTGTCTGGTTGTGCAGCTCGCACCGGCCACTTAAGCCTGGTGCCAGTTCGCCATAAGAGTAAAAACCAATCAATTCAAAGAGCGGGTCGAGCAGTTCGGTTACCGCTTCCACTTCCTCATCCGCTCGCTGACCCAGAACAAGACGACGCCCCACACAAGATACTGCCATGCAAAAGCCGTTGCCAGAAGCTGGCTTATCTATTTCCAGACGGTTGCCAGCCCTGCCGGCACCATCGATCAATGCATCAAAACTTGCACGCATCAGCTGAGCACTCCAGCCCTGTGGAATATTCCCTGCGAAAGTCATCGAAGAGTTTTCAGAATCAACACCAAGAATAGTCCGCACTAATGAAACGGCTGGATCAGCACCAGGAGGGCGAATCGATAAAGGAAACAGGAGCGCAGAACTGGGCAACTCTTGCGCCCGATCACCCAGATAGCGACTGTATAGTTCCAGCGCAGGCTCGCCATCAAGTTCATACAACACATTGGCAACCGATGAAGTAATGATGCGTTCAGGCCCAAAGATTTCCCAGCCTCCTTCTGAACCTGTCGTGACATCGAGTCGATCACCGTAAAAACCGACTGCTACAACACGTTTAGTATCGGCTATACCATTGGCCAGCACGACCGTTTCTTCAAATTTATCTTCGTCCGCAGCAAGCCCGCCAAATACCGTTACATTCTCACCAAATTCAGAAGCAAGACCCTCAACCAGTGCCGAGCCGTTACAGTTCAAACCATCAGAGAGTACCAGGACAGCAACAAGATCAGGTTGATTCAGCATCACACCAAGATTTTGTCCGGCGTCATAGCTCAGGCTGGGGTCGGTCAGTGGAGCCGTGGCTGAACGGACGGTGGAGTGCTCAAACTGAAGCGTAGAAATCAGTGCTTCTGCATCAACAATATCGTCGTTGTGTATCTGCCCCGCAGTTGAGCAGCCAGTGATAACTGCATTCGGGAAACGTTCGTTCAGCCCCGGAACGAAACCTTCGCTTGTCAGGGTTTCACGTGTTGCAAAGACGAGTACAAGATCTGGTGAGCCTTCAAAGATATTCTGGGTGGTGCCCGTTCTAATTTCCATCGATCAGCTTCTGCCCATACCTGTATAATTCACAACTACTTGCGGATTATCGGCTTGTAAAATATTGTCTTGATTGCAGAAAGTTGGAACCAGTTAAAAACGTGAACTGGCCGCAAAAGACTAATGACTATAGAGGCTTTGCCATGAGCTAATTGCTGGCAGATCAGAAGCAGGAATTTTTGTGCTTACACTTACCAGCAAAATCAACGTCCTCCCGGTATTCAGGAGGGACGTGGTAAACAAGAATATCTGTAAAAAATATCCGTAAGAATATCTGTTTACTATGCTGACAAACCGCAGCTTTCAACACCTTGGCTTATAACTTATGTGCAGTCGTACAGCACCCACTCTTCACGACTGGTTAGCGCTTTCAATATCCGGCAACCTTGCCCAGTGCAACACACGCTGTCCCTTGTCGACAGGCCCACTCCCTTCTACGGGGCATAATGTCAGAATGCCATTGTCGTAAGACACATCCCTGATTTGCTCGGTACCAATCCATTCCTTGTTAGACGATGCATCTACCCGGGTAATCAATCGTTTGCCATCATAGCTATAAGGACCACAATAGGAATTGTATTCAGGCGACCGACCTGGTGACGATGGCTCACTGCTGCACAACACGCAGGTTAATCGGTTGTTCCGTACATATATAACACCCATGCCCGAAGCGCCACCATATGGTGGCGGCAAGGCGCTACCATCAACTGCAATACATTCTGTATTGATCATCTGCCAAACACCATCTATGGAACGCATCAGTTATTCTCCTACCAACAAGGCCAACACATTTTAAAAAAATCTTCCAACAGGGTCAGACCACCAGAAGCCATTGAAAGCCTTAGCATTTCATAACATTTTGCCCTAAATAAAGCGCTTACGTTCAAGTTTGAGCGCCGAAATTCACTTTTAAGCAAAAACAACGACGCGCTCTTATTCTTCCAAGAGCTTAAAACGCATTTTTACTAGCAAAAATGCTTTGTAAGCGCCTTAACGCACCTTTAAAGAAGCAGATTGGTAGTGATTCCAATGTCTTGCCATGGCCTGACCCGAACTCGCGTTGACATGGCCTGACCCGAACTCGCGTTGAGCAAATTCAAGCAGCGTTTGTTGAGCTTACTTACCATTGAACACGATTGGAATTGGTTGGGCGATGTTTAAGATCAGACATATCGGGACAGAGCTACGATGTTCTGCCAATCGTCTTCACAATCTTTTCTGCCAGCGCAGAAACTCTGCGCGACTGAGCACGTGCTGGAGGAAACATTAGTTGCAATGGGTTCGGTGGAGGTAAGTATTTTTCTAGTAGCGATACTAGCTTTCCATCACGTATATCATCTCGAACATCAAGCTCTGATTTTAATACAACACCCTCTCCTGCCAGCGCCCATGATCTAATTAATGACCCATCGTCTACGATGCGATTGCCACTGACCTGAATACGCTCTCGTTCAGAACCGCTGCCAAACTCCCAGAGGTTATCGAGAGTCATACCAAATCGCATAACAAAACAATTGTGTTTAGTAAGGTCTTTTGGTTTCCTGGGCACGCCGTGCTTCTCTAGATATTTTGGCGAAGCACATACCAAGCGCTGAAAATTTCCCAGACTATGAACACGAAGCGACGAGTCGCTGACATTACCAAAGCGAATTGCCAAATCGAATCCCTGTCCAACCATGTCGACATAACCGTCAGAGAGTGACAGTTCAATAGACACCGCTGGGTTCTCTTGAGTAAAAACAGTAATAACTTCAGAAACGATGCTGCGTCCAAGATCAATTGGTGCGCTGATACGGACAGGCCCCGACAGTGTCTGTGCACCGAAACGGATAAGTGCATCAAGATCGGAGACTTCTCGAATGACACTTTTCGCACCACTAACCAAAACACGCCCCTCTTCCGTCAAACTGATGGAGCGCGTGGTTCTGTTGAAAAGAACGACGCCGTAATGAGCATCCAATGACGCCAATCGCTCTGAGACCCGGGTACTCGACATACCAGTCTCGCGTGCAGCGCCGATCAGGCTGCCCTTCTCAGCAATAGTTAAAAAGAGCTGGAGATTTTCGAGCAACATTATCCGATTATAGTGGATTATATTTCCTGCAAAAAGGTATTTATCCTGTATACACGATTTATATAATGTAAGCTAACCAAACCAAAGAGAAAGTATTTCATGGCCAAACTAACCATCGTTGCAAACATCAAAGCGAACCCGGATAAAACTGATCTGGTTAAAACGGAGTTGATGAAGCTTATTGATACAACACGCTCGGAAGAAGGTTGCATCAATTACGATCTGCATCAAGACAATGACAATCCAGCGCATTTCGTCTTTTACGAAAACTGGGAATCCCGAGAGCTTTGGCAAACGCATATGAATGCGCCTCACCTGGGAGCTTATATGAAGGCGACCGAAGGTTGCGTTGCTGAATTTACACTCAATGAAATGACACAAATTGGCTGATCAGGAGAAAATGAGTGAAAGCTGTCGCTATCAAACACTATCTACCCATTGATGATGCAAATGCAATGCTGGATGTGGAATTACCCAAACCAGCACCAACAGATCATGACATGCTCATAGCCGTCAAAGCGATAGCAGTAAATCCAGTTGATACCAAGGTTCGTGCGGGTCGTGGCACAAAAGGCAAAGTGGAGGAACCTCCGCGTGTTATTGGCTGGGATGCAAGCGGAATTGTTGAAAGCGTTGGGGAGAAGGTTTCTCTGTTCAAGCCAGGCGATGAAGTTTGGTATGCCGGTGACATTACTCGGCCCGGCTGTAATGCTGAGTTTCAGCTTGTGGATGAGCGCATTGTCGGGCACAAGCCTCGATCAATTGGCCACGCACAAGCTGCCGCACTACCATTAACAACCATAACAGCATATGAAGCCTTCTTCGATCGCCTGGGTATAGATCGCGATGGTACGCACAAAGGTCAGTCAATTCTGATTATTGGAGCTGGAGGAGGTGTAGGTTCAATTGGTATTCAGCTTGCGAAACTGGCTGGACTCCAGGTTATCGCCACTGCTTCCCGAATGGAAACGCAAAATTGGGTAAGAGAGCTCGGTGCGGATCATGTCATTAATCATAGAGAAGACATGGTTGCACAGGTCCGCGCCTTGGGGCTTCAACATGTGGATCATATCGCCATCTTCAATGACATGCGTCATTGGGATACAGCTGTTGAACTCATCCGGCCGCAAGGTGGTATTGTGACGATTGATGATACCGATTTACCCATGCCAATGGACAAAATGAAAATGAAAGCAGCCAGCCTTCATTGGGAATTCATGTTCGCCCGAGCAATGCATCAAACCACAGACATGATCGAACAGCACCGACTTTTAAGCTGGGTTGCCAGTGAAATAGATGCTCAAAGAATCCGGACAACCGTTACAGATGTGATTTCACCCATTAATGCCCAGAACCTGAAGGAAGCACATAGGCAAATCGAAACCGGTATGGCTAAAGGAAAAATAGTTATCGAGGGTTTTTGAAAAGAAAAGATTCACAACAGTCAAGGCGAGAAGTTACACCTACAAAGTCGCTTGGTGTTAACACCAAATGAGATAAAGGGTTCGATCAAGTCTGAAACTGCCCGCTGAGTCAAGTCCAGGTTTCTGTCTATAAGTAATTCGAATGACGCCATACAACATTCTCACTTACTCAAATAGGACTTTCGTTGTCTATCAGGCAGTTTCTCAATCGCATAACGCAGCATCGTACGCGGCATGTCAAGAGCATGTTCGTCAAGAAAATTGATCAGCACATCAACATCGCGATTACCCACTTCACGCAACATCCAGCCACTGGCTTTGTGAATCAGATCTTCAGAGTCGTGCAGTAGTTGTTCGCTCAAGGCAATTGCGTCTTCAAAATCATGCAAACGAATAAAATGAAAAGTCGCCAATATGGAAATTCGACGCTCCCACAAGGAGTCTGATTTGGCCAGTTTGTATAGCGGGCTTCGTTTACGTGTTTCCAGCCAGCTCCCTACTATTTGCGGTGCCGAACTATCGACCAGATCCCAATTATTTACATAAGCAGTTGAATCAAGGTATAGCTTGTATATGGCGCGCTGCGTGGTATGGTCACCACGCTTGAATTGTCGTACCAGCAGAAAGAGCGCAAACAATCGTTCTTCGTGGAAGCCAGAGGCAAGCAATTTACGGATGGTTTCCAGGGACGCAGCTTCAAAGATTTTAACCTGGCGTCGCAGATGCGGCACACGCAGGCCCAGAAATTTGTCACCAGCACCGTACTCGCCTTCGGCAGTTTTAAAAAAGCGTTTGGAGCTTTGCGCGACTTCTTTATCGGCCTCAGCGCGAAGAGCAGTTTGAATCTGTCGCAGGCTGGGGGGTGCGGGTGTTGGAGTTCGTTTCAAACCGGGAAACTGTAGAGAACAAATTCCGATTTACTTCCGTAACTATCATACAGCTGACGTGCCCGGTAGTTACTGTCCT
>CALLOA010000136.1 GCA_938005265.1 uncultured Granulosicoccaceae bacterium
AAAATCGGGTGGCCCCGCCGATCACTCGAACGGGGCTCCCACAGAACCGGACGTGCGCGATTAGCGCATCCGGTTCCTCAGACAAGAGGTTCGCTACGGGTACCAGTCAAATAAGCATGACTCGGTAAACGTGCCGGGGCAAGAGGATATCGGTCAACCAATCGCAGCAGCCTTTCCCACGTATACTTCTTCGAGGTCCGGCGACGCAACCAGTAGCACCATACAAGCGTTACTCTGTACAGGAAACACCTGAGACTCCGGCTGTTACCTGCAATACCATAGTAGTTGTAGTGGCCCACCAACTTGCGGCTGATTAACTGTTGTTGATCATCCAGAGAACGATGTCGATTCCGACGACACCACAACCATATCGAGCGCAGTGCACGCGCAAATCGAGCTTTCGCTGTCCGGCGAACAACTATCCAACGACCCTTCCTAGATCGTTGCCATGTGTGGGTAAAACCGAGGAAGTCGAAGCATGCTAATTGACGCTTGGCATCGTCCGCATTATCCGGACTATTGTCCGGACGAGTAGGAGGTGCAAAACGAATAAGCTTGGTCTTGGCAGTATTCAGACTAAGACCGAATCGACCCAGTCGTTTCACCAACACCGTAAGCACTCGACGAGCATCCTGTTCCGACTTGAAGCACAGTACCGCATCATCAGCATAACGAACCATAAAGGCACGGTTATGTAAATGCGGTTTGACGTCCCGCTCAAACCAGACATCCAGCACTTGATGAAGGTACAGATTTGCAAGCAATGGACTGACCACACCGCCTTGCGGCGTACCACGTTCCGGCCGGTGTACTACACCGCCCTCCATTACACCTGCTTTTAACCACTTTCCGATCACGCGACGGATGACTCCGTCCCGCACCCTCTGTTCGAGCATGTCATTCAGGTGAGCTCTATCAACATTATCAAAGAACTTGGCTATATCAAGGTCAATAACCCAGCAGCCTTTGAAGCTCATCAACCCTTTCCATAGATCGGACACTGCGTCATGTGCAGAACGTCCCGGACGGAAACCGTAAGAACAGTCCAGAAAGTCCTGTTCGTAGATCGGCTCCAGTACCATCGTTACTGCACGCTGCAGGATCTTGTCCTCCAGTGTCGGAATGCCCAGTGGACGGGTTGATTTACCTCCGTCCTTTTCAATATGCACACGCCTTACTGCTGGCGCACGGTAGCGTCCGGATTTGAAACGGTCAAGCAAGCTCGACAGGTTCTCTTCCAGATTCTCGGCGTACTGCTCAGCAGACACACCATCTACTCCCGGCGCTGCATTCTTGCGTGTGCGACGGTACGCTTCATACAACCACTCATAGTCAATATGATGCGCTAATGTTGTCAGGGCTCGCTCTGAATCAGTGCTCGCCAGTGATGCTATCTTGCTTTGTTTCGTTGAGATGTTACTCGGGCTAAGATTCCCGTTCATCTGTCCCTCCACAAGTTCTCTTGATCCGACGTCCCCTTCTCATCCAACGGGCCCCTTGGGCAGGTTCCCCGGCTTCATCGATACTATGAGACGCTATGACTTCTTGGTGATCATTGTAGTCGGCTTCGGTCAATACCTCGCCAGACAACTACCCTTGGTCGTACCTGTCGTTTGCTTCGAATGCGCATCGGTACCACACGCTCGACCCGGACCGTTTATTATGCGGCGTCCTCACCGCTACTCGCCAAAGGAATCAACAAGATCTCCCAGGTTCCTGTATGGCCCTCTCTATCTACACGCTCTGCTCTTTGACCCCGCTGGACCGACTGACGCTTGCCAGTAGCACGTCAGTCAATATTGCCTTCCACTGCGAGTAAAATGTCGGCTCCAGATCTGCTCATTTCGAGGTTCAATCACACAGCTCGCAGAATCCCTGTGTACGCTTCGCAGCTACGTTCACACGCATCCACGCAACACTCGGTTCCGGCTGTTGGCTAGACTTTCTCCGGGCAGGGTTTCCACCTGCAAGGTCCACGATGTAAGATTTCCAGTCGCTTATTTCTTCATAGGCTTCTTTCCCTCTGACACAGGCTTGGCCTGGCGCACACTCGCGCGAGTTTTTTGAGTTTGAACATCCTTCTGTTCAGGATGATTCAGGTGTTTACAATATTGCCCCCTGGAAGGCAGTTGCTGCCTGACGGCCGTGAAAATGGTCCGTGAATATGGCGAGATGGGTAAAAGTGTCTGGCCATTTCTGTTCCAGTAGCCGATCACTATTACAAATATTGGGTTTGTGCGAAGATTATCGAACTACACACACTATCAACCCAGAGGCGAGCTACAGAAATGAAGCTAGAATTTCACCATATCAACTTTGTATCTACCGATGTTGACGGCTTGCACGAATTCTACACGGAGGTGCTGGGCCTTGATGTTGTACCGCAAGAGGATTTCCCGCGAACGGAGGAAACCGAGAATCGAGGTTACGATGGTCAAATTCGTTTCGCTACCGAAGGTAAAATGCAAATGCACCTTGCTGAGCGTGACCTCGATGTGGCTTTCAAGAATGGCCAAGTCATCAATCCTGTAGATCGCGGACATATCGCTTTTCGCACAGATGACCTTCCCGCCTTACTGGAAATTCTGGATGCTAGAGGCATACCTTATTCAGACTATGGCACAGCTTTCGCGAAAAACTGGCATCAGGTGTTCTTTCAGGACCCCGAAGGGAATGTTGTCGAAGTACATCAGGAGGTTAAATGACCCGGTGTTGCATCTCTGGGCTTGGGAACTAACTCTTAGTTCCGGTCACCATCGATTCAATTTCTCGACGCAGGTTATAAGCTGTTGTCGTGGTGTCCATTTCTACATCTTGCCATGTTACTGGCTGGCCTTCTGAGACGGGGTTTTTAAGAGTGACGTTGTGAGCCATTCCTAGAGGCAAATATCCCTTTTCAACTGAAATGAACGCCGGGCGTAATCCGCCAGAGACGGTGTAGCCACCTTCACCATCGAGGGTTTCACCTGCAGCGAGGTCGCGTTTTGCAATCGCTGCAACATCTGCTCTAAATGAGGTGGCAACACCAGTTGCTTCTCCCCGTAAGCCTACAGCTGCGACCGAGACGGCCAGCTCCAGTCCGATTAAATGCCAGCGTTTATAATTGGTCATATACCTGCCAGAGGGGTCGGTCACCACCTTATACTCTTCGAAGCAATTTTTGAGATATTCAGTATCAGCTTCGAAACAAACCCAGACACCTTTACGAATGTCATGCTGGATTTGTTGCCCGTCTCGTGTGAGGCATGACGCTACCTCCACCATGCCTTTACGTTCAAGAACGCCGCCTTCGGACTGAGGACGCATGATTGAAGGAATATCATCAATTGCCCCAGGAGGAAATTCCAATCCATGGGTGGGAGCATCCAGCCCGGTGCCATTGGCGATAGCAGCCGATTCAATTGCGGGCTTCGATCCATCCAGAAAGGCATTGAACATTTTGGGATTCAAACGCCCTCTTTCGGCCTGTTCCTCTGTCAGGCCCCAGTGTTCCCAGACCGTCTCGGGAGTTGACTGGCGATAATGTGGCAGCCATTTGTGCCCTCGTCCAGCAGCTACAACCTTGAATCCACAAGTACGCGCCCAATCCACCAGGTCGCAGGCCAATGCAGGCTGATCCCCATAAGCCATACTGTAAATCACACCGGCTTGTTGAGCTTTTAGCGCCAGGCCATAGCCACAGAAAGCATCTGCTTCAACCGTTACATTAATTACATGTTTGCCTGCTGAAAAAGCACCCAAGCAGTGCTCAATGGCAGCAATCGGATTGCCTGTGGCTTCTACGATGATCTCAATGTCGGGTTGTTCCGTCAGGTCGTGCCAGTTATCCGTAACGTATGTAGCTCCTTTTTCACCGGCTTCGTCAAGAGTGGCGACACTATACATTTCAGGGGGCCAGTTCAATAGCTCAAGGTTAGATCGAACAGCGCCCGGTGATAAATCAGCAATGCCTACGACATGAATCCCCGGTAAACGAATAACCTGGGATAAAAACATGGTTCCGAATTTTCCGCCGCCGATCAGGCCGACCTTAATAGGTGCGCCTTCCTGCGCACGTTGTTGGAGTTTGGTGAAAAGATTCATAGCGGATTCACTGAAAAATTAGAGCTGAAACGATTCACCTGGATTCCTTTGGCGAATGAATGAGGAAATCAAAATCGCACCCATCAACCGCCTGCAATACAGTCCTGCTATACAGCGCCCGATAACCACGAGTCGGTGTTTTGATGGGGTCTTTGTTTTTTAATCGCATGGCAATAACCTGGTCATCAACCAATAAATCAATACTTTTGTTCTTTACTGAAAAACGAATAAGATCCCCGTTTTCAACCGCAGCAAACGGACCGCCGATACCTGCTTCCGGGGATACATGAAGAATGATGGTTCCAAAAGCGGTGCCGGACATGCGTGCATCTGATATGCGCACCATGTCTTTTACGCCTTTTTGGGCGAGTTTCCTGGGGATAGGCAAGTAGCCAGCTTCTGGCATGCCAGCTGCCACTGGCCCTGCATTTTTTAATATCAGGAAATCGTTCTCTTGCACGTCAAGATCAGGGTCATCAATACGGTTAGCAAGATCCTCCAGATCTTCAAACACAACGGCTCGCCCTTCAACTTCAAACAACTCAGGCGTGGCTGCCGCACGCTTAAATACTGCGCCATCAGGGGCAATGTTGCCTTTCACTGAAATCAATCCACCCACATCGGAAACAGGGTCATTGAATGATTTGATATAGTTACGGTCAACCCAGTCCAGCGGTTCGTCAAGAATTTCTGCCAGTGTTTGCCCGGCAACATTAATAGTATCGAGATGCAGCAGATGCTTAATCTCATGCAACACTGCGCGCACACCACCGGCAGCAAAGAAATCTTCCATATAACCTTCACCTACAGGTTTCAGATTAACCAGAACCGGGGTTTCATCGGATATCTGATTAAGACGTTCTGGCGAAATCTTTATGCCCAGGCGACCTGCTACTGCCGTAAGGTGAACAATTGCATTGGTCGATCCACTGACTGCCATGAGCACACGGAAAGCGTTTTCAACAGATTTCTCGGTAATAATTTCACTGGGAAGTATTGGGCTTTTGATCAGTTCTACAACAGCGCTTCCCGTTTCTTCAGCAGCCACTAGGCGTTGAGAATGCACTGATGGTATGGCGGCCGTGTCGGGCAGAGACATGCCAAGCGTTTCAGAGATGCAGGCCATCGTGCTTGCTGTACCCATGACACCGCAGGTGCCCGAGGTCGTTGATAATTTACCTTCGATTTCAGTAATCTCCGCCTGATCAATTTCATTGGCGCGAAACTTCGCCCAAAAGCGTCGACAATCCGTACAAGCACCCAGGCGTTCACCACGATGACGCCCCGTTGACATGGGACCGGTAACCAATTGGATAGTGGGGATATCCGCTGATGCAGCACCCATTAGTTGAGCCGGTACCGTCTTGTCGCAGCCGCCGATCATGACAACAGCATCCATCGGTTGTGCACGAACCATCTCCTCGGTATCCATCGCCATCAGGTTGCGATAAACCATGGCAGTTGGACTTAGAAAAACTTCGCCTAGTGATATGGTGGGGAAAGGTCGCGGCAGCGCTCCCGCTGAGAGCACTCCACGCGAAACGGCGTCTACCAAATCCGGCATGGCACGATGGCAGCTGTTAAAGCCGGATGGCGTCATCGCAATGCCAACAATCGGCTTATCCAGCATTTCGTTGGAAATGCCCATAGAGCGTGCGAATGATTTACGCAGATAGGTTGCGAATTCACTATCGCCATAGTTGGTCAGGTTGCGTTTCAAGCCTTGTTTTTTGGTCATGCTGACTGTCCTTCCTTCTTGCCGGACCGAAACTTAACATCAAGCAAATCTTCAAAGACGCAGATCATTCCGCCTTTATCTTTTGCGCTATGTCCAGCCAATAGAGCCGTTTGATAAGTCGCCATTGCCGCAGATAATACAGGTGTTGGTATTCGATGCTGAGCTGATATTTCGCTGCCGCTGATCAAATCTTTGTAGGCCTGCCGCATGGGGTATCCTTTGCTAAATTCGCCATTCAAAACATGAGGAATAAAGAATTCAGACGCATAACTACGCCCGGTTCCGCTATTCACTACATCGCCGACGTTCGCTGGATCCAGCCCGAGCTTTACAGACAGTGGCAGTATCTCGGCCAAGGCTGCGGCATTTATATCGAAAAGAAGTTGATTGATGAGTTTGGTAAGTTGCCCACTGCCAACGGGCCCCATGAAAATGATATTTGAAGCCACGGTTGAAAGTAGCGGCTTCAGTTCATCCACCAGGGCTTGTTCACCACCACACATCATGGTCAGGGTGCCCTCTTCAGCACGGGCTCTCATGCCTGATATCGGTGCATCTATAAACTGCACATCCTGTGACGCCAGTTTTTCTGAAATAGTGAGGGTCGTTCCATATTCAATGGTGCTTGTATCAATCACCACCATGCCCGAGCGTAAAACTTCTGCCAGACCATCTTGCCCAAACAGAACTTCTTCAACGATGCCGGCGTCCGGTAAACACAAGAAAATTACGTCCGTTTCGCCCAGCGCTTGCAAATTATTGGTAACGCTTAGTCCGGCAGCTTGCAGCGTGTTACGAGCGGCTTCATTTCGACACAGGGCAATCACGTCGTAACTAGCAGCGAGATTGATCGCCATAGGGCTACCCATTTCACCAACGCCCACAAATCCAATATTCATAAAGCTAATCCCTTTCTCTTCCTGGCAGGATGATAAATCGTTAGACGCAATACTCGCCGTGTTAAAGCAAGATGCCCCTCTTACTAAAAGGTGTTGGTTATATTTCTTCCATATCGGGTGGCGCTAACCCTAAAATCATATCTGCCCCCTTCTCTGCAATCATTAAAGTTGCCGCATTAGTATTGGCCGATGGCATGGTCGGCATGATAGAGGCATCAACTACACGCAACCCGTCAACGCCATGTACACGCAGCTGTGCATCCACCACGGTATCGGGATCCGAGGCTGGCCCCATACGGGCTGTGCCAATCAGGTGATAAACTGTCGTTCCCGTCTTGCGCGCAAAATCCAGTAACTCGTCGTCAGTCTGCGCGTCGTCGCCCGGCGCCGTTTCACGTTCAAAATATGGCGCTAACGCAGAAGTGCGCATCAAGCGTCGACCAAGGCGCATACCTGCCAGCAATATTTGCTGATCGGTTTCTTCAGCCAGATAATTAGGTTGAACTATGGGTGTCTCAAACGGATTCGTAGAACGCGCACGCACAAAACCGGTGCTTTCCGGTCGCTCCTGCCATACGCCGCAGGTCATTCCGGGCTGTTTGTCGAGCAGCCCGACCACGCCTTCGCGGAAGCTTGCGGGTGTAAAAACAAACTGTAAATCCGGGTTGCTTAGCTTCTCGTCAGACTTCCAGAATACATGTGCAAGCGAGGGGCTGACGGCCAGCAGGCTCGGTTTTCGAATCAGCCAACGGGCTATCTCCAAAAGTAACGGTGGACCCTGCACTCTATTATTGATAGTGCTGATGCCCTTTACTCTTGACACCATGCGCACTCCGTAATGATCACGCAAATGAAGCCCGACACCGGGCAAATGACGAATCACAGGAACACCGAGATCGCCCAGTAAACCCGCATCTCCAATGCCAGATAGTTGTAACAATTTTGCGGTGTTGATCGTGCCTGCAGAAATGATAACTTCGCGACGGGCTGCTACGCTGCGCTCTTCACCGGCGTGGCCCCCTTTCATGTATCGCACACCCACAGCCCGTTTGCCTTCAAACAAGATTGTCGTCGCTTGCGCGTTAGTGTGAATCTTGACACCCGGTCTTTGTCTTGCGCGGCTCAGAAAGGCACGTGCAGAAGAGATGCGAAGGCCTTTGTTGATGTAGCGCTGGAAATATCCGGCTCCGTCCTGCCTCTCTGCGTTGTAGTCCGGATTGTTGGGAATTCCGAGTTCCTGTGCACCATTAACGAAAGCTGCAGATACAGGGTGATGCCAATCGAGGTCGGTTATGGGTATTTCACCCTTACGCCCCCGGTAGCGTTCATCGGCTTCACCAATCCTGTTTTCGCTTCTACGAAAATAAGGAAGCACTTCTTTATAGGACCAACCCGGATTACCACGCTGTGCCCAGTGATCAAAGTCTGTACTTTGCCCACGGTTGTGATTGAGTCCGTTAACTGAACTTGAGCCGCCTAGCACGCGTCCTTGCGGCAGCGAAAAACGACGTTGCGCGGTGCCTGCACTGGCTTCCGCTTCGAAGCCCCAGGTGAGGCTATTCGAATAAATATTCTTGATGTAACCAGCGGGAATGTGTATGAGCGGATTAATGTCGCGCGGCCCTGCTTCGAGCAGGCAAACGCTTGCCCCATATTCGCTCAGGCGTTTGGTAAGGAGAGCACCTGCTGTTCCGCCACCGATGATGACGTAATCAAAGACATCTGCAGCAGCGGACATAAATGACTTACCTTCCAGGACCAGGGAGTGTGGTTTAAAGGGATCGCAGCAAAGCAAACCCGATTCACACCAAAGCATGGCAAATTTAGCCTGTTTTCACCATTCATCAATGACGAGGGTGGGCATATCGGTTCGAGACTTTACCTACGGCTCTAATTACGATGGAGTCGGTGCCAGGCACTCAATCAAGGTGCGCGCCACCACCGGTAACGACTTGTAGTCCCTGAAGCCAAGCACCAGCGAACGCGCGGCCCATGGTTCGTCAAATTTAACCGCAGAAAAACCACCCATGTCGATATATGGAATCACTGCGCCTTCGGGCAAAACCGCCAACCCCAAGCCTGCTTCAACCATTCGGCGAATACCATCGAAACCCATCACTTTCACGCGAAATCTGAGCGGAATGTCTAGTGAAGCGGCTTCGCTCATAAGTTTGTGTTGTAGTGAACTGCCTTCCTGCAGGCCTACATTATCATAGGATGCAATGTCGGCAAGGGTTAGGCGCTCCGAGGATTCCAATGGGTGATTGGGGGGGAGAATCACCATGAGATTATCGTGACGATAGATTCGCGTTTCCAGATCGTCGCTAGCAATATGTCCGGAAAAGACGCCCAGATCAGTAAGACCTTCTCGAATACCATCGACAATAACCTGGCTGGTTTCTTCGCGTAATTCGATGCCCACTTCTGGAAAGCGATCCACGTAAAGCGTTAAATCCTCAGGCAGGAATTGAGTAATACTTGAGGTGTTCGCCCACAATCGCACCTGCCCTCTCATCCCGTTGGTATATTTGCCTAACTCAGCTTCCATGTCCTCCAGCAGCAGCAGGATACGCTTCGCCCGACGGAATACAGTTAAGCCAGCCTCTGTCGGCTCTACACCACCACGTAGACGATAGAGCAGATTAACGCCAACGCGCGCCTCAAAATCTGAAACGCGTTTACTGATCGCTGACGCTGCAATGTGATTGACACGCGAGGCCTGCGCGATATTGCCCTGCTCCACCACGGACACGAACAGGCGCAACGTGGTGATGTCGTAGTGTATAACAGGTGTTCTCGTCTTGATCGCCGCCGCGTTGAGGCGTTTATCCAAGTCTGCAAAATCCTTACTCATACATGAAGTTTACACTGTGTGGTATGGGCCGAAGTCGAACAGCGAATCAAAAAAGGGTCTTCAGATTCAAGCAACCAAAAAGCAAACGACACACGGAAGTGCAGATTATCCGCATACTTAACCAATCTGGAACTGCGCTACGTTTCTGTGATATCTATGGAGAGCATGATATTACAGAAATTTTGTTGCTCCAGACGGAATAGGACTTTAAGCATTGAAAGAATTCAAACTGAATGATCTAAAGCGACGCTCATTCTGGCAAGAGCACGTTGATGAAAACAACTAAAAATGAATTTCTCGTTTTTATGCCCGTGTCAATAGACTAAGGGCAGGACCCGGGAAGCAGTTTGAACTTCGGTGCTAACGTGACATAGTCATCGCATGAGCTTAACTATAGCATCAAAGCCTAAGGTTTCGATGGTTGCAGGCAGGATATCTCTGATTGGAAAACGCCAGCTATATGCTGGCGTTTTTATTGTGCACTCGCAACTAGGCAGACCGCTGCCCGATGACCCTTCTTATGACAATTGCTATTGGTAATTAATTACATGGCCACTCCAGTGCAGGATCAGTCATCTGAAAAATATCGCCTTTTCAAACTATCAGCCAAGTAAGAAACTATCGTTTTAATGCAACTTTAGACAGTAGTGTCTGGAAGTATTAAGCACAGTCCAATCGATTCCGCTACGAAAAAGACCTTCTCCATTACAGTGACTTATTTTTATCTTTAAGGTTTGCCAAAGCCGCCGCTAACTCGTGTTTGAGACACGGCAATAAAGTAGTCACAAAGCATGGATTATTTTTTGCTTGAAACCATTTTTACTCTTTGGTTAAGCAGTATCAACGACCCTTTTTAGTTCTCATTAATGTTGAAAGGATCGCGGATGATGCTGAAAAAACGGACCGAATTGGTACTGTAAACGAATTGGTACTGTAAAAATTCGTTGTTAATCTAAGAAATCATCCTGACAGATATATGGATTTGTATCGTACCAAAAGGAGTAGTCATTCGGCTGTGAAAGGTTGAAGAGTCGTTAAATATTTCGTTCCAAAAAATACTCCATGAACGAACCGAGAATCCCATTGCTTTACTAACACCTGGTAGAAAACAGCTTTACGAGTAGTAAGTAACCACTATAACAGTGGCAGCCAATACTGCTTGTTGCCAAGTTTATAACCCAGTACAAACGTGTTAAACCACGGAGGGAACCAATGAAAATGAAAGGAAACATAGGCGCGCTTAAAAGCCTTACCGCAGGTAGAAAACGAAACAATATTTCAATTTCCCAACCGTGTGACCTGTTCGATCTGTGCTTTCTGACCACTGACAAAGAGTTGACAAATCAGTCAGTCATTCAGTTGCCAACTGACAATAAATCCCGAGATATTTTTCAGTTTAAGAAGCATGCGGTTGCCTATGCTGTACTTATGTCATTGGCAACCTTTGCGATACCTTCTGTTGTGTACGCCATCGATACCGATGGGGATGGTCTTCAAGACCAGGATGATACTGATGATGATGGCGATGGCATACCTGACGTTGTAGAGCGAGGTGGACTGACGCTTGTTAATTTTTCAGGTGTGTCTGAAAGTGGTGGAACTACCACATCGGGTACGTTTGGAAGCACTTTAACGGATGTTATCGTGAGTGCCGGTACAATTATTCCAGGGGCTGGAGACGATAATGCTTTTCAGTCCAGGGCATTCAGTGATCATGGTTTCAGGCTTCAAGATGCTGGTACTACATTTTATGGAACGACAGTCAGTGCCACTTTTACTTTTGCTGAACCGAGCAACTTCAGAATCCTGGCGGATGATGGAAACGATTCTGACAAGACAGATGGTCCCCTTTCAGCGATCAATAAGGCAGATTCCGATCAACTTACCTTTACCGCTATCAATCCATCCTTGGATTTTGACTGGAACGTAACCCAAGCGAATTTTTTTAATACCGGGACAATTCCCAACAACATCGTCATCTCCGGAAATACCTTGATATTGGATTTTGGAACGCCAACATCTGGATTCCTTGCCTATGACTTCACGGTAATCGGAGAAGCTGAAGGTATCGAAATAGAGCATAAGTCAACGGCGAGTTTGGCCGGGGTCAACAGTTCTATTTTTGGGCTGGAAGTTTTTGAATCGTTTGATGCAGACGGTGATGATATTCCCAATCATATCGATACTGATTCTGACGGTGATGGCATTCCGGATGCAGTCGAAGATAACGTAGATAGTGACGGTGACGGTGTACCCGATTACCTGGATAATGATTCCGATGGAGATGGCATCCCGGACAGCCTGGAGCTTGATGGCGATACAGATGGTGATGGTGTGCCGGACTACCTTGATGATGATTCTGACGGCGATGGCATCCCGGACAGTCTGGAATTAGCTGGCGACAGTGATGGCGATGGCATTCCGGATTTTCAGGATCAGGATTCTGATGGCGATGGCATCCCGGATGCGGTCGAAGGTAACGTCGACAGTGATGGAGATGGTGTACCCGACTATCTGGATAGTGATTCAGATGGTGATGGCATTCCGGACAGTCTGGAGCTGGATGGTGATACCGATGGTGACGGTGTGCCGGATTATCTCGATAGTGATTCAGACGGTGACGGCATCCCGGATAACCAGGAGCTAGCAAGCGATAGCGATGGTGATGGTATTCCTGATTTCCAGGATCTGGATTCTGATGGCGATGGTATACCGGATGCAGATGAAAATACGGGCGACAGCGATGGTGATGGCACCCCGGATTACCTTGATGATGATTCAGACGGCGACGGTATTCCGGATTCCGTAGAAGGCAACGTTGATAGCGATGGCGATGGTGTACCTGACTATCTCGATGGCGATTCCGATGATGATGGCATTCCGGACAACCTGGAGCTGGATGGTGACACAGATGGCGACGGTGTACCGGACTATCTGGACGATGATGCCGATGGAGACGGCATCCCCGACAGTATGGAGCTAGCGGGAGACAGTGATGGCGACGGCATACCAAATTTTCAGGACCTTGATTCAGACGGTGACGGTATCCCGGATGCGGTAGAAGGTAACGTTGATAGCGACGGTGATGGTGTACCGGATTATCTCGATACCGATTCTGATGGTGACGGCATCCCGGACAACCTGGAGCTCGCGGGCGATACCGATGGTGACGGTATACCGGATTATCTCGACAATGATTCAGACGGTGACGGCATCCCGGACAGCCTGGAATTGGCAGGCGATAGCGATGGCGATGGTATTCCTGATTTTCGGGATCTTGATTCTGATGGCGACGGCATCCCCGATGCCAATGAGCTGGCGGGAGACAGTGATGGTGATGGTATACCGGATTACCTGGATGATGATTCCGATGGTGACGGTATTCCCGATTCAGTCGAAGGTAACGTAGACAGCGATGGCGATGGCGTGCCGGACTATCTCGATAACGATTCTGATGATGATGGTATCCCGGATAGTCTGGAGCTGGCCGGCGATACTGATGGCGACGGTGTACCGGATTACCTTGACGATGATTCCGACGGTGATGGCATCCCCGATGCCGATGAGCTGGCGGGCGACAGCGATGGCGATGGTGTGCCGGATTACCTTGACGATGATTCCGATGGTGACGGTATTCCGGATTCAGTTGAAGGCAACGTAGACAACGATGGCGATGGCGTGCCGGACTATCTCGATAACGATTCTGATGATGATGGTATCCCGGATAGTCTGGAGCTGGACGGCGATACTGATGGCGACGGTGTACCGGATTACCTTGACGATGATTCAGACGGTGACGGGATTCCCGATGCTGACGAACTGGCCGGCGATACAGACGGTGACGGTGTACCAAACTATCTGGACGATGATTCCGATGGCGACGGTATACCAGATTCCGTAGAAGGTAATGGTGATACCGATGGTGACGGCATACCGGACTATCTGGATGCAGATTCAGATAACGATGGCATCCCCGATGCTGTAGAAGGCGGTGGTGATACCGACGGTGACGGCATTCCGGATTACCTGGATCTGGATTCAGAC
>CALLOA010000137.1 GCA_938005265.1 uncultured Granulosicoccaceae bacterium
TATGTAGACTGGCAGGAAAGCCTGATTCAGGCTTCTATTGATGCCACAGGTGTTGTCGATTCACCATCAGTATCTTCACTATTGCTTTTGCAACTGTATTCAACAATATGCTCAGGCGTTTCCTCACAAGGAGCGCCGAGGGAAAACCGGCCGCTGCCCCAGAGTGGCAGTTGTTCTCTTCGCAAATAGATTGCCTCTCCTCTTTCAGGGTAGACGTGCGTGCCATTGGTTGATTTGTCCGACAAGACAAATCGCCCCCTCAGATATTCAATTGAAACATGGCGCCTTGAAACCGGATCACTGTCGACGACAACAAGATTATTAACGGCGCGGCCAAGTGTGGCGGGGCAGTCTTTTACATTGATATCGTATGTCTGCTCTGCATACGTGAGTTGCAGTGTGGTTGGCATGTTGCTGACTACAACATGGTGGATTTGAGTCAGGCCCTGAACCTGCCACGGAAAATCATAGACAACCATGGGGGCAGTTTTGCCCTTCAGGTTTGCTGTATCAAATTTTCTTGCCTGGGATTGCTTGTGAGCCGGTAGCTGCTCCAACACCGCTTGAGTTGCTATGGTTTGCCCTGCCTGGGCGATCGACATAATTCTTGAAGCTGTGTTAACGGTATCACCAAACAGGCGCTCGCCATCGCGAATAACCGTTCCTGTATGGACCCCGACGCGCATCTCTATGTTGTCCGGTAGGGAGGGGTTGCCGGGTTGGCTATTGCTCAGTTGTTTACAGTAGTCTTCAGCGCCTTGATGAATTTTTGCAGCACAGTCTATGGCATTCTCGGCCTGTTCAAAGCAGCACATGATTTCATCACCGATAATCTCATGCACAATTCCATGGCACTCCACAACCTGTTCACTCAATTGTTCCTGAAGGCCAACCACGATACTTTTGGCAACGATGTCGCCCAGTGAGTCGTATAATCTGACGCTTCCGGTCAAGTCTGCAAATAGTACAACCGTTGAAATGTCTGCCATTGCTGTGGACCTGGTTTTTACGAATAGTTTTTACGAATATAAACGGTAAAAACGTAAATGGTTCAAATTTTCCGTGTGAATTCCCTGTCTTGGGCCAGGCGATGTCCCCTAAGCCTATTTATACAGTATCGCTTAAATAAATGTGATGATTTCTTCTTATAATCTCATAGTAGCTGCTGCGGAAAGCGTAACTGTAAGAAAAAAATGATCGAGTTCAAGTTTCCAATATGCTGAAATCAAGCAGTAAGGAGCCTGTATGGGCGGTAGGTCTGATGACGGGTACCGTTCTGGACGGCAATATTGATGTCGCTTTGCTTAAAACGGATGGCGAGTCTATTGCTGAATTCGGCGTCTATTCACTTGAACCTTATGACGATGTTGCCATTGATCTTTTGCGGGAATCTTTGCTGGCTGCACAGCAGTGGCAATTTCGCGGAAACGAGCCAGCAATATTCGCCCGGGCTGAATCTGAACTAACCCGTCAACAATCGGCTGCTGTGGCCTCCGTGTTGGCGAAACATTCCATCAGTTCTGATGATATCTGTATCGTCGGGTTTCATGGTCAGAGTGTATTGCATCGTGCGCCAACGGCAACGCAATTCGGTCAGACACGGCAGTTGGGTGATGGCCAGCAAATGGCCGACACGCTTGGTATTCCGGTCGCATGGGACTTCCGCACTGCAGATGTTACAGCTGGTGGGCAAGGTGCGCCGCTGGCACCGGTTTACCACCGCGCGCTGTTACAAATGCTCAAGTCTGAAAAACAGGCCTGTGGAGCCAGCAGGGCCGTGTTGAATCTTGGCGGTATCGGTAACATAACCTGGTGGGGAGATGACGATCAATTGGTTGCCTTCGACTCTGGTCCGGCTAATGCGCCGATCAATGACTGGGTAAGCCGGCAAGGCTACGGGCGTATGGATGTCGGGGGGCAGCTTGCGAGTAAGGGAATGGTGGATGAGCAGCGTCTGGCCGGGTTATTACAGCATTCGTATTTTAGACAGCCTTATCCAAAGTCATTAGATCGCTTTGATTTTACTTCGGCTATGGCTGATGGGCTGTCATTGGCTGATGGCGCGGCTTTACTAACGGCCTTTTCAGCGAGTGCTGTGGGGCGTGCGCTGGATATCCTGCCGCAGCGCCCGCAAACTCTTGTTCTTTCTGGTGGTGGTCGCCATAATCCGGCTCTGGTGGCTGAGATAGCGCAGCGGGCATCTGTGAACATTCAACTGGCTGAGGATGTCGGTTGGCGGGGCGACGCGGTTGAAGCCGAGTGTTTTGCGTTTTTAGCGCTACGTGTTCTGCGTAATCTTCCCTTGAGTTTTCCTTCAACAACGGGTGTGTCAAGCGCCTGTTGTGGTGGCGTTATTAGTTATCCTGCGCGCTAGACTTGGACTGTATTGATATACTGCACCTCCATGATCCTGAGCATGCTGCATCGCTGGATCCCATTACACGTGTCGGTGGTGCGATAGATGAACTGTTTAAAATGCGTGATGAAGGCTTGTGTAAAGTGGTTGGCCTTGCGGCCGGAGATGTTGATGTCATGCCAATTTTGCGTGAAAGAGATTTTGATGTGCTGATCACTCATAACCGTCATACTCTGGTGAACTCCAATGCGGAACCCATGATTGACTATGCAGTAGCTGAAAACATAGCAGTGATGAATGCGGCTCCATTTTGTGGTGATGTACTGGCCAGAGGTGCATCATCTTACAAGCGTTATGTTTATCAGGAGGCAAGTGACAATATGCTAGCGCCTGTCGTGAACAATCCCGAGCCAGCCCGAGAGGAGCTTGCTACTTTGCAACGATCTGATGACAACCCGGAGGCCACGCGTGAGTATCATCCGGGATAAATTTCGTTTGGAATGCAGGCGTTCAATCGCAGGATTAAATCTGCTGTTGTTGCTTGCCTGTGCCTTCATTACCTCCTGCGGCACGACATCCGTTCCGAATGGCATTCAGCCGGTGCAGGGTTTTGACTTACAGCGTTACCTGGGTACCTGGTACGAGATCGCACGCCTTGATCATTCGTTTGAAAGAAATTTGGGCGATGTCAGTGCCACCTACACTTTGAATGACGATGGTACGGTTAAGGTGCTGAATAGCGGAATCTACGTAGAGCCGTCCAAAAAGGCCGGTAAACGTAACTCTGCAACGGGCAAGGCAAAGTTTGTGGGTGATCGGCAAACCGGTCACTTGAAGGTTTCTTTTTTTGGTCCGTTCTATGGCAGTTATGTTGTATTCGAACTGGATGAGGATGGTTACCAATACGCCTTGGTTGCCGGGCCCAGTCGAAAATTTTTATGGATGCTGGCACGTCAGCCGAAAATAGAAGAAGCGCTTTATCAGCGTTTGCTGGAGGTGGCTCGTAACAATGGCTACGATACCGATAAACTGATCCGGGTAGAACAATCCGGGTAGAACAAATGGGGTAGAACAATCCGGTGAGCAACTCCACTTAGCGAATCCAGTTAGCCAATCCAGTTAGCAACTCCAGGTATCAAATCCGGATATAAAAATCTGGCTATTATTTACCTCAGGCTTTGTTCGACAGATTAAATATAGTCACTTCACTTTTCGTCCCTAACCGCATTGTTGGTCCCCAGGTGCCGGTGCCGCTGGACACATAAAGCTGGCTGATAACATTCTGGCCGATGCTGTGCTGATACAGCCCGGCAATTTCGGGATAGCGTCTTTTAACTACCAAGGTGAATGGCCAAACCTGTCCGTTGTGTGTGTGACCCGCCAGCATCAGTGGTAGCTGGTATTTTTTAACATATTCCCAGCCATCAGGACGGTGGTACAACACCACGCTAAACCGGTCATGGTCAATATCCATGTCTTTGATGATGTTGTCCATACGATCGGGCTTGTCAGCATCATCGATCGAGATGATCTGGATGCCGCGAGTCACGGTAACCTCATCCTGTGTCACGTGAACACCATGTGAGCGAATCGCTGCCAAGGCCTTTTCGATATTGACATAGCGTTCGTGATTACCCACGCACATATACGATTCGGCGTTGATGTCACCCAGCGCTTTAAGCTCCTCTGCGTCGACGCGTGAGAGATCCAGTAAATCACCGGTAATCAAAACAATATCCGGTTTGTGGCTGTTTACACGCGCAACGACCTTGTCCAGAAAGGCTGCACTCCGGGAGCCTATGTGCACATCACTTATTTGTACCAAGCGCAGTGGTTTTTCGATTCGCGAGTCAGCAATATCGATTGAAATATCGTGAATACGATGTGCGTTTACTATGGCTAGCATTACCAGGCAAGCCCATATCACAAGGAATGCAGCAGCGACTAAAGGTTGCGGCAGGAAAAGGGTTGCCAGCCAGGCCGGAATCAGCAATGGCCAGCCGACGGAACCTGCACCAAGAAATTGCATGGAGCCAAAGGCAAACCAATCGGGTCCGTCGCGCAGAGCTTTAAGGGATACAAAAGTGTAAAGCGGCGTAAGTAAAGCGCTGCCGGCGGTGAGATAACCAAGCGGCCAGGCAAGCCACCAATGCAGTAGTGAAACCCAAGGGGCAAAAGCAACCAGCCAGATTATTGCCAGTACAGGTGGTGACAGGAAGAAGCGCACAGTTGCAATTTTATATCCGGGTTGGAATCAGACTTGGATAAGATATTATTTTCACGGTGAGATTATTTTCACGATCGCGCCGCTGTCACACAAGCATCAATATGCTCGACTCCCATGCCGCAACAGGCCCCGATGATTTGTACACCATCGTTTATCCACTCTGTGGAACGCTGTGCGTAGTCATGCGGTGAGATGGTCTCTTCAAAATTCCACTCTGGCATGGTGAAGTGTCCGCTGTCCGGATAGGCCATGACAGGTGCCTGGGTGCAGCTCCTGATGCAGCTAATGGCATCGCGTACATAATCTATATTGGAGTGCATGATGCCGACAGCTTCCGATCGTGAATCGATCAACTCATTGCATAATGTTGCAAAACTCATATCAGGGCGAGTGTAGCTGACCAGTTCTCCAGTGTCCGATTTTTTGCAGCATAAGCCCAGCCATACAGGCAAGCCGGTAGCGCTCGCAGCATCAATGGCATGGTGAGCCAAATCCGGATCGGACATCATCTCCAACAGGAGAAGGTCTGCTCCGGCGTCTGCCAGTAATTGTGCGATCTCATTGAAATTTTCCCGCGCAACTTCAGCAGAAGGCATTGTATCCGGGTTTCGTGTGTTTGTACCGGGAGTAATAGGTACTTGATGTGACATCGACCCTGCAACCAGGACAGGGTGATCATGTGGTGTTTGTTGCCTTGCCTGTAACGCCAGCTCCACACCTCTAGTTACCGCTTCCTTGACTTGCCCACCCAGACCAGCAGGCCCCATCATGTTGCGATTGCTGGAGAAGGTATTGCTGGTAATGACATTGGCACCAGCCTTGATATTGTCGCAATGGATGCTGTGCATGATTTCCGGGTACTCGACATGTGCAATGCCGCACCATACCTTCGGGTGCATTTTGGCGCCTCGGGCCTGAAGTTCCGTACCGTTGCCAGCGTCCAGCCAGACGTTCTCGCCTGCCGCCAGTAGTTGGCGAACCTTGCTTACAGGAGTTTCTTCGGAGGCTGTCTGGTTCATGGTGATGCAATCAGTAGGTTTTAAAAGGAGAGAGTTTTTAACATTATTTATGCTGCTTGCTCGAACTGCTTACAAGCCTGCCGGTGGCTATTGATCGATATTATTCGAAAGCAGCATCAACTGCTTCCCCATCTCGCAAGGCCCGGCTGGGTAACCAAGCGTAGCCGTTCTCGCAAAGAATGACACATTCTCTCAAGCCATGTGGTTTGTTCATTGCGGCTTGCAACAATGTGCTCTCATGTTTGTGCTGCCCGGCATCAATTGCTGCCCTGTCCGGGTCTGTGCCAAACAGGCGAATCTCTATGCCACCTCCGCGCACACCGGCTTCGGGAATCAGCGACGGCAGGGGGTGGCTATGATAGGTGTGGTCGGCGTGCAGTTGCAAAATGCTATTCTGATATTGAATGATTGCAAAGTCTTTTGACACGCGTGATGCTGTCATGTCGAAAACATCGGTAAGAAATTTCTGTAGAGAAAGCACATCCCTGACCAGAAGATTAATGCCCATGCCGCTTAGCGATTTGCCAAAATCTTCAGCACTTATCGTCTCAAAGTCGGTTTCTGAATCCATGGCTTTTGTCTCTTGCCTTTTATTAAGTGACGTCTAGCTTTTTCTGATTTTTTCTCAGGGCGATGTAAAACGCGTCCGATTTCTGGCCGGTGATGTAATCGGAGCGTTCCATTGTAACTGACGAAATCGCTTGTTGTGATTCCAGTTCCTTCAGTTGCGTTTCCAAAGCTGGCATAAATTGGGGTCTGACTGAAAACACAACGGGAGCTTCTGGTTTGATAATCCGTAGCATTTCAGTGGTTAGAAATTCACCCAAACTGTTATTCCATACCCCTACAGATATCAGCCCGTCGTAATGATTGTCAGGTTCAGTCAGAGGCTCTGAGAAGTCGGCAATCTTCAGTTCCTGATAAGCGCCAGTGAGTTGCGCACGTTGCAACATGGATTCTGATAAATCAGCACCCGTGAGGTTCCGGTA
>CALLOA010000138.1 GCA_938005265.1 uncultured Granulosicoccaceae bacterium
TCAAGAGCGCTTTGGCGAAGTGCTGCAAGCTTGTCTTCTTCAACAAGCACGGCTTCTACACCAAGGCCACTAGAGAATTTGTACTTATCCAGAGCTTCGTTGTTGGTCGGGTCGGAGATCGCAACGAACAGTCTGGTTCCACGCTGTGCGATCGGCACAGCGTTAGTGCTACCAAGCAATTCCTCACTCAAATACTGGTGCGGTAAGGTTTCCGCATCCAGTGATGAGATATCAAATATCGGTAAACCGAATTCTGCACCTATTGACTGTGCAACGCGTCTTGGGTCCAGTTCGAACTCGCTGACAGCAACTGTCAAAAAGTCGGATTTTTTGGAAGCAGCCGTTTCGACAGCTGAATTAGCATCATCTTCCGAGAGCATGCCCAATGCCACTAATTGCCTCGGCAGGCCGCTCAGGTTGTGATTTGATTCTGTTATTGGATTGCTCACTCTTTCAGTCCGGTAAATAAATAGGCGCAGTGAATTGCAATGTTTCTCGAATAGAGAATCGGCAAAAAGTGCAACTTCTTGAGCGGACTGACTGTGTGAGTCGGAGGGTGTGAAGCATTTGCCAAATGCTTATCGCAACAAAGACTGCAGGTTACTTCCGCATGTGTGTCTGTTTGCGGACGGTTCGTGCTGTTGGCATTTGCTTACCAACATTGAGTGAATAGACGGTGTTTTCGGTTTGAAGCCGAAAATATTGCAATTACTTGATTTTGGGTAGGTAAGATTGCACTTAAAATATTAAGTGCGTGACGACGTAATCAGAAAAACTGTCGGCATTTAAGTGCCTGTTATGAAGTGATGTTCAATCTGATACAACGCCAGGCAGTATCTTGGCTAGGGTTCCAGTGTCTGCTTAGACTACAGGGGTCTTCCTAATTTTTGCAGTATCCAACGTTCAGACAGGTGCCTGTGACAGCCCAGGTGACGTTGTCTTGCACTAAGGTCGGGGTTAGCGTGTAGGTATGACCGCCGATATTAGCGTTGCTGGTTACGCTGATAATCCCCTGTAGAGTAGTCAGGCTTGCGATGGCGCCATCGTTGCTCACGTCAGGTGGAATATTGAAGTCTGAGCCCGGCGTGCAGTTCGTCAAGCCACCTGATTCCTGTGCACAAAGTGATACACCGGTTTTGTAGTTAGCCGTTCGATTAATCACTTCAACGAATTTTGCTTTTTGTGTGTATTGGCCGTACTGAGGAACCGCAACGGCTGCAAGGATGCCAATGATAGCGATGACTATCATCAATTCAATTAACGTGAAACCTTTTTCGTTGTCTTGGTTAATTTGCAATATCATTTGACCACTCGCTGTCCTTGGTAGGGATGAAAATATGGCTGTAGAAATTTGGCTTTTTGCTTTTTAAATGGTAAATGAACGGACCCGAAGGCCCGTTCATCTGGTTTTACTCTACGTTAAGAAATACTCACGTTGAGTTTCTACCTGACTGCAATTAGTCCTTACAAAGGTTTGCAGCAACACAAGTACCAGTAACAGCCCAAGTCAGCTGAGTGTTAGTAGCATTAGCTGTAGGAGTCAGGATGTAAGTGTCGCCATTCAGCTCAGTTGCGTGACCAGTAGCGCTGATTACGCCAGCAGCGGTAGTCATAGCGTTCACCAGACCAACACCAGGTGCAGCAACGTCAGCAGGGATACCAGCGTAGCTACCAGCAGCGCCGTCACCATTACAAGTACCCAGTCCACCTTCTTCCTGGAAGCACAGAGTTACAGCAGTTTTGGTAGCAGCAGTCTGAGTTACAACTTCAGAGAACTTAGCACGCTTTGTGTACTGACCATACTGAGGAACAGCTACAGCAGCCAGAATACCGATGATCGCGATTACGATCATCAGTTCGATCAATGTAAAACCTTTTTGTGTTTTAACCATTTTGGTTTCTCTCCAGAGAATTAAAATTTACTAAATAGATTTGTTATATTTTTCAAACCTATCAGGTGAGGTATCGTCCGACAGGTTGTACGGTTTAGGTGCAGGTGATGTGCCAGATGTCTGACACCTGCTATATTTCACTGAAATATAATACAAATCAATGACTTAGGAGAGCTGCGATTGACACAATGTTGACACAAGGGGTGACACTCTTTGGCAAGAAATGACATTTAGTGCCATTTTTTGGCAACTTATGACATCTATTCAGGCGGCTACCGCAGCGTGCCGTGAACCGCTTCAATCTTTTCTGTCTATGCCGTATTGCGTTATGCGATAACGCAGTTGACGGTAAGTGAGACCAAGTTCACTGGCTGCAGCTTTTCTGTTCCATCGGTTGGCTTCAAGCACCGCAAGAATGTGCTCCGGTGAGTTAACCATCTTGTTGTTGATGGTTGAACCGGGGTTTGCGAGTTGCTGTTCACCCACGGTTTTCCTGTCGTTTTCAACAGCGCTAAGTGGGGTCGAATTGACTGCGGTTTCAGTGACAGCTAGTTGAGGGGCCAAGCATGTCTGGTCAAGTTGCAGGTGTTGTGCATCGATGACTTGTGAATCGGTAATGGCCAAAGTGCGCTCTATAATATTTTCAAGTTCACGCACATTGCCCGGGAAGGGGTAGGTGGCCAGTAGATCAATGGCGGCCCGGGTAAATTCATACGCTTCTGATTCGGCATCGGCGCGGCCAGCCGAGAGTCGTTGCAATAAGTTGTTGGCAATCTCTTCAATATCTTGCGGGCGTTGCCTGAGGCTGGGGCATTGCAAGGAGATGACATTCAATCGGTAAAACAGATCGTGGCGAAACCTGCCGGCTTCTACTTCGGCTGCCAGGTCCTTGTGGCTGGCGCTGAGTATGCGGACATCAATTTTCAGTTCTTTGGTTGAGCCCACCGGCCGAATGGTTTTTTCCTGCAGTGTGCGCAACAATTTCACCTGCATGGACAAAGGCAGTTCGGCTGCTTCATCCAGAAACAGTGTGCCGCCGTCGGCTTGCAGAAATAAGCCGTCATGATCAGCCACGGCACCGGTGAAGCTCCCTTTTTTATGACCGAATAATTCACTTTCCATCAGCTCTGATGGAATGGCACCGCAGTTGATCGGTACAAAGGCGTTGTCAGCGCGAGCGCTGTTCTGGTGGATCATACGTGCGGTTAACTCTTTTCCTGTGCCGGACTCACCGCTAATCCAGACAGGTGCATTGGTTTTGGCCAGCTTCAAGATCATCTCCTTGAGATGTGTGATGGCTGGTGAATGCCCGATGATACTTTCGGTGCCTGCTAACGACGTGGGGCTTTGTTGTGTTGATTGTGGCTTTGTTGAATCGTCGCTTGCCGCACTTTTACTAGATGCCGGCTTGTTTGGCTGGCTGGCTTTATCCCTGCCATCGTCCCTGCCATCGGTATCATTGCTGTCGCTCAAGGTGGCATCATTGGCAGCTGCCTTTCGGCTGCTGGCGACTGCGGTGATTACCAGCTTTCTGAGTTTCTCGATATCCACGGGTTTGGATACGAAATCAAAAGCACCATTTTTCATCGCTTCAACGGCTGCTTCCATATTGCCGTGGGCCGTGATGACGGCAACCGGCAGATCCGGGTAGCTTTGTTTTACGTCACGCACAAAATCCACACCATTGCCATCGGGCAGGCGCATATCGGTGAGGCAGGCATCAAAAGGATAGTGTTCGAGAAGGTTGGCGGCTTCCTGCAGATTCGCAGCCGTATGGCAATCCAGGCCCATACGTGAAATTGTCAGGGAAACCAGTTCCCTGATATCAGGTTCGTCGTCAACTATCAGGACTGTTGCTGGCATCTATGCGGCCTTTTTCCAGTCATGGTCATCGTCCGCTGCAGGCGGACTGAGGTCATTTGCATTGTTGGACAACTGAATGCGGAAACAACTGCCGTGACTGACTGGTATGCAATTCAGTGTGGCACCATTTAACGTGCACAGTTCGCGACAGATGCACAAACCTAATCCCGTGCCGGATCGAGTCGTAAAAAACGGTTCGAAGATCTTGTCCATGCCGCTTGAATTTATGCCGGGTCCGTTGTCACTAATATCAATTATCGGTTGCGTTCCGCCTTCACTGTAAACGTTGATATATATTTCGGGGTTGTCAGTTGTATTGTGCACAATCGAATTGCTGCACAGGTTCCAGACAATCTGATCGAGATGGTGTGCATCAAAACGGGTATCGGGGTAGCAATGCATCGCGAGCAGTATGGTGCCAGGTGCGAGATTATTCTGTTCCGTAAAGCGCTCAGTCAGATCAAGCAAGAACGCGTGAAGGTTGATTTCTTCCAGATTCAGGTTGGAGCGTGCTGACAACTGCATGATGTCTTCGATAATTCGATTAATGCGTTGAGTTTGTTTGTAGGCAATATCAACAAGGTCACGATCTTCGGCATCCAGCTCTTCGGATTCGCCAAGCAACTGCACTGCATTGGATATGGCACCCAAGGGGTTGCGAATTTCATGGGCGATGCTGGACGACATCCGCCCCAGCGCTGCTTGCTTCAGTTGTTGCAGTTTGTGATTGATTTCGACTTTATCTTCAAGCCGTATCAACAGGCTTTCATCGCTCATGGGTACAAAATGCGGCAGAACATCCTGCTTGATGGTTGGGTCAGACAGCGCCATCAAACCCTCGCCCGGTTGTTTTCGCCACTGTTGCAAGCAGTGCCAAAGGGGCGGGCATAACTGTGACAGATGCACGGGTGCTGCGGTGGGTGCATTGGTGAGCGCATTGGATGGCGCATTGGAGGG
>CALLOA010000139.1 GCA_938005265.1 uncultured Granulosicoccaceae bacterium
AACACAAAACGGAAAATGAAAAACAGAAACTAAGCTTCGGCCTGCCTGGTTGGAAACTGCTTAACAAAAAATCGACTTCGATCAGTTCAGCAATATTCGTTTTACTGTTATTAGGCTGCGGTAGCTTTGACGGACTCAACGAGACCTTCACCTGGCTCGCGATGATTGGCATTAATCCACTTGAATTCCCGGGTCGCTCGCTGGTCGTAAAGGAAACTGTCGTAGGCTTGCTTGCAACCAACCTGTTGCTGGTGCTGGTTTATAGCCTATGCGTATATATTGGGCTGTTCTACTCTAATCGCAGCCTTGACAAAAGCCATCAGGTAAATTTCCGAAGCGCTTTCTGTGCACTTGCGATTTCAATTTTGCCCATTGCTTACGCGTATCACTTTGCGCACTTTCTGGTTACCTTCCTGATCAACGGCCAATACACGATTGCGGCCATCTCCGATCCCTTTCACAACGGGGCTAATCTTCTGAACCTGAAACCGTATTTCGTAACTACAGGCTTTATGAATACACATGGAACGGTCGAATTAATTTGGCTGACGCAGGCAGGAGCCGTCGTATTCGGGCATGTGATTTCAGTGTTGCTAGCGCACTCGATAGCGGTCGAATTGTATGGTAACGCGAGGCGTGCTATCGTCAGTCAAGTGCCGCTAGCTGCCTTTATGGTCGTCTACACTTTTATAGGCTTGTGGTTGCTTGCTGCACCAAAAGGCGCTTGAACCAAGCTCATGAGTAGCTGGCTGTCTAATCCCATGTATGCATCCGGAGCTTCCCGGGATTGCCATACTTGCAAATTACGGAGGTTGAATTTACAAAATGTCCAACCATAAAAAAATCCCCAATTTGAACGCACCGGATATTTCACACAGCAACGATAATACGGTGGAAATAAGCCGGCGAACTGCCCTGAAAACAATAGGCGCGAGCGCCGGTGCCCTTGCAGGCATGGGAGCAGGTGCTGGTGCTTTATCGGGGCTTATTGGCAGTGCCCATGCCTCAGATGAGCCCATACGGATCGGCTTTCAGGTTCATCGCACCGGAATTGGTGCAGCCTATGGCCGATGGTATGACCGTACCACAGAAGCGGTGGTCAAAAAAATAAATTCGGAAGGCGGTATTAACGGGCGGCCAATTGAAATCATCGCCGAGGACGACGGAACAGATCCAAAACGAGGCGCTGAAGTAGTTGAAAAATTTGCCACGAAACATAATTGTGACGTGGCGTTTGGTACCTTGTTCAGCCATGTTGTCTTTGGTTCAGCACCACGAGCAGGGGAACTCGCTATTCCCTACTTTGTAGTCTCAGAAGGCCACCATGTTGCCAGTGGAAAATTAAATCGCTACACCCTTCAACCGGGTATCACCGATGTGAAAAGCCAGGTGGAAGCGATGGCACCATTTATCAATGAAAACCTCGGCAAGAAAGTAACCATGATATTTCCTGATTTTGCTTTCGGGCATGATCATCGCGACTACTTCACCCAGGCCTTTGAGGCTGTAGGTGGGCAGGTACTTGAAAAAATTGCCATACCACCGACTGAAACTTCGTTTTCAAAATACTTTCCCAAAATTCCTCGCGAAACCGAAGTGATCTATCATGTGATGGTGGGTCCGGCGGTATTGACGTTTGTTAAGGAGCTGGGTGAGTTCTTTGGTCCCAGTCGCCCGGAAATATTTGGCTTTATAGACAGCCTGGAAGCGGTTGATCTGGCAAGCCCCGGGCTCGAATTCCTTGACGGGACCTACTTCTGGGAAGGCAACCCACGCTATGCACAGGAGGGGCAATCTGAATTCGACAAAGCCTATCGAGAGGCAGTAGGCGTTGATGAGAACGGTGCATCGATTTCTGACGCCAAAGATGTTTCAACCTATGCCCATATGTTTGGCTGCTGGGAAACTCTTCATGTGGTTAAAGCCGGCATGGAGGCTTCAGATTACAGTGGGCCTGCAGACCGCCAGAAACTGATCGAAGCGGTAGAAGCAATGACTGAGATGCCCCATTCGCTAGAACACCCACAAGGTGCAAAATTGTTTAATGGCAAGACCCATCAGGTATTCGGCCATCAGTACATCTCGAAAATGACTGATGGCAAATTGGTACTTGCTCATACCACTTCAATTGAAGACACATTGTATGAGGATGAAGTTGACTATACGAGTATGTCATTTTAAATTTCATGACTGTGGCACGCCGGAACATTCAGCTTTGATTGACCGGCGTGTCGCACTACTGAAATAGTCAGACACTCTTTCACCACACGCAAGCTACCACTCTAATAACACTACGACTGCATGGAATTTGGCCCTCATCTGTTTATCGCTTCACTTGAAGGCGCGATTACAGCAGCGGTGCTTGCACTCACTGCGGTGGGCTTAAGCATCGTTTTTGGAATAATGCGAGTGGTCAATGTGGCTCACGGTGAGTTCTTCATGCTTGGCGCTGTACTCGCATGGTGGATCACTTCCCTTATAGCTGGCCACCCGGCACTCGGGTTTGGTGTCGCGCTGGTAGCAGCTCCAATTGTTGTCGGAGCGATAGCCGTACTGTGTAATCGGCTAGTACTGAACAAAATCAACTACGAACCGGAGCGCACGATCGTCGCGACCATTGGTTTGTTGTATGTGATACAGCAAACCACTTTAATGACATTCGGGCCGGAGGCGCGTCCGGTTGAAGCTCCTTTTAACAAACGTATTGCATTGCCATGGTTCGAGTTTGGCGAGTCGGGTTTTGCGTTAACCTGGCCCTGGGGCTTGAGTACAACTACTTATAAACTGGCCGTTATTGTTGCAGCTATATTAATACTGCTGATTCTATGGCTAGTGCTTACGCGCACCAAAATCGGACTAATCATGCGCGCAACCCAACTTGACTCTGAAATGGCACAAGCTCACGGCATTGCTGTGAATAAGGTTTATGCGATGGTATTTGGTCTTGGCGCTGCTCTGGCGGCTTTGGGTGCGGTACTGGTTGTGCCAATACAGCAAGCCCATTACCTGATGGGTGGAGACCCATTGTTATTGTCTTTTATTGTTGTAATTATCGGTGGTTTGGGCAGTGTGCTGGGAACCGTGGTCGCCGCCGTTTTAATTGGTATGAGTGATGGCATCATCTCGGTTTTCTTCACTCCCACCCTGGCCAAGATTCTGGCAACTCTACTGGTTGCATTTGTTTTGATCTTCAAGCCAGATGGATTGTTTGGAAGGCGTCGTGAATGAACCAGGCATGAATCAGGCATGAATCAGGCAATTCGTAGCTCACTTCTTCATGGTGCGGTCATTGTAATTCTGGCAGCGATGTTTTTTGTGCTACCTGAATACCATAGTGGCAATCTTGCTCGTATTCTGGTACTAGCACTGTTTGCCATGGGTTACAACGTCTTGTTTGGCTACACTGGCCTTCTGAGTCTGGGCCATGCCTTATTTTTTGCCAGCGGCATGTATGGATTGGGTTTATCTATCCTTTTTCTTCAAGCCTCGCCCTTACTTGCACTGGTCATCGGATTGATCTCCTCTGTGATAGTGTCCGCAGTGATCGGCTTTCTTGCACTGCGAACTACTGGTGTTGCATTTATGATCGTCACGCTAATGTTCGCCCAGGCAGGCTATCTGACAGTATTGTTTTTTGGTAAGTACACGCGTGGTGACGAAGGATTTGTTATCCAACGGGCACAACGCATCTTCTTCGGAATTGATCTATCACAACCCCTGCCGCGTTACTTTGCAGCCCTTGCATTGTTCGCCATGGGTCTGTGCCTCATAGCATGGCTGGTGCACTCACGTGTTGGAAAAACACTAATAGCGATCCGTGAAAATGAAGAACGGGCGAGAATGATCGGCTACGACGTTCAATTTCATAAACTGCTAGCTGTCATTATCTCCGGCACCCTGTCCGGAGCGGCGGGTGCAGCCTACGCTTTGCTATTTGGCTACGCCGGTGCATCATTTGCAGCAGTTCAGTACTCCATTCTACCGCTACTTTATGTATTACTCGGGGGTGCAGGTACGACGATCGGTCCACTGATAGGCACAGTCTTCATGTTTTACCTGATCGATATTTCCAGTGAATACACTAACGCATACTTGTTGATTGCAGGCCTGGTGCTTATCCTGCTAACGTTGTTCGCCCCACAAGGAATTGCCGGGCTATTGCGAAAAAAACTGTCGTGGCTGCCGTGAGCATTATTTCCACCCGTGGGCTGACCAAGCAATACTCAGGTTTGCGAGCGGTGAACAACGTGGATTTTGATCTGCCTGAAGGGCAGATAAGAGCGTTGATCGGCCCGAATGGAGCTGGCAAGTCGACGTTCGTCGGCATGTTGAGTGGCCGCATTAAATGCACCCAGGGTAGCATTCGGTTTTTGGACACTGACGTGACTGAATTGCCGGCTCACAAGCGCATATCCATGGGGCTTGCCTACACCTTTCAGATTACATCGATTTTTACCAATCTATCCGTACATGAAAATGTAGCGCTTGCCGCACGAAGTGCCTTTAACGACAAACCTTCAGT
>CALLOA010000140.1 GCA_938005265.1 uncultured Granulosicoccaceae bacterium
CAATAATTTCAAATACCAGGGAGTTTCAGGGTGACGTGCCAGAAACCAGACCAGCAGCGCTTGCTGCTTTAATTGCAGTAATTTCTGTTTCAGTGGCAAGAGAACCGGTGTAGAAATAACTGATAGTCAGCGTGGCTAGTGTTGGTAGTCACGTTCGTCAGCGATAACCAGGCCATCGTTAGGCAATCCCTGATCAGCAAGCTTTACACTGCCTCGCAATTTAAGAATATGCTGCATGGATGCCTCAAGTGCAGTTGTATCAACAGCATCTCCATTAGCGGCTTGTTCGACCAACAATTGCAGACTATCGCTGTCACCATCACGTGAAACTACCAATCGCGCTCTGCCAATACCTGATTGTGAATCCACCAACTGAGCCACCTGTTTCGGGTCGACAAACATACCTTTTACCTTGGTACGCTGATCGGCACGACCCATCCAGCCCTTTATCCGCATATTAGTGCGGCCACAGTCACTGTGGCCGGGCATGGCACACGACAAATCACCAGTACCAAAACGAATCAGGGGATAAGCCGGATTAAAATTCGTTACCACCAGCTCCCCCACTTCACCAGCAGCTACCGCTACATTGGTTCCGGGGCGCACAATTTCTACAATGATATTTTCATTGCAGATCATACCGGGTAGCAATTGGCCTTCTTTTTCACTTTCATAAGCGATGACACCCAGATCAGCTGTCGCATAACATTGCAGCACGTTGACACCCCGCGCTCCGTATTCTTCACGCATTGCCGGGAACAACGCACCACCTGAAACCAATCCGCGATTTATGGAAATTAAAGGTGTGCCCTGCTCTTCAGCGCGGTCCAGAAGGATTTTCAGATAATCCGGAGTGCCGGCATAGACTTCCGGTTTGAAAAAGGCTGCGGCTTCCACTTGCCCGTCCGTGTTACCCACTCCCGCAGGAAATACCTGGCAGCCTAAAGCCTGCGCGCCTTCATCCATAATGAAACCGCCCGGTGTCAGATGATAGGAAAAGGCATTGTGGACACGTTGACCGGCGCGTATGCCTGCAGCGTACATGGCACGAGCTGCCTGCCAGGGATCAAGGCCCGGAGCTTGGGGCTCCCAAACCGGACCGGGCGACATAAAGACACGAGTACCGCTTGCTCCATTGCGGCCGTCGATAAGATTCTGGTTCACGAATCCACCAAACGGTGGTTGCTGCTGTTGCGCATGCATTAGTGCTGATTTGTACAACACAGGCAGGGTTTCAAGCGCACTACGCGAATTGATTGCGGTGACTTCCACATCACTTAGATGATCAGCCAAAGCCGGGCAATGGCTGGTGGCATCGGCAAGCAAGCCGGGTAAGCGCGAAAACAGATCTTTCTCACGCTCGTCAGCCGATCGGGTTTCAAGATCATCGAAGTAAGTCATATTTCAGTGAGTTCGACAAGTGAGTTCTTCTGGCAAATTCGGCTAGCAAATTCGGCAGGTAAGTTCGGCAGTTGCGTTCGGCGAGAAAAAAGATGCCAATACTTTAACTAAACAGCGCTTAAGATAACCAGCGCTTGCGGCGCCGATAGCTTCGTACATTACGAAAGGACTTCTGCCCTTCTTCGGCAACGCCGAGATAAAATTCTTTAACATCAGGGTTTTCGCGCAGATCTGCGGCACTTCCGTCCATCACCACCCGGCCTGATTCAAGGATGTAACCGTAGTGGGCATAACGTAATGCCACGTTGGTATTTTGTTCAGCTAACAGGAATGAAACACTCTCCTGCTCGTTCAATTTTTTAACGATCTCGAAAATTTCTTCAACCAGCTGCGGTGCCAACCCCATTGAAGGTTCATCCAGCAATATTGTTTCCGGGCTCGACATAAGCGCACGACCGATGGCACACATCTGCTGTTCCCCACCAGAGGTGTAACCGGCTTGCGACTTGCGTCGATCACGCAATCGGGGGAAATAGTCATACACCATTTCCAGATCGCGATTGACTGCCGCTTTGCCATCACGCCGCGTGTAGGCGCCGGTCAGAAGATTCTCCTCAACAGTCAGGTGTTCAAAACAATGCCGGCCTTCCATAACCTGTACCACACCCTGTTTTACAAGCTCCGAAGGGTTCAGATCAGCAATAGGCTGGCCACGATATAAAATGGTGCCTTTTGTCACCAGACCACGTTCAGAATGCAAGAGATTTGATACGGCTTTTAATGTTGTGGTCTTGCCTGCACCATTACCGCCAAGAAGTGCTGTAATTCCACCTTTGGGCACCGTCAAACTGACACCCTTAAGCACCAGAATAACGTGGTTGTAAATAACCTCGATATTATTGATCTCAAGCAAATGTTCTTCAGACACTGATTCAGCGGTAGCACCGGGTGGTAACTGTGCTGCCTGATCATTTTCTGTGCGAGCCGAAGGTTCAGTCATGATTGCAGGAAAGGGTTTGGAAGATTGGGTAAAGGTGCAGCGAACAAGGGGGCAGCCAAAAATGCACCAGCCCCCTGCTCACAAGCCATCAGATGACTAGCCGCAATTGCGTGCTTCAATGTTGTTTTCAGCAGCAAATCCTGCACTGTCCTCATCAATCAAAGGCTGGATAACGGACATATCAGATTCAGCGTAATCGGACAGCAATTTCCAGCTACCGGAAGCCGCATCCCATTGCTGCACAGCACCCAGACCCGGACCACCGTGATTGTCACAGCTGACTTCAAACTCAGGACCAAAGCCCGGCAAGCCAGCCGCAGCCATCAAGTCAGCATCGACCTTCAACGCTTCCATACCATCACGCATCATGGCAGGCGTAATATCCTTGGTGCCATGTATTTCCTGCGCCAGTTTGGCGGCTTCAACAGTCAGGAAACCAGCGTAGAATCCGCGGTTATAGAGAACGGTACCTACCTGGTCGCCATTGCCGGCTGCCTTGCCTGCATCAACAACATACTTTTGCAGATCTTCAAACACCGGAAAATTGGTACCCACGTCATGGAACGTCAATGCTTTGTAACCGTTTGCCTTGGGGCCGGCAGGTTTCACATCATTTTCAGACCCCGACCACCAGACTCCAATGAAATTTTCCATCGGGAAACGGATGTTGGCAGCTTCCTGAATGGCTACCTGATTCATGACACCCCAACCCCACAGCACAACGTAATCCGGGCGTTCACGCCTGATTTGCAACCATTGGGATTTTTGCTCTTGACCGGGGTGATCAACCGGAATCAAAGTTAAAGAGTAGCCATGTTTGGCAGCCAGCTCTTCGAGTGTACGAATAGGTTCTTTACCATAAGCTGAATTGTGATAAACCAAGGCCACTTTCTTGCCTTTGATATCGCCACCATTCACTTCCAGCATGTGATTGACCGCATGCGATGCACCATTCCAGTAGTTAGCCGGGTAATTGAAAATATGATCGAAGATCTTGCCGTTGGCCGCAGATGTACGACCGTAACCCATGGAGTGAATGGGAATACCATCAGCCGTCGCTTTAGGAATCAGCTGGTAAGTAATACCGGTTGAGAGCGGGTGATAAACCAGCGCGCCCTGACCTTTGGTCGATTCATAGCACTCAACGCCCTTCTGGGTGTTGTAGCCGGTTTCGCACTCAAGAATCTGAGCTTTTTCACCACCAATACCACCATCACGCTCGTTAACCAGAGTCATGTAATCCGCATAGCCGTCGGCATAAGGAATACCGTTAACTGCGTAGGGGCCTGTGCGGTAGCTAAGCGATGGAAATACAAGATCGGCTGTCGCCGGTACAGACATCAACAAACCCGAGGCGCAGACCAGACTGGCAAGCGCTGCTATTTTCAATTTTTTCATTCCACTTCCTCTCTCTTTTAGTGTACGGCTGTTTTCAACGTGTTGCGTTTTTCGGCTGATAGCCTGTTGTTGTAAAAAATCTAATGTGGAAAAGGCCAAAGCAGCAACTTTTCTTTGGCAATTCTCCACAATTGCGCAAGCCCGTGCGGCTCAGCGATCAGGAACAAAACGATCAGTCCCCCAACAATGATAAATTCAATGTGTGCGGCAATATCGGTCGGCCACCCGAGCCCACCTACCATGATATTTTTCAACAGCACTGGCATCAAAACCAGAAAAGCAGCCCCCGCAAAGCTGCCAAAGATGGAGCCAAGCCCACCGATAATTATCATGAACAGCACGAGGAACGACTGATTGATACCAAAGGCTTCTGTTACCTCAACTGCTCCCAGGTATACCGAGAAAAAAAGTGCGCCGGCAACCCCGACAAAAAAGGAAGAAACGGCAAAAGCGGACAATTTGGTTTTCAGGGGGTTAACGCCAATTATTTCAGCAGCAATGTCCATATCTCGTATTGCCATCCAGCTACGCCCGACGCGACCACGTGTCAGATTGCGAGCCACTACAGCCAGTGCCACGAGTATCACCAGACAAAACAGATATCGTGCAGCGGGCGATGCGTTAGGCCCGGTGATCGCAAAACCCATCATTAAACGCTCAGGTGCATTAATTTGCCCGGACGCTGAATAGTTGTAAAACCAGGGCACCTTGTTGAACAACCAGACGAGGAAAAATTGCGCCGCGAGTGTGGCAACAGCAAGATAAAAACCCTTGATACGCAGCGACGGAATACCGAATAGCAGCCCGACTGCGGCAGTCACAATGCCAGAGCCGAGCACCACGACGAACATGTTCATCTCCGGAAAAGCGGTCATTAACTTGTAGCAGGCGTAGGCTCCTACCGCCATAAACCCACCGGTACCCAGAGACACCTGTCCGCAGTACCCAGTCAGTATATTAAGCCCGAGTGCTGCAATGGCAAATATCAGAAACGGCAGGATGACCGCGCTGACCCAATAGTCGTTCAATAGAAATGGCACGACCAGAAAAGCGATAGCCAATACCAAATAATATCCGATACGATCCTGCTTTAACGGGAACGTCTGGATATCACCCCGGTAGGAGGTTTTGAAATCGCCTGCTTGCCTGTAGAACACGGTTATTGCGTCTCCAAGTAACTTGGTTTATGCAGCGGTACGTACCTTCAATGAAAAAACAAATACAAACTAAAAAAGAATCCGTATTCGTCTTTGAGGTTTTTCGCCAATTTAGTGTTGTTATTTCGTTTCTACTTTCTCTGCCCGGTCTCAACCTGGCTTATACCCTTTCGATAATTTTGTCACCAAACAGGCCTTGCGGCCTGAACACCAGAAAAACCAGCGCCAACACATAAGCAAACCAGTTTTCGGTTGCACCACCTATCAAAGGGCCGATAGTAAACTCGAACAGTTTTTCACCCACACCGATGATCAATCCACCGATAATGGCGCCCGGTATGGAGGTAAAACCACCCAGAATCAGCACTGGCAAGGCCTTGAGCGCGATTAGTGACAAGGAAAACTGTACACCGGATTTAGCTCCCCACATCACGCCGGCCACCAGCGCGACAAAACCGGCAATGGTCCAGACGATTACCCAGATCTTGCGTAGGCTGATACCCACTGACAATGCTGCCTGGTGATCATCAGCCACCGCTCTGAGAGCGCGCCCGGTCTTGGTGTACTGGCTGAACAAGGTCAAGCTGATAACCAGCAGAATGGCAACAACTGTTGCGATCATATCGAGCTTATCGATATACATTCCATAATAGTTCGAACCTTCCGCTGCCCAACCGATGGTCTTTTCTTCCAACCACAAGGAACCACCACTGGGTATGCCCACATCGAGAATTTTGATTTCCGAGCCCCACATCAGGTCACCGAAGCCTTCCATAAAATAGGCAAGCCCGATGGTTGCCATAAACAGGATGATGGGCTCCTGGTTTACCAGATGTTTCAGAATCAGGCGCTCGACAAGAATGGCAAACAGCACCATGACGACAAGCGTAATTAATATCGCAACGATAGCCGGCAGATTCCAGCCGAAGTGATGGATATTGGTTCCAAACACCGCATTAATCAGGTGCGAGAAAGGAACTTGGCCATTCTGGATACCAACCAGTGTCATGGCGGCAAACAAGGCCATTACACCCTGCGCGTAGTTGAATATGCCGGAAGCTTTGAAAATCAGTACAAAGCCGAGAGCTACCAGCGAATACATAACCCCGGCCATCAGGCCGTTGGCTATAACTTCAATTGTGAACAGGAATTGGGGTGACATGTTTAGTCTTTCCGGTTACGTGAAGAATTTGGATAGTTGCTACTCATCGTGGGCAACCCCAAGATAGGCATCGATCACCGTCTGGTCACTTCGTACCTGCTGCGGTGTGCCGTCTCCTATTTTTTTTCCGTAGTCGAGCACTACAACCCGATCCGAAATATCCATGACTACTCCCATGTCATGTTCGATCAAGGCTATCGTGGTGCCGAACTCATCCTTAACATCAAGAATAAAGCGCGACATATCTTCCTTTTCTTCCACATTCATTCCGGCCATCGGCTCATCCAGTAGCAACAGCTCGGGTTCAGCGGCCAGAGCTCGCCCCAGTTCTACACGCTTTTGCAAACCATAGGGTAATCGCCCTACGGGTGTTTTGCGAATGGCCTGTATTTCCAGGAAGTCGATAATTTCCTCAGCTTTCTCACGATTGGCAATTTCTTCACGCTCTGCCGGTCCACGCCATAGCGCCTGCATCAGCAGGTTCTGGTTCATATGGGTAAAGCGCCCGGTCATGATGTTGTCCAGCGTGCTCATCCCCTTGAACAGAGCGATGTTCTGAAAGGTACGGGCAATACCCTGGTAAGCAATGTTGTGCGGCTTCGGGTTACGGCGCTTTTCACCTGCAAACCATACTTCACCCTCTTGCGGGTGGTAAAAACCATTGATGACATTCAGCATCGATGATTTGCCGGCACCGTTGGGGCCGATGATGGCTCGCACTTCGCCCCTGAGAATATCGAATGACACGTCAGTCAGCGCTTTTACACCACCGAAGCTCAGCGAGATGTTGTCCACTCGCAACAGTTCGGAACCGGGGTCTACAGCGCGAGCATCACTTCTGGAAACCATCAGGCAGATTCCCTTAAAGGTTCGGCAGTTTCAGCGACATTGCTGCTGTAAAGCTCCATATTTTCAATTTGAACGGTGGCTGACAGTTCACCGCGACGGCCATCTTCAAACACCACTTCAGTATTGATGAACTGTTCGGTCTTGTCACTGTACAGCGCATCGATAAGAGGCTGGTAGCGCTCGGCAATAAAGGAACGACGAACTTTCTGGGTTCGGGTCAATTCGCCATCATCTGCATCGAGCTCTTTATGCAACACCAAAAACCTCGACACTTGGGCGCCAGCCATTCTATCTTCCTTGCTAAGATCACGATTTACCTGGTCAACGTGTTCTCTCATCATCTGATAGATTTTCGGGTGGGCCGCCAACTCCTGATAAGACGCATAAGCGATATTATTACGCTCAGCCCAGTTGCTGACCGACACAAGATCAAGATTCAGGAACACGGCAGTGTGATCACGACCGTCGCCAAATGCCACAGCTTCTTTGATGTTTGGAAAAAACTTCAGTTTGTTTTCAATATATTTGGGAGGGAACATGCTTCCATCATTGAGTTTTCCAACATCTTTTGCGCGGTCAATAATACGTAAATGACCGTTTGAATCAATAAACCCGGCATCACCCGTTTTGACCCAGCCATCGGCAGTTTTGGTACTCCTGGTTGCTTCGTCGTTTTTGTAATAACCGATAAAAACGCCAGGCGAGCGGTACAACACTTCACCACTCTCATCAATATTCAATTCCACTTCCGGTGACGGCTTGCCCACCGTT
>CALLOA010000141.1 GCA_938005265.1 uncultured Granulosicoccaceae bacterium
GATCTCAGCCGCATAACGAATAAGTTCTATATCGCTTTCAGGGGTAATTCCGACTCTTAGCTTAAAATACTTGTAACCTGCGGCCCTGTATTGCCGCATCTCAGCCAGTATTTTGTCGTGCTCTTGTTCCATGACACAACGATAGAGCGGCGCACCGTCACACAACTTCCCACCCAACAACGTGTAAACCGGCATTCCGGCACATTTTCCAAGGATGTCCCAGCAGGCAATGTCGACGGCACTCTTAGCATACGAGTGACCTTCAATAGCCGCATCCATAATTCGTTCAATTTTGTGAAGTTCACGTGGATCCTTTCCCAACAAAGCGTCTGCAAGGCCGGGCATTGCAGGTAGAGCGCCAAGGTTGCTGCTTCCCCAAGGGCATGACTCGCCACATCCACTGATACCAGCGTCGGTGTCTACGACGACGACTGTGCTAGTAAAAAGATCATTCGAGAGTTGCCCGCGATCAGCAGAGCGGTCTCCTACCTCAAGCTCTCCTGATACATACGGCAAGGATTTCTTAAAGGCCCAAATTTTTGTAATCTTCATAGTAATCACAATATTTGAAACGAAAAACGGATTCTAAATGCACAACATAGCTTTATATCTAGGGATGATCTGATACTGCTCGTAAGTCCCAAAAAGGCCAGTTTGATACTATTTTAAAATAAAAACGTCGGGCAGCTGCGTCCCCACTGCTGTCATTAGAAAGAAGTCCTTTGGTAACCTCAGATCAAGCCTGCTGACTTTGCAAAAGGATCGCGACTAGCGTCCTTCTGCCATTCGTACTCACAGGTCTGGGCTAGTCTGTCCGCCATCTCCATTCCATACAGATCAGCCATTACGGCGAGCGCCATGTCCATCCCTGCAGACACACCAGACGATGTGAAAAACTTGCCGTCTTCAACCCATCGAGCCTCTTTGATCCAGTCGACGTTTGGCGCAAGCGTGATCGTTTTGGTGAAATCGAGCTTGTTGGTTGTCGCTTTGCGCCCATCTAGAACACCGGTCATTCCTAGAAGCACAGTACCTGTGCAGACAGCCATCACGCGCTCTGCGTTAGCGGAGGCTTCCCTAATCCATTGCATGAGTTCTTCATCTTTTGCCTCTTTCAAGGCGGAATCTCCCCCAGGAATGAAGAGCAGATCGTAGTCGTTCTTTTCAGTTATAGATTTGTCGATAACTATGCGCTGACCATGCACGCTAGGCACTGGGCTCAGATCTTTAGCAACGGTTATGATTTTGGTTTCTTCCCCGAAACCACCTAACATTTCTATAGGACCAAAATAGTCAAGTGTTTCAAAACCTGGAAATACTAGTGCAGCAAGTGTTCTCATGTAGGTGATGCCTTAATCCCTAATTTTTAATGATCGATACGTCGGCTAGGGCCGTTTTGAGTCTAGATTAGTACAATATCATGGGGCAGTTATGTCCCTATTGCGGAACTTGCCAGATTCCCAATAACGTCCGCTTTAGAGGATTGCTAGCCTCGTAGAAGTGAACAGACTGCAACTAGGCTGTTCGTTCTCTTCGCACTATTTCCTTCTGCGTGGTTTTGTTATTCGCTGTCTTCAGCATCACTTGCATTGCCAGTGGGACGACTCCGTTAAACAACTCTCTTACTTTCACAATTTCACCATCTTCAATTCTTTTGGAAATCATGGTTACTGGAAATATCCATGCACTCTTCTCTGGAACCTGAATTGCCAAGTCTTCACCATACTCATCTTCGAATACTTTCCAATCCCACCCTGTTCTTTCGACTATCGCTTGACCAAAATATGTACCTAAACATTGAAGTTTGATGGTCTCTTCTGATGAAATGTCACCGCTATCGACAATCTTCTGAATTAAATCGACCTTGCCGTATACCCCAACAAATGCCCCTTCAGAACCAGGGCTGATCCATCCTTCAACCCATTCTAATTGTGAGGTTTTATAAGCTATCCATACATCAGACAAATCAGTAACTTTGGTCATGTAGTTTTCGCTTAACAGTCTACTAGATCGAAAAAGCGGACGGTCGGGTAGTAGACGGGAAGTTCACCTTTGGGCCGTAAGCGACCAAAAGCAGGCGCGTAGACAGCAATATCGCTACGTCTACTTTCTATTTTTCATCTCGCATCATTATCGTAGCAGGGCTGACAACGAAGCCTTTTTCTGCAGCCGCAACCCGATAGTTTGCATGTTCTCACGTAGCCATACATAGCGAAAAGTTGATTTAGAAAAATTCCATGGCAGATCGCAAAGGGCGCTAACCTAACATTGAATAGAACTCACTGGGCATTGGCTAACAGACCTAACACAATTCGCAAAACGTTGGTATCGCCAATTGCTCCTTACCGCCCGGACGGACTTTCTTTCGGACTCAGCTTTTTACGCGGCCCCAACTTGAACCTGTCAGCGGTGCCATAATCACGCAACGCAACACCAGCAACAAAATCCCCAAACACCGGGCCGTGTTTGAACAAGTGCCCCGAACAACCACCAGCAAACAACACGTTCTCGTGTTCCGGGTGCCAGTCAACAACGAAATGAGTATCTGGCGTCAGAATAACCTGGTTGAATTTTGAATCAACAATCTTTTCACCGTCGAGCTTAGGCAAGCGCCTTGTTATGTAGCTTCTTGTTCGAGTCAGGCTTTGTTGCTTGATCAACCGCTCATCGTTATCGAGATCAATTTTATCCGGTATCACCACAGCGGCTTTAACTCCGGACCCTTCACTTGATGGAATACCGAATGAGCCCTGACCATGATCAATCCAGCAAGGCATCTTGTGCATATCAAATTCCTCACTGCCATCGGGTGTGGAGGTGTAGAGCACGTTGATGCCAATAATGGCTGAGATGGGTTTGATTGTGCGTGGGAACATGTCGGCAGCCCATGCACCCGTTGCGATGATAATGACATCCGCTTCCAGCGGTTTGCCATCGAGCATCGGTTTTTCGTTGCCATCGGTTGTTACACGGCCGCGTTGAACGACGCCGCCTGCTTTTTTGAATAGGTCAATTCCCGTTAGCACACAACGATGCGCCATTAACAAACCGGCTTCCGGTTCGAACAATGCGTATGCAATGTCATCGACTTTGAATTGCGGAAAGTGGGCTGTGATCTCGTTTTGAGAGAATCGCTGGTAGGGGACACCGACGCGATTGAAGGTTTCCGCGGTGGCATCTTCCCAGTCACAATGACCTTCTGTGGCGAGAATCAACGCGCCACATTCGTACATCAGGTTCTGCCCACTTTCTGCCTGTAGCTCCAGCCAGCGTTGTCGTGAGTCACGTGCCCAGCGTGTGTAGAACTCGTCGCGGCCGGAAATAGCCCTTATGACTCGGTTGTAGTCGGTGGATGCGGCGCGCGAATGCCCGGGTTCCCAACGGTCGATGAGCGTCACATTTTGGCCGCGCCGCTGTAGTTCCAAGGCTGTCATGGTGCCGGCAATCCCGCCTCCGACAACAATTATTTTGCTGCTGCTGGCCACTCAGTACCTTGCTTTTTTGAATTGAGTTATGGATACTGTATACAGGATACAAATACACTGCAACCGTTTTAACTACGGACTATTGGACCGTATCAAATACTGACTGGAGGGTGAGAAGTGGCTAAAGAGTCGTTTGAGTTGCCGGAAGGCACGCACACTGTGGTGCTCGGGATGGGTGATCTAAACGGGATCATGCGCGGCAAGCGCATACCGGCAAGCCACTGGCAGACGATTTGTGACTCGGGTAACGCTTACTCTATCGCGTTGTTCGCACTCGATATGACCTGCGATGTGTGGGATACCCCATATGTGAACTTCGACAACGGCTACCCAGATTTCCATATGTTCCCGATGACTAAGCCCATAGCATTACCCTGGGAGCCGGGTGTCGCCATGTCATTTGCACGCGCCGAGGGAATGGATCACAAGCCGGTTCCACTCGATCCACGCATTGTGCTTGAACGTCAGGTCGAGCGTGCATCAAACATGGGGATTGATGTACAGGTCGGTACCGAACTGGAATTTTACCTGCTGGACCCGGAAACGAATAAACCCAAAGACCGGGGTATCGGTGTGTATGGTCTCGACCGTGCAGCGGAGCTTGAACATGTGCTCGGGCCAATTCGCCAGCAGATCAACGAAGTCGGTATTCCTATCGAGCAATCCAACCCTGAATATGCAGCGGGGCAGGTAGAAGTCAACATTCGTTATGGCGGTGCGCTGGAATCTGCGGACCGGGTGGTGATGTTCCGCTCACTTGCCAAGCAGCTTGCCCAACAGCACGGCTACAAAGCCACGTTTATGGCGAAACCATTCTATGAAGAATCCGGCAATGGTTTTCATTGCCATTATTCATTGTGGAAGGACGGTAAAAACATGTTTGCCGATGGTGGTGAACTGAGTCAGGCCGGCAAGTACTTTGTCGGTGGCCTGCAAAAACGCATGGCAGAGAACGCGGTACTTGG
>CALLOA010000142.1 GCA_938005265.1 uncultured Granulosicoccaceae bacterium
AACTTCTCTAATGTAGAGTTGTAGGTGTTGTATTGAGCTTCAACAAAGGCACGGGTTTCATCAGCACTCATGATCGAAACAATATTACCCAAACCTTTAGTCATACGGTTCCAGGCACTATCTTCTTTCAATGCTTGCAGAGTCTCTTCCCACTTTGCAACAACATCATCAGGCAAATCAGCAGGGCCGTAAATGGCAGACCAACCGACAATCATTTCCAGATCCTCGTAACCAACTTCCTTGGCAGTGGGCACATCAGGAATAATCGGTTGGCGATCCGGCATGGTCACTACCAGCGCATTAAGCTGGCCCGCCTCCAAGGCACCGGAAACTGCTGAAAGATTCTGAAAAGAGAAATCAACCTGGTCAGCAACAACCGCGGCGCGTGCCTTACCACCCCCTTTAAAAGGAACGTGCGTAAGTTTCTCGAAATCCACACCCATTGAATTGGCCATAACCGCAACGGCTATGTGCAGCAAGGTGCCAACACCTGCAGAACTGTAAGTGAGCTCTTCGCCAGCCTGCAGTTTGGCTTCAAAATCTGCAAATGAATTAATTCCACTTTCAGCATTGACCACCAACACAAACGGGTTCAGTTCAGTCATGCCCAGAATGGTGAAGTCATCCCATGCGTAAGGAATGGTTTTGTTCATTGCCGGAACACCCATCTGGCTGCCAACGCGCGCTGACAACATGGTGTAACCATCCTTCTTGGCATTCAGAACAAAGTTGGAACCTACAACACCGGCAGCACCGGTTTTATTAACAGCCAGTACCGGCTGCCCCAGATGTGCAGGTGCAGCACCTGCGATCATGCGCGCCGAGAGATCGGCCGCACCACCCGGGCCGTACGGCGCTATAAGCGTAATGGGCCTTTCCGGGTAGCCTTCTGCAAAGGCTGTTGCCGCCCCCAGCATGGCCGCTATTGCGAACCCCGCTGACGCCAGCAATTTGAACTGTTTTCTTTTCATTCTGCACCTCCAGTATGTGTTGTACGGTTTTAAATCGCTTTGTTATATCGCTTTGGTTACTCCTGGTACCTGTTCTATCAATTGAAGTTCGCTACGCGTTTTATGAACAAACTACCTGTTCAACGAAGAAAAAAGTAGCAAGCGCCACCAATTCCAATCAATACGGGTTTAGTAGCAACAATCAATGGCACCCAACGTCTGACGCTTGCAATGATCTTGACAGAGTGCCCCGTCAGAACCAACAATGACTGTAACAACCACAGGGCTGCTGGGAATGACAGGTTTTTTCAACCGTAATCGCAACCTGGTAAGCGCTATTCTGATGCTTGCCTTAGGCGCCTGTGTTATCTGGATTCTTATTCCGGCAGGTGTTGCGGAACCCAAAAAGATCAAATACGCAGCACTTTCCCCGTCCTACTATCCGCGCCTGGTGGCGGTAGCACTCATGATGTTGGGTGCGGGCGTTCTATTGCGTACACTGACTGAAAAGAAAAAAGAGTATAAGCCTGCAGAGGACCGGCACCCGCACGCCACGCTAAGAATATTCGGCTTCTTTTTAATCCTACTTTTTTTGCACTGTCACTGAATTGGCTCGGCTTTATTGTTGCTGCAACCATTGCGATGTTCGCAGCCTTATTACTCGGCGGCGAAAAGCGCTTATAGCTTACTGTGCCACTAGCTGCCCTGATACCACTGCTATTGTATTTTTTCTTTTTGAAAGTAGCCCGCATACCGATTCCACTCGGCATACTCGAACCCTGGTTAGCCGGAGTGTGATATGACTTTTGTAGAAACACTCTCGAGCGCATTTGCACTGTTTGCCACCTGGCAAAACATCATGGTTCTGGGCCTGGGTGTATTGATCGGCACATTCGTCGGCGCTGTTCCAGGCATGACAACGCCCATGGCTGTCGCGTTGACCTTACCTTTCACATTCAGCTTGCACCCGGTCACTGGCATTCTGCTGTTGTTGGGAGTTTATAAAGGTGGCCTTTATGGTGGCTCCATTACAGCCATTCTCATCAATGCCCCCGGCACGCCTGCTGCCTCCTGCACATTGCTTGATGGCTACCCGCTCGCCAAACGCGGTGAGGCCAGGCGCGCGCTGGATATCGCCCTGTATTCTTCTGTGGTCGCAGACTTTATTTCCAATCTGTCGCTGATTCTTTTTGCCGGCGTGCTGGCATCCCTGGCATTGGCATTCGGCACGCCAGAAGTTTTTACACTGATACTGTTCTCCCTCACCATTATCGCCGGCGTCTCCGGCGATCAGCTATTAAAAGGTCTAGGTGCAGCTTGCCTTGGTTTGTTACTGGCGACCGTGGGCCTGGATGTTATCTATGGCACGAATCGTTTTGTATTCGGTCAAGTGGATTTAATGGCCGGACTTAATTTTATTCCGGTACTGATCGGCCTGTTCGCCTTACCGGAAATTATCGCCTTCTACGGCCGCAAGGAAAGCAAACGCGAGCACAATCCACTGGCAGGCAAAGGTGCAAGCCTTGCTGACTTCTTCGCCAACCTGAAAACCATTATTCGAGGCAGCGTGATTGGCGTGGTGCTGGGCGCTATTCCCGGTATCGGTGGCGCACCTGCTGCCTTTTTAAGTTATTCGGAAGCACGACGAAATTCCCCCGACAAAGAAAAGTTCGGCACCGGGCAACTCGAAGGCGTGGCAGCGGCCGAAAGTGGTAACAATGGCACAGCCGGTGCCACCATGATCCCGCTTCTCGCACTCGGCATACCCGGTGACATCACCACGGCAATCATTCTGGGCGCCTTTATGATTCATGGCCTGCGCCCCGGCCCCTTGTTATTTCAAGACAACCTGAGCCTGATCTATGCCTTGTTTATCGGGATTATGTTGAGCTCCATCTATCTGTTTATGATCGGCAAAGCCTCTATCCGCCTGATCAGCCGCATCGCCGATATACCGCAACGCATATTGTTCCCAGTGGTTCTGGTGTTATGCGTTTACGGTGCTTATGCCGTCAACAATTCAATTTTCGATGTAACCGTAATGTTCATCATGGGCCTGATCGGCTTTGGCATGCGTAGCCTTGCCATTCCTGCCGCCCCCTTTCTGATTGCCTTTATTCTGGGGCCGTTGGCTGAAGATAATTTTCGCCAATCGTTATTACTTTCCAAAGGTGACTGGCTGATTTTCTTCTCTAGCCCGATCTGCCTGATCTTCTGGGCCCTAACCATCGTCGCGGTAGGCGTCACCGTCTGGTCAAACGTCAGAAAATCATCAATACCAACAAACACGAATCTGGATAGCCCGACGACTACACCATGAGTATCCCCGAGCACTTCGATCTGCCCTGCGCCTGGTATGGGCGGGATTTGGCTAAAACCCCGGAGCGCTGGACGCAAGTGTTAAGTGCTGCAACCATTGCAGAGATTGAACAGGCAGCAAAAGACTTTGCCAAAACCGGTCTGCGGATAGACCAGATATCACCCGACTCGTTTGTTCTTCCCAACTATGGCCAGGAGTTGCTGAAGCTTCGGCAGGAACTGCAACACGGACTTGGTTTCAGCCTGATAAGAGGCTTACCCACAGACACGTATTCCATTGAAGAATGTTGCACCATCTTCTGTGGCATTGGCTCACACCTTGGCAAACATCGATCACAAAATGCACTGGGCCATCTGCTGGGGCATGTCAAAGATGTGAATGCAGACCTCAACGATACCAACGTACGCATTTACCAAACCGCCCAAAGGCAAACCTTTCATACCGACAGCTGCGACACGGTAGGATTACTATGCCTGAAAGAAGCCAAACAAGGTGGCGACAGCCTGTTGGCAGCCACATTGACACTCTACAACGAAATGGTAAAGCGCCGCCCTGATCTTGTGCCCTATATGTTTGAGCCGATCGCAACCGATCGCCGTGGCGAGGTACCCGAAGGCAAAAAGCCCTACTTTATGATTCCGGTGCTTAACTGGCATGACAACAAGCTGACCGGGCTATACCAACGCACCTACATCCGCAGTGCCGAACGATTTGCGGATGCACCAGCCCCGCACGCGAAACATATCGAAGCATTGGACCTGTTCGATGAAATAGCCAATGACCCGGCAGTGCATTTGACGATGCGTTTGCAACCGGGTGATATGCAATTTGTGTATAACCACACCAATCTGCACGACCGCACCGC
>CALLOA010000143.1 GCA_938005265.1 uncultured Granulosicoccaceae bacterium
ATGGAATTCACTCTCATTGGCAATAGTCGTTGGTGCTCTGTCGACTTTACTGGGGCTTGTGTTTGCACTGGTTGCAACGCGCTCCGGACTACGCCAAGCCCACTTATTAAGACCGCTCACAGTCTTGCCTATCATTACACCGCCGTTTGTCATTGGCCTTGCGATTATCTTGCTGTTCGGTCTGTCTGGAACGATCACCCAATTTGTCGCCGATCTTCTTGGCATTCAGCCGACTCGCTGGATTTATGGCCTGCCGGGAATACTGGTCGCGCAACTGCTTTCGTTTACGCCCATTGCGTTTCTGGTGTTAATCGGCGTGGTAGAAGGTGTGTCCCCCTCGATGGAGGAAGCCGCCCAAACCCTGCGTGCCGGTCGCTGGCATACCTTTAAAACCGTTTCTCTGCCACTGATGAGGCCCGGACTTGCTAATGCTTTCCTGCTGGGATTTATAGAAAGTATGGCTGACTTTGGCAACCCTCTGGTACTGGGTGGGAATTTCGATGTGTTATCTACCGAGATATTTTTTGCCATCGTCGGTGCGCAAAACGATCAAGGTAAAGCCGCTGTATTGGCTATCGTACTATTGATTTTCACCTTGTCCGCGTTTTATGCGCAACGGCGCTGGCTCGGTAAAAAGTCGTATACTAGCCGCACGGGCAAAGGTGATAGCGGCAAACCCGCAGCACTGCCAAAAAGAATCCTGTGGCCCTGCTACACGATTGTGGCGATATGGGGCACTTTCACGCTGATTATCTACGGCATGATTATTTACGGCGGGTTCGTGGAAGTCTGGGGGCTGAACCATACCTTAACGTTTAAACACTACATCACCGCGTTTGCCATCACTACAACCGAACATGGCATTCACTGGAAAGGTTCAGCCTGGGATTCATTCTGGACTACGCTGAAAATTGCAGCGACCGCTGCACCATTAACAGCCATAGTCGGTCTTGTAACCGCTTACCTTTTGGTCAGGCAAAATTTCAATGGCAAGAACGCCTTTGAATTCGGCACTATGCTGAGCTTTGCAATACCGGGCACCGTAATTGGCGTTGCCTATATCCTTGCCTTTAATGTACCTCCGTTTGAGCTCACCGGAACAGGGGTCATATTGATACTGAGTTTTATATTTCGCAATATGCCGGTTGGCATTCGTGCCGGCATTGCTTCGATGTCACAACTCGACAAAAGTCTCGATGAAGCTTCTCTGACACTGGGTGCAAATACCTGGCGAACCTTCAGGCAGGTTATTCTACCGTTAATGCGGCCAGCCATTCTTGCCGCACTGGTATTCAGCTTTGTACGCGCCATGACGGCGATTAGTGCGGTTATCTTTTTGGTAAGTGCCGAATACAACATGGCGACCAGCTACATCATAGGCCGGGTAGAAAATAATGACTACGGGATTGCCATTGCCTACAGTACAACGTTAATCGTAGTAATGCTCGTCGCCATTGTTTTTATGCAACTGCTGGTTGGAAGAATCGATATCAACAGGCAAACCCCGAAGTCCACTGCAAGCATCTGATATGAATCAGCCAAATTCTACTCATCACAAGGCCGCATCAGTTTCTTTTACCGGAGTCAGCAAAATTTACGGTGGCAGCGTAACCGCTGTGGACAACATCTCGCTTGAAATCCGGGCTGGCGAGTTGATCACACTGCTCGGTCCGTCAGGTTGCGGTAAAACCACAACGCTGAGAATGATAGCGGGACTTGAAATGGCCAGTAGTGGCCAGATCCTGATCGGCAGTCAGGACGTTACCAAATTACCTGCGACTGAACGTGACGTTTCAATGGTGTTTCAATCCTACGCCCTGTTCCCTCATATGACGGTGCATGAGAACGTTGCATACGGCTTAAGAGTGGCAAAACACAACAAGCAGGAAGTAGACGACAAGACACACGATGGCCTCGCCATGGTCGGGCTGGAAGGTTATGGAAACCGCCTTCCCAGCGAATTGTCCGGTGGCCAACAACAACGTGTTGCCGTAGCACGGGCACTCGTGCTGGAACCATCGGTCCTGTTATTCGACGAGCCCCTGTCCAATCTCGATGCCAAACTCAGAAGACAAGTACGTGAAGAAATTCGCGAATTGCAGCAATCCCTGGGCCTTACTGTTGTTTACGTGACCCACGACCAGGAAGAAGCACTGGCAGTCTCGGACAGGATTGTTGTGATGCGAAACGCCGCCATTGCGCAAATCGGTTCCCCCAGAGATCTATACGAGCAACCGGTCGACACCTTTGTTGCAGACTTCATAGGAGAAGCCAATCTAATAGACACGGTTGTTGAATCGGTTGATACCGAAAACGAACTGGCAACTGTTCGAATAGGAGAGTTGCAATTCCAGCTTGATTCTCGAAACCACACAAGTGGAGCTGCAACACTGGCCGTGCGACCAAATAGAATTGAACTCTATGACGTGAATACACCCTCACTCAATAATACAAATTCTCTCAGTGGGAGTATTACCAAAGCTACTTACGTTGGTAATCATATGGAGTATTCTGTGAGAACCGATCATGGCAACTGGTTTGTGACATCGGATAAGATCCACGATGTATTCAACGAAAATGATGATATCAGAATCAAATTTGCTGAAAGAGGTCCTGTTCTGGTTAAGGCCGTATAGAGATCAGCAGATGAAACGAAATCAGTTGATTAGTATTCGGCGACATGTAAGCACTTTCGCTTTGGTTCTAACCTTTTTATTACTCAATACTCAAACTCACGCCACTGATACTCTTAACCGTCTTGAAACTCTTGTAGCTACCTTGCAGGCAGGCCCGCTAAAACAAAAACTACAATCCTGTCTTGGCAATCCGCTTGTTTCCAGTGATTTTTCCATAGGGCACAGAGGCGCTCCACTTACCTACCCTGAGCACACACGTGAAGGCTATATCGCGGCCCATCAAATGGGAGCCGGTGCAATCGAGTGTGACGTGACATTCACCAAGGATAAGGAACTGGTTTGCCGCCATTCACAGTGTGACCTCCATTCCTCCACCAATATTTTGGAAACCCCGTTAGCTGCCAGCTGCTCCGTTCCACCTGATATGAATAGCAGGCAGCCGTTTCGACGCGCTCAATGCTGTACCAGTGATATTACTTTGGCAGAATTTAAATCCCTCAAAGGGCGACAGGATAAAAGCAACAAAAAAGCGAAAACTCTTGAAGAATTTTACGCCGGAACTCAGGCATCAACGAATACAGCGGGTATAGAATTTGGTGAACTCTTATCACACAAGGAAAGCATAGAACTGTTCGATTCGCTGGGCGTGGGCATGGTGCCGGAACTGAAAAAACCACAAGTCAGCATGCCTTTTGACGGCTTTACCCAGCAGCAATACGCCACAGCCATTGTGAAGGACTACATTGATAGTGGTATCAATCCGCAACAAGTTAAGCTGCAGAGCTTTAATCTGGACGATGTCCATTTCTGGTTGGAGAACTTCCCGGAATTCGGCCAAAACGCTGTCTGGCTTGATGGGCGTTATACGGACGGTGGGTTCAACCACAAAAAGGAAAAAACGTGGAAACCGGACATGGAAGAACTCTACACATCCGGTGTCAGTACAATTGCCCCACCCTTATGGATGCTGTTAGCACGTAATGAAACTGGGGAGATTGTTCCATCACACTATGCAAACAGTGCAACTGAAGCGGGTCTTGATTTAGTTGCCTGGACACTGGAGCGTTCCGGCTCACTGAAATCCGGTGGTGGCTGGTATTACCAGACCATAGGGAAATCGATTAAGGACGACGGTGACCTGTTTCGCGTGCTGGATGTGCTTGCACACAAGGTACAGGTAGAAGCCGTGTTCAGCGACTGGCCTGCATCAAGCACTTTCTTCGCGAATTGTTTTGGCCTGGATTAGTGACCTATGCGGTGAAACGCAGTTACAAAGGCAGCAACTTTAGATTGCATACATAGTTGCCATCACAAGCCAACGCTTTTGCTACTGCTACCGCTCTTTCTTCCGTCCCTTTATCGCTGCATTGCTTTTTCGAAGTCTTTAACTGTGCCAACAATCAGAAAACGATAGATGTAACGCAAGATCCAACCTGGTATCCACCTTCCACGCTCTTCAAATTTTACACGTGCGCGTGGATGGTCCAGAAAGGCCTGGAAACCACGCTTTAGCACAGGCATTTCTGTGTAAAACTTAATTCTTGAAAGATGCTTCAGATTTTTATATCCATAATGATCAGGCGCTACCAATCTTAATGGCGCGCCATGCTCAATAGGTAGAGGTTGGCCATCGAGTGAATCCGCAAGTAGCACATCCACGCCCAGCAAATCCTCTAACAATAACGATGTCTTGTAACCATCCTGTGCAAAGAATACTGCACCATTCAGGTTTTTGGTTTCAAAACTGTTTTGCAATTGTTCGAATAGATCCGTAAATCTGACACCACTCCATTCAGCACCCAAATAGCTCCAAGTCGATACACAGTGAAAATCAGTTTTTATCGTGGAGCGAGGAAGCGCTTTTGAGGAAAGGTCAAACCTGATTTTTTCTAATCCATTAACGCTGATTTCAATCGAACGGTCATCCACATTCGTCGGAAATCGTGCCGCATACTGCGGCAAACCAAACCTCGGAAAGTCTTTTCGCGCCTTCTGTCCAGGAGGTATCACATCTAAGCTCCTACTAATACGGGCCACTCATGCCTAATTTCCGGCAAACCAGAGCCAGAAAATGAACAAACACATCAGAAAATCAAATGATGCGCACAGTGGTGGAAACCATTTAACAATGGGTGTTTTTACACGACCGAAATGATGCCCCAAATCCCAGATGCCATGAATAAAATAGCCAAATGCAATATATAGAGGTGAGAGAAGCAGGCCCAATATTGAAAATACAAAAACTACAACCACAAACGGCAGTTCTACCAGAGAATATTCAGCTCCAGCTGGAGTAAGAATGGCGCCACCATAGACACAAGATGTCAGCGCAAGAAACAAAGCAAAAATCTGCAACCGATTTTCACCAGAAAAGTAATGACTGGCAATAACAAAAGAAAGGCTCAAACCAATTCCGGTCAAGGCCATTTTCAACGGCAATACGTTCCCATGTTTCATATAAGAAGGCTCAGTTCAGCCGGATTTTACGTACTATTCGTACTGCGGCACATTGGAACAAGAGTAATGCCGTGATGCAAAGATCGCGACACCGTGTATTCAACTTGCCAATCCCCAATGCTCTCGCATTCTGACCTTCGCACCCAAACGCTCAAAGATTTTGCAAATCCCATAAACAGTACGATCAAAGAAAATAAACTCTTCCGCAATACTTTCCATATTATTTATTTTTGAAAGATCCTGTATCTGTTGCCTTCCACTGTTGGTGTAATCACGGTACTGCCCAAAATCAAATTCGTCTTGCATAAAAGGTCTCGACAGCCATTCACCAAACGGTTTCAGGATATTTTCATAGGTTTCAAGGCCTGTTTTACCAAATTCCATTCCAAGAGCCGCATAGGCTTCTAACAGGTCATTCCCGTCCCCGTCGCAATAGGCCTGTAAAAGCCTGGGCAGATTCGCTGTAAATTTTTTGGACAAGGTACGAGTACAACCGAAGTCGATCAAGCCGATACCACCATCATCCCTGAACAGGTAATTTCCCGGATTAGGGTCTGCATGCAGACAGTTGAGTTCACGCACGGAACGAACAAAGGACTCATACACGAGTTTTGCTGCCCTATCACGAGTAGCCTGAGATGGATTGGTGCTCAGCCATTTATCAAGGTGACTACCTGTCAGCAAACGCGTTGTCAGCACTCTGGCAGTGCATCTTTCGCGGAACACCTCAGGCACTTCAACGCCTTCGATACAGAGGTTTTCCCTGAACCACTCTGTTCTGGTGGCTTCCCTTTCATAATCCAGCTCTTCACGCAACCTCGCATGAATTTCATCAATGGAAGTATTTATCATTTTCTTGTTTGGCAGACCTAAAGCTATTTTTCGAATCAGCTTGATATCACTTTCCATAGCTACATGTATCCCCGGGTACTGAATCTTGACCGCTACATCACCCTCACCGTCAAGAACAGCACGATGCACCTGCCCGAGACTCGCAGCAGCGAAAGCTTCAGCATCAAACTCGGTATACAGTTCTTTCGGTGTTCTGTTGAACTCCTGTTTTAACACCTTGCGTACCAGGACTCTATTCAGTGGCGGAACTTGATGCCAGGATTTCTCCAACTCCTTGCGCATTTTTTCGGGTAACAGGCCAGCTTCCATACCCAGCATTTGCGCCAGCTTGATGGCCGTTCCACGCAATTTGACCAGTGCTTCAAATAGCTGTTCAGCAGTCTCATCATCCAGCGCTTCCTGTACTG
>CALLOA010000144.1 GCA_938005265.1 uncultured Granulosicoccaceae bacterium
AGATTTGTTTTAGAACCTGTTTTTGGGCATGAAAATCGGCTTTAAGGGTTCGTCTTGGCCGTCTCAAAGCTAAGATTTCCCAGAATTCAATCACATAGTTAGGTCCGACCCCTGGATGAGGTGACCCCTGGATGACCAGAATTGACCCCTGGATGACTTGTTCGACCTATCATTTTGAAGATTTATTACGTTGATTGACTAACATCGGTCCGCCTGCGCGCCGCTAACATCGAATCGAGCTGACAACGTGAGTATCTAGCTAGGGCTGGCGTTTGCTCCTCTTCTGCAGAGTTTGAGTCAGTAAGCACTCTCTCTGCTAATTCATCATTGATCAAACCTGTCTTGGAATGCTGTGAAACTAGGTCTAGGTTCTAAGGTTGGACTAGGGATGGTTCTAACCTTGCTGCCGATAGTGTTCGGTAGCCTGTTTCTCTCAGGAGTTGTAACGGAGAAGCTTAATCAAGGGATTCATTCTTCATTTCAATTCAGGAGTGAGGATGTTTACCAGCGGGTGAATACTGAACTCGATTCCATTAGACAACAAGCTGGAACGCTAGTACACGACGCGTCCGTCAACACGTTGATGACGCAGGTTGCCAGACTACCATTGCACGAGCTGCGCTCGGTTTTTACACCTGCACAGATTACCAGCCTGAAGCGATCACCCGGTCATACGATTAGCGATACAGGTCCAGAGCTGCATAGTCGCCTTGATACGGCACTTAACAGTTTCGCCAACAAATACGGCAACGTAACCAGCGTCGCGGTTTATGACAAGTATCAGAAAGTACTGCTAAGTGTAGGAGCGACACCCACAGCCAACGAAAAGGCATTAACGCACTCGTCAAAAACGCGCGAGTTGCAAGTTAAAGCGCTACAGAAAAAAACAGACCAAAAACCGGTGATTCAGGTGTTGGGCCCATTATTTGACTCTTCAGGATTATTAACCGGTACAGCGTTTATCGAATTCACCGCACCCTTTCTGGTTACTGCCAAGCAGTCACCAGGCGATGAAAGTCTTTCCTTCAATGTTAGCTGGCTAGTGGAAGTAAGTAATGGTAACTGGAAACCTTTGCTTAAAACCGCAGCTGGATCAGTATTGCCCGACGAAGCTCTAACTAGTAAATCCGCCTCAGACTCTGAGATTCTGGTCTGGGACAAGGAAATAGCGCAAACAAATTTGAGACTGCTCGCCTACGATGATATGTCGTCATGGCAGGCACCGTTTAAATGGCTGCAGCAAGGTCTATTTATGATCGCAGCAATATCCGCGTTAATCGCTTTAGCGTCCTGGTATCTAGTCAACCGCTCATTCACTCGCCGCATCGCCAACATTAACGAAGCTGTTGCCGGGCTTGGCCAGGATGAGCCACCACCCGCGATAAACGATAGAGCGGGCGATGCGCTCTCGCAAATCGCCGACAAACTTGACGCCTACAGCAGTAATTTACATGGCCAAATTGATCTTGGTTCGGCGATTGAAAGAAACGTCAAGTTCCAGGAGACACACGACGAACTGACCGGCCTTTTGAATCGCAGTTCAATAACAGAGTCCTTGCAAGAGCTGGTGGAGGGTGAGTCCGGGCAGGAACCGGGCAAAACGTTGTCCGTACTACTTCTGGAACTCAAAAACACTGCGGAGTTGAGGCGGATTGATAGCGGGGAAACGCTTGATACGGTGATAGCCCATCTCGGGAAACAACTAAACGAGCTGACGCACGGTTCAGCGATGATGGCTAGATGGACACAGGAGCAATTCCTTGTCGTTCTTAACAATGGCGACGATAAGTCTCAGGATCAAGAACTCAAACGGATACTGCAAGACCTGATGCAGAATCTTGATATCGCCGGGCGCAATGTGGCAATAGATCTGCACCACGGGACATCCTCCTCGGCGGATTCCGGGGAACTGCGTAGCAACAACGTATTCGTGTTGATCGCTCAAGCTGAGCAACAGATACGCGACCAGAAAGAGATACGCAGCAGCAGTGGAAAACTCGTGCAGATGTCTGCAGCGCTGGTAACAGATGCTATCGAAAACCGGCGAATACAAGTTTTCTATCAACCCATCTACCGCGAACAATCTTCCGGCTCGGTCACGGTTTCAGGTGCTGAAGCGTTGGTTCGAGTGATGTCACAGTCAGGCGATGAAATTCTGACGGACAAATTCCTTGCGCACATACAGGATCACGCGTCTGGCTACGCGCTGGATCGGCATGTTATTAAAAATGCTATCGTGGATCTGGATACGTGGACAAAGCGAGGAATCATTGAGCGGGATTTCGAACTGTCACTTAACCTGTCTCGATATTCAATCAACAGCCACAACATTATTGAGCTTCTACGAAACTTGTCAATAAATCAAGGGTTGGCGCTGGAGACGCTGACACTCGAAATTTCTACATTCGCTATGCTACAGAATCCCGAGACAGTGCGTGCAATGCAATCTCTAAATTGCAGGCTCGCCATCGACGACATAGTTATTCGGGACTTGTCCCTTAACCAGCTGCAAGCCTCTCGCCCGGATTACATCAAGGTTCATATCAATCATCTTGTGGACGCGGTCAATGAAAGCGTCGAAGCCAGCGAGCAACTGGCTATTCAACTTGACTATTACCGATCGCTTGGCATCACCCTTATCGCCAAGAATATTGAATCAAAGACTGAATTCGAGCTGGCAAGAAGCATGGGGATCAAATTATATCAAGGTCATTATTTCGCCAAACCGGTAAACGCCGAAGGTTTTATCACCTGTTGCAGCCTTGACGACAACGATCCCGACGCGGCTCAGTGTGCCGCCTAGTTTTTACTCGGCCAAGGCAAATCTGTAGCTGCATGCCCTTGTCTGGGCGCGAGGAAGGATCTGGTCATTTGCAGAACAGCGTCTCCGTTCTGGTTTTTCCCTGTATGCTTTACTCTGACAATACCGGCTGTGGGGCGTGATTTCGATTCCCGCTTACCGAGAATTTCCGATTCAGCGTAGAGCGTATCACCAACAAATACAGGAGAGGGCAATTTGACTTCTTCCCAGCCGAGATTGGCAATGGCCTTTTGGCTTGTTGAGGACACGCTCATACCCGCTATCAGCGCAATGGTCAACGTGGAATTCACCAAAGGTTTTTCGAATTCTGTTTGGCTAGCGTAGTTCAAGTCAAAATGAAGCGGGTGTGTATTCATGGTCAGGTTGGTGAACCAGATATTATCGGTTTCAGTCACAGTTCGCCCCGGCCAGTGTTCGTATAGGTCACCTACTTCGAAGTCTTCGAAATACAAGCCCGGGTCTTCGCGAAAACGCTGGCCATCAATATGCTTCATACCCATTAATCGACGTACCATGAGTGCTCTCCAACTAAGATTGACTTGTATACCATCATCCCTGCTCGATTTTCAAATTCCTTATCTTTTCCAGAAGACAGGCTTTCTACGATTCAAAAAGGCCTCATAGCCTTCCCGCATATCACTACCCGAGAATGTACTGACATACAGGGAATCCAATTCCTCATTTTCAGGAACACATAGGTCACCAATGGCGTTAGTAATTTTTTTTGAGGTCCGGATCGATTGTTGAGATAGCTCTGCAAGACCCGTTGCATAGCTCATAACATCCTCATCGAGCTGATCGGGTGTAATTTCCCGGTCAATCAATCCCATAGATAACGCCTCGCTACTATTCAGCAAACGTGCAGAAAACAACAAATCTTTAGTACGCGCCACCCCTACTTTTTCAACAAGCTGGGCTGTATCTCCAACGGAATAAGCCAAACCAAGTTTGGCCGGTGGAATTCCGAAGCGAGCGTCGTTTGCGGCGAATCGCAAATCGCAAGCCAGAGCCAAACCACAACCGCTACCAACGCAATCCCCGTATATCCAGGCGATTGTCGGCTGCGGTAAATGACGTAATTCGTATTGCGCTTTACGCACCGCCTGCACGTAGCTCGCTGTGGATTCGCGCGTTGCATACATGTCCTCGAACTCGCTAATGTCAGCACCAGCACAAAATGCTGAAGCGCCCGAACCACGGACCAGCAATACCCTTATGTCTGCATCTGCTGCAATCGTCTTGAGAACACGAGGCAGCTCTTGCCACATATTCATAGTGATCGCATTACGCTTGTGTGGCTGGCAAAATTCAAGCACTGCAATTGGCGCAACTGTCAGGCGTAGCTTGCCATCGGCAAACTCCAAAGACTGTAGATCCCCATCGTGCATAGCTGTAGGCTCAGGCAAAGTAAATATTTCACATGATCACACATTAGCGTTACGATGACTACATAGCCCACTCTCAATTACCTAAAGTAAGCACAAATGCGAAAAAATAGACTATGAGCAGTGATTTCTCCTGGCCAGATCGGGCACGCCTTGCCATGTCCTTCGTGGTAAACATAGAAGAAGGCTCAGAAATGAGCATTGCGCGTGGCGATAAAAAACCCGAGCCGGTAGATGAACTCGGTGTGTCACTGGGTATTCCTATTCGAAATCATGCCAATGAAAGTAATTACCAATACGGAATAAATGCGGGTGCCAAGCGTGTGTTTTCACTATTTAATGCTCGCAAAATTCCCGTCACCGTAACCGCGGCAGCCCAAGCGCTGGAAAACGCACCACAGCTGGTGCAGTACATTCAGGCGGGAGGCCATGAAACCTGTTCACACGGATGGCGCTGGGTGCACCAATTCTCCTTAGACGAGGCAGCCGAGCGCGAATTTATTGGCAAGGCCGTCGATAGCATTCAAACCACAACCGGGGAACGTCCCTTTGGTTGGCTATCGCGCTATTTGCATACTGACCGCACAAGGTCACTACTGGCCGAAGCAGGGTTTGCCTATCATATGGACGACTTGTCGGATGACTGCCCGCGTTGGGATAGCGTCTTGACAAACAAGGGCACGAGCTCGATAGTCATTGTGCCTTATGCGCTCGATACCAATGATATGAAGTTCTGGTTAGCACCCGGTTATACGCCGCAACAATGGCTGGACTATGCTATCGCCACCTTTGATCAACTCTATGAAGAAGGAGAACAGTCTCCAAAAATGATGTCGCTGGGCCTGCATCTGAGAATTATCGGTAGACCTGGAAGAATCGGTGTTCTGAAAAAATTTATTGAGCATGCCCAGGATCACGAAGGCGTGTGGTTTACAACACGCCTTGGCATCGCCAGACACTTCAAAACACAAGTTCCCCTACCCCCCAACACTTTTGACAGCGAGCTTCAACAATGAATGTAAATCGCGAAAATCCGGTGGAGCTCATCGTCGAGCACGTCGTTAATACGGAGTATAAGAATTTACCGCAAACCACGGTCAGCAAGGTTAAAACGTTTTTGCTGGATACCATTGGTGTGGCGATGGCCGGTACATCCGGTGCCGGTGTAGAAGATCTTTTAGAGCTTGCGCAAAGCTGGGGCACGAGCGACGAATCCAGTATCTGGTTCACCGGCGAAAAATTACCCGCCCAGTCTGCGGCTGTGGTTAATGCCTACCAGATTCATTGCATGGAGTTCGATTGCGTTCACGAGGGTGCTGTATTGCACCCCATGGCGACGATAATGGGTGCGCTAATGGCGTGGATTGAGCGTGAGAAAAGCCGCGGCAACAAAGTCTCGGGTGAACAATTTATTACCGCACTGGCACTTGGCGTTGATGTTTCAACCTTGCTCGGTGTCGCCACGGATTCACCTCTGGAATTCTTCAGGCCGGCAACGGCTGGTGGGTTTGGTGCAGTAGCAAGTATTGCCAAAGTGTCGAGCCTCGACAGCACGACCCTGAAAAACGCGCTGGGCGCACAGTACTCTCAAACCAGTGGCACGTTGCAAGCACACGTGGAAGGATCACCCATGCTCGGCATGCAGGTCGGATTCAACTCAAGGGCAGCCATTGTCGCTTGCGATCTCGCGAAAGCCGGCTTTCGCGGGCCACATGATGTTCTTACCGGTCAGTACGGTTACTTTCGTTTGTTTGAAAATAACAGTTATCAACTTGAACCTTTTCAAGAAAGTTTAGGCAAAGAATGGCAGGTGGAAGCCTTGTCGCATAAACCTTTTCCCAGCGGGCGACTGACTCACGGGGTGGTACATGCACTGATGCAGCTGCAAAAGGAACATGGCGTCAAGGCTGAGGACATTAAATCAATTGTTTGTACTGTACCTCCACTGGTCCACCGACTGGTTGGTCGCCCGATAATAGAGAATATGGAAGCCAACTATGCAAAACTCTGTTTGCGTTTTGTTGCTGGCGTCTTTCTTGAACATGGCTGGGTCGATATACCTCACTTTCTTGGGGATGAGTTAAACAATCCCGGTGTATTGGCCATTGCTGATAAGGTTGATGTTATCGAGGACAACAACCCTGACTTGAATGCACTGAATCCACAACACATTGCGGTGGAGCTGGATTCAGGAAAGAATCTGGAAGTCACTTTGGATTCCGTCTATGGCGACCCCCTTTCCCCGCTGACCGATGATGAAAATATTGAAAAGTTTTCACGTTGTTGCAGTAAAAGCAAGATACCGCTAACTGACAAAAAGCAACAGGATATTATCGAAATGGTTAATAGGTTAGAGGAGCAGAACGATGTTACTGCGCTGATTGCTACCATGGCACTATAAAACTCCAGGTTAGAATAAATAATCATGTCCGATACGCACTCAACAGACACCTCACAAGAGGAGACCATGATTCTGGATGCAGTCTCGCGCTGGCTGGAGCGCGAGGTTCGCCCTCATGTCAAGAAACTTGACCAGGCAGATGAATACCCGGAATCAATGGTCGAGCAAATGAAAGAGCTAGGCCTGTTTGGGGCAACGATTCCGGAACAGTATGGTGGCCTGGGTCTCAACGCAACAACTTACGCAAAGGTTATCGGGAAAATTGCGTCTGTGTGGATGTCTTTGACCGGTGTTATCAACAGTCACCTTATTATGTCGGCCTGCGTTCAACGCATTGGCACAGATGCACAAAAAGAAAAATTCCTGGCCAAATTTGCCAGTGGTGAAATACGCGGCGGTCTTGCGTTGACCGAACCAGACGCAGGCACCGACCTGCAAGCAATTCGGACCAGCGCTAAAAAGGACGGCGACAGCTACGTTATCAATGGCACCAAAATGTGGATAACCAATGGAATTCACGGTAGCTGTTTCGCACTGTTGGTGAAGACTGATTCCACAATTGAGCCGAGGCATAAGGGCATGTCGATGTTTCTGGTGGAAAAAGGTCCCGGGTTTGAAGCCAGCCGCAAGCTTAAAAAACTGGGTTATAACGGTGTCGATAGCGCTGAGCTGGTGTTCGACAATTTCAGGGTTTCCGGGGACAACCTCCTGGGTGGCGAGGAAGGAAAGGGTTTGCAGACAGCGCTGTCCGGTCTTGAATTGGGCCGAATCAATATTGCGGCGCGTGGCTGTGGTCTCGCAGAAGCAGCTTTAATGGACAGCTTGCGCTATGCGCAGCAAAGAGAAACCATGGGCAAACCAATCGCACAACATCAGGCAATTCAGTTAAAGCTCGGCGAAATGTCCACCCGTGTACGAGCGGCAAAGCTTTTGACCTACGATGCTGCAAAAATCTATGACAGCGGCCAACGCTGTGATATGGAAGCTGGAATGGCCAAATACTTTGCGTCTGAGGCCGCTGTTACCAATTCAATGGAAGCCATGAGAATTCATGGCGGCAACAGCTATTCAAAAGAATACAATGTTGAGCGCTATTTCCGTGATGCACCGCTGATGTGTATCGGGGAAGGTACTAACGAAATTCAGCTGATGATTATTGCCAAACAAATGCTCGAGCGGCATCCAGTCTAGTCGTGCATCCAATCCAGTCGCTCTCATTTGCTGCGCTCATTTGATGCACTCATTTGCAGCACAAACTATCAAGAACAGTGATCGCGCAATGCATCCTTGAAATCAGGGTGGGCAATTGCAACAAGCCTGGCCTGTCTTTGACCAGCATGGGTATTACGCAAATCCGCAACGCCAAATTCTGTAACAACATAGTCGATAGCATCCCCCGCAATTGTCGCGGATTGCTCCGCGGGAAACCTCGACAATATTCGGCTTTTGCTGGTTTGGTTTTTTCCGGAAGTCGTTGATGGCAGGGCCACAATGGAGCGCCCATTGCGAGACCGCCTCGCACCCTCAATAAAATCAGGCATACCACCTGGAGCGGTTACCTGCTGCCCTGCCAGGTACTGTGCATTGATGTTGCCCTGTAAATCAACTTCCAGAACAGAATTTATTGCCACAAAATTATCCATCCCTGAAGTAACCTCCAGATTGTGAGTGACAGATACTGGCTCAAAGGTAATATCATCAATTTGCGACAGCTCGTCATAAAACGTTTTCTCACCCAGCGCCACACCGGTGGTCACACCTTTGGAAAGCACACCCTGCTGCTTTAATTTCGGCACAGCATCTGAAATCATTCCTCCATATAAACCAAGATCATTGCAATCCCCGAGCATCTGTAACAAGGCTGTCTGCAGCTTGCCCAAACCCAACTGAAGGACATCACCATCACTAATCAAATTTCTCACATGACCTGCAATGCGAGACATGATTTCATCAGGTTCGTAAAAATTTATTTCCGGCAACGGGTCATCCGATTCGACAAAGGCTTCAAATCGATCGAGCGGAACCAGCCGACTCCCCACCAAATACGGCATGTTAGGGTTGATAATTCCAATCAATCTGCACGATGTGTTGAGCAGTGCCGGAATAAAATCAGCTGTCAGACCCAGCGAAACCCTGCCTTCAGGGTCTGGAGGCGATACCTGTACATAGGCAAGCTTAACTCCGCTTTCGGACTGCAAATATCGATACCATTGGTAGTAGGTCAACGGTAACAAATGCAACAAACCCGAATTGCTGCTTTTACGCATTGGTGCTGTCGGAAAGAGACAACTGACCTTTTGCAGGTTTCCGCAACTTGTGTAATCAAGATTATTGACACCGGGAACAAACGAGCCGAACAGATGCACATTGTTCCACAGGTCCGGTTCATCCAGCACTACGTCCAGAACAGTTGTGGGTTCAGCAGTGCATCCGGCAACATAGACAGATTCTACGTTTGTGGCGAGCAAAGCCGCTGATCTGGGAGTCAATAGTTTCATGGAGATCGGAACAATTTCTGGTCTCTTTAGCCCACACATGGAACACTTGCCCATTGCGCTGCGGTTTCAATAGAAGGTCGCAATAGATTATCTGGGGTAAACTCATACTATGACCCGACCCAACTACTTCGAAGCAATGGATTACCCTGCCATGGTTCAAGACTATGGCAAGCCAGAGGACTTTCTATCCCGTTTTCAACGGATGAGCAAAGACGAATTGTACGCTATCCAGAATCAACGATTTATGGAGATCGTAGACTTCGCATGGGACATTCCATTTTATCAGCGGCTTTGGCAAAAGCATGGCGTCGAAAAAAGCGATATTAAATCAATCGACGATATTACCCGCCTACCCTGCTATTCGAAGTCGGACCTTATGCAGTCTGTTGAAGCGCATCCTCCGCTCGGTGACTTTGATGGTCTCGCCCTGCATCCGGAATCCAGGCGACCCCCGCTGGTCATGCAGACAACAAGCGGCACCACAGGCAAACCACAACCTCTGCTCTACGGGCCGCAGAGTCGTGAACTTCAGGGTCTGCTCTTGGCAAGAATCTACCTTTTGCAGGGAATCAATCACAAGGATATCGTCCATTCTGTGTATGGTCATGGCATGGTCAATGGCGGTCACTACATCAGGGAAACATTCCTGCACTGGGTCGGCAGCCAATTTCTCAGCGCCGGCACCGGCGTTGAAACCCGCTCGGCACAGCAACTGTCACTGATCAAGGATTTTGGTGTTACCGTGTTGGTCGGTTTTGGCGACTATCTGAAATACCTGTCAACGCTTGCAACAGAACAGGGGCTGGAACCTGGAGTTGACCTTAAGGTTCAAACACTTTCGGGTCATATGGGCACAGAGTCACACCACGCAATGAGTAGTGCCTGGGGAA
>CALLOA010000145.1 GCA_938005265.1 uncultured Granulosicoccaceae bacterium
CCAGCGTGAATCGGGCTTCATCAAATGTGGGGGCACGCAGCTTTGGACGCGGATTGTTGGAAACTCCCCAGACCTCCTTTGGAATACCCAGAAAATTGGTATCGGTTTTACCGTTGCCATTGGCATCGTGTGCTGAGGCAACCGCATAGCTGCCGGCTGCCAGATCAGTGAACTGACATGTTACGGCACCATTAACCGGCTTGTGGCTTTGCTGATTTGCTTTGGACCCATCCATTGGAAATCCGTCTTTGGAGGCGAACAGACTGCAGCCGATAATGCCGGTATCTGTCGGGGCGCCTGAAATTTGTACGGTGATCTCACCGGCCATAGTTGAACTGGCAACCATGACGGCTAAAAAGCCTGTTTTTACGCTTAATATCATGCTCACCTTCCTGATAGTTAGAGTAAATTTCATTATGGAACTCATGATAGGCAAAAAAATGCAGTTTTGGTTAAGTTTCATTATGAAACTGATGATAGTGCATTGCGTTTCATTATGCAACTGTCTATATTGTGATCCATGAAAAGAAAGACTTTTGCCGGCAGTCCGTGCCCAATAGCGAGATCCTTGGATGTTTTAGGGGATTGGTGGAACCCGTTAATTCTGCGCGAGTGTACTTATGGCGTGTGTCGATTCGACGGGTTTCAGCAGTGGCTTGGCATTGGTCGCAATATATTGACTCGACGTTTGGCCCAGTTGGTAGATGAAGGCTTATTAGAGAAGAGGGCGTATCAGTCCTCACCCACTCGCTATGAATACCACTTAACCGAAAAGGGCTATGACGCCGTCAAGGTAATACTGGCAATGATGGAGTTTGGAGATAAGTGGCAATTTAAAAAGGGCAAAGAACCCATTCGATTGTTCGATGCTGATTCTGGTAAACGCCTGCACCCGATAGTCGTTGATGCTAGCACCAAAGAACCCATAGACCCGCGAAATATCACGGCGGGGCCTGGACCCGGATTTCCGAAGATTCAAAGCATACGTCGACAACGTTTTGGTGATAATTATATCGAGTAGCCTCAGCCTGCGTGATTCATTAACACGTATCAAACTGCTCCTCAACGTCAACTACCATTGCATAAGAAGACGAAAATTATTGCCTGTGAAAAGTAATTTTCGGCCTTTAACGGTAATTGAATCCAAATCGCCGGACAATCAAAGCAGCAACCACCAACTCAATCCAACTAAGTAACAGTGCTACGCCTACAACAGAAAGGTTAGTAAGATTCATGTTGTAAAGTCCGAGCCATAGAATCACAAAAATGCCCAACCATGCGAATGATGCTCCAGCAATCGCACTTACCAAGCCACACCCGAAACGCTCGAGATAAATCCAAATGAAACCGGTAACACAAAAAATAAGGATAGTGTCCCAAACACCCCAAATTAAAAAAATAGTCCAGCTCATTGGTGCGACGTTTTCTAATGTCGGTAGAGCATCCCGCATCATTGGCATTACAAAAACAAAGTATCGAAATACTTCCGAAACGTTGATCCAAACCATGTTTACGAGTAAAGCTAGCCAAAATGCTCTCGTATTGATTGGTTTTGGTTCGTAGCTTGTGGTGATCATCGGGCTAATTCCAATTTGACCATATTAAGAAAATGATCAACCGCGAGATACAGCTGCGCTGCGTCGTCGATTACTCGCGAGGCAGACCAAAGTCCTTGTGCAAAAATAACGGTCATGGTGGCAATGGCATCGAAATTTGGAGCTGCATGACGTCGCGTGTTATCAGTTTGAATTTCGTTTTTAAACGCTTTGCGAAAACCTAAAAACAATCGCTCGTTGTGAGCATTCACACGTTGATATATTTCAACATCGTGAGGTGCAACTTCGGTAATCGTATTGGCGATAAGGCAACCAGGACCTGGTAAACCACCAGATTCTGCACGCTCGATCTGATAATGAAAATAGGCTTCGACTTCCGACAGAGTGGCTTCCGCTTGCTCAACGCACGAAAAAGCTGGGGAAACAACCTCGTCTTGGTAACGATCTAAAACAGCAAGAAAAAGCTCGTGTTTTCCACCAAAGTCAGAATAGATGCTCTGTCTACTTGCGCCAGTTTTCTGGACTAAATGTTGTAGCGAAGTTGCTTCGTAACCACGTGTCCAGAAAACTTCCATGGCGGCACTGGCAGTTGATGTTCGGCTGTGAATCTTTGGTCGAGGCATGATGAAAAGATAGCAGAATGAACGTTCTACTACAAGCTCTAGAAGCTACTTTATTGAAATTTGGGTAGTGATACGGAGAAAATGCTCGTCGGCTTTGGGGGGCGCAGCTGACCATAACCCATACTCGGTATGTAGAAATACCGTTCTATTCTGGACTTACTATAAATGCAATAACACAGCACATCTCTTTACTGCGCCCATGAAATTTGGACTTCGGTAGGAACACACTAGTTCCAAAGTGTTCGCCTTTTCGAAGTAGTATTTCTCCAAAGCCGTCGTTCGCAAAAGAATCGTTATTCCCGCTATGGCGACCTTGCTGCAATACGCTACGAATTTATGAAGGTCTGGTTGCAAATTAGACCACTAGAAATTTTTGCAATAGACATATTAATGCCTATATAATATATATGTCTATATGTGGGAAATTCAATACCATCGCCAAGCTATTAAGCGAATTAAGAAACTCCCACCTCATATTCTTGAGAAGCTAGATATTTGGGTCGAAATTGCCACGCAAGATGGGCCGAGTGGACTAAAGGCGTTTCCAGGATTTAACGACGAAGCTCTCAGTGGTGAATGGAAAGGGTTTCGCTCTTCAAGATTAAGTCGCCAATATCGCGTTATATATTCATTTGATAAAGACGTCTTGAGGGTGCTAGTAGTTGATATCACCGCCCATGATTATAAGAGGTCATAGGAACAATGGATAAACCACCAAAGTTCAATCAAAGCGATTACTCCAAATTTGATCTAGGGGTTGATCGGACACCTGGTGATAGCGTTCGTATACTGCGTGAGCTATGCGAATGGTCACAAAAAGAACTTGAAGCCAAGACAGGCATTCCTCAGACAACTATTTCTGCGATAGAGAATAATCGGCAAAATCTGGGGGTGGAGCGTACTAAGGTACTTGCAAAGGTATTCAACGTTCATCCAGCCGTCATACTTTTCCCAAACTGGAAAACTGATGCAGCGTAGTTAAAAGCAGACTGATAGCGCACTCCTGAAGTAAGCTAACTTTCGGCCCAGACCGGCCAGTCGAGGTAGCTCGGTAATTTTTTAATTGGATTGTGTATCAGAGTGGATGTTGAGTATTGAAGAAAATATTCCTCTTTTCCGTAGTCGGGATAGGAGTGCTGTACCTGTCTGGATTTCTATTCATTTATCCAGCGACGGCAAGCTTCACTACGGGTTCGCCGTACAGTCGTCGTACCAGCTATGATTGTTCATAGAGTTGTGTACCAACCAACTCTAGAGTATCTCGGACCAAAAAGCATCTATTCTAAACTCTGGTTATCGAATGCAAAGTGGTGGTGTTTGAAGATGCACACAGAAGTATTTTGCAACGAAAAAAATCTTGATGAAGCTGCAAATGTTGATGGGTGAATGGCTCCTTTGGGGGCTTTTCTGCCAAAATCTGACCTTCATTCGTTAACCATGCGAATGTCTGCTTTGTAGAAACCCGATTTACGATCAGTGTGCTCGAATTGCAGTGCTAGTGGAATGTTGGTATCTAGCTACGACAGAATGGCTTGGTAATTAGACCGCCATATTCGCTTGGTAATGACACTTCTACACCTGATTAGCTACAACCCTTTGGGGTTATTCAGAAACTCTTCGATTACTTCAACTGGTGGCTGGCGAAAGTCGGATACACGGCTCACATTTAAACCGGTAAGTTTACGTAACTTGACGGCAACTTCCGCAAGTTTCACGACTATCGGTATACCGTTAATAACTGGTGCACCACTAACGTTGTGACCGTTCAGGGCTGCAAATAGAAGCATTGGGATGCCACCACCGGGTATCAGTACATCGACACCTTGTTCCACCAGTGGTATTGCTTGTTGTTCAAACAACTTTTTAACCTCCTGCAATTTTTCTTCATCACCAAACGCCTCCATAATTTGCCCCGGTTGGAAGGTCATTGCATGAACACCGGTCACACGCTTTTCCAATCCGTACTTGGCTATTTGTTGATGGAACCAGGAAATGTAACGCGGATTGATGGTGACAATGCCGGAACGCTGTCCAAGCTGGCAAGCGTATAACATTGAAGATTCGCCCAGCGCGACTACGGGTATATCAACGGCTGATCGTGCTTCGTAGAGTCCGGCATCCTGAAAGTGCCCTAGGATAAAAGCATCATAGCCTTCCCGTTCAGCTTGAATGGCATTGCAGATCATCTCGCGGGCACAGCGAAATTCTACCAGCGGGTGAGCGTAAGAATCGTGTGGCGTAATACCGCGAATATCGATCTCAGTACCCGGATCAATAATTTGATCCAAGTGTTTTCGTAGCCACGCCCAATAGGATTCACCGTGCTCTGCATCCACGTAGCTTTGGTACCAGATTTTCATCGCACACACCTATTTGTTTTGGCCTGATCAGATTAATTAGATTCTTTGGCGTTAGATTCAATGGCGAGTTGAACCGCAGCTGTCCAGGTAAAATCATCACCTCCGCAGCCTTCACCGGTTAATGGATCAAAATACTCGAAATAACCAGCCTGACTGATTAGCTTTTCTGTATCTTCGCGTACACGCTGTGCCATTGGCAGGTTGTTATGCTCTTCCAGGCCACGTGCAATCATGTAATTCATGATCGCCCAGACCGGGCCACGCCAATAGCGTTTGGCCTCAAACTTCGGGTGAGTAGGGTCCCAGCTCGGGAATGCGTATTTCACTTCTTGTAAAATTTCGCCAGCCCTTTCCATCAACTGATTGCGGTGTTCATCGCTACCTGCCTTAGCGTACAGTGCCAGCATGGAAGCACTGGTCATTGCATCACTCATATGACCGGAACGTAAATCCAGGGCGCAGTAGGCACGGGCCTGTTCGTTCCAGAGTTTCTCGCTGGCGGCTGACGACTTTTCAATCCATGCACTGATTTCCTGCAATTCAGTTTCCGGGCGACCAAATTCCCTGGCCATGGCCAGCAAGTCACGATCAGCTCTCAGCAGAATAAACTGTATGCCGGGATCGACCATTAGAAACGGGCCTTTGCGATACAGTTCTTGCGAATTCCACTGGCATTCGCGTCCGACTTTGATGATAGTCAGAAACCGGTCGTACTGAAACTGGTTGGGTCGCTCACTTGCATCAACATGGCTGGTGTCACGGCGCACATAGTCTCCCAGATCGGGGTCTACATCCATACCGTTGAGTCCGCTATCCCAGTCCGGGCAGTTATCACGGCCGGATTCCCATGGGTGGATAGTAGCCACAAGACCGGTATTATCCGGATCACGGTGGTTATGGAACCAGCGATGGTAGGCGAGCATTTTCGGGAACAGGTGTTCTGCGTGCTCGCGATCTTCCGGGGCGTTGTTCTCAAGTAGCCATCTCACGACGCTGGTAGCCACGGGTGGTTGTGAGTGGCCGGAACTGGCAGGTTCAGTACCGCTTTGCCAGACGTCCGGCCCCGGGAAGTAGTCCGGGTCATTGGAGCGGAAAATAATATGCGGCACCATGCCGTTATTCCACTGCGCTGCAAATAGCATTTCGATTTCTGTCCACGCACGTAGCCGATCAAAACGCGCGAAGCCAAGAGCGGCAAATGCCGAATCCCAGTTCCATTGGTAGGGATAGAGCCGTGAGGTCGGAATCGTAAAGCCACCACGATCATTTGCCGTTAGGATGTTTACAGCTGCCTGTTGCATAGTTCGAAATTTACTATTGACAGAAAAATTTAAAATATGGGTGTCACTTTGTGTTTCAGTAATGCCCTTTGTCACTTCAATTTTTTATCTTTTTTCTTTGCACCAATACTTCTTTACACCATTGTTTCTCTCAACCAAGACTGTCGTCGCAGTGAAACGTTGTGCAACCAAACTGCGAGTGTAATCTAAACAGCCAATTGGTTTTCAGGGTGGAACCAGCGAATCCTGTCTGCAATGGGCTTTATCTTCAGCGTATCTCCGCTTTGAACGTTTGAGCCGTTTTCCAATATAACCCGAAACAGCTCACCCGCAACCAGACAGCTGGCAAGAATGTGTGGCCCCAGCGGTTCAACAACTTTCACTGTCGCAGAGAGAGGCCCATCACCCACCGTCAGATCCTCAGGGCGAATGGCAAATTCCAGGGTACTTTCATCACTCGTTGGTCCATCGATTTCACTTCCGGCTACACTCCATCGCCCATTGGCGGCCCGGGTTGCGGGCAGAAAATTCATGGGAGGATTGCCGATAAACGAACCGACAAACCGGGCTGCCGGATTGCGATATACCTCAGTTGGATTGGCTGCCTGTACAATTTTTCCTTGATTCATTATGGAAATGCGGTCAGCCATGCTCATGGCTTCAACCTGATCATGAGTTACATAGATCGTGGTGGTGTTACTTTCGGCCAGAATACTTTTCAATTCAGCTCGCATTTCCATACGCAGCAGTGCATCCAGATTCGACAAAGGCTCGTCCATCAGAATGACTTCCGGTTCCATTGCCAGTGCACGCGCAACAGCGACCCGTTGGCGCTGGCCACCGGAGAGTTGGCCCGAGTAGCGTTGTAGTAGCTGTTCGATATGCATCAGCTCGGCAGTGCGCTTCACTCGTTTTTCAATTTCATTATTGTCGATCTTCGCCATTCGCAATCCGAAGGCAATATTTTCAAATACCGTTAAATGAGGAAACACCGCATAGTTCTGGAATACCATGGCAATGTTGCGGTCTTTGGGAGAAAGCCTGTCCACGCGCTTGTCACCGATCCAGACTTCACCGGTTGTCGCAGTTTCCAGACCTGCCACAATACGCAGCAAGGTGGTTTTGCCACAGCCTGAGGCACCCAAAAGCACCATAAATTCCTGATCAGCGATGGTCAGGTCAATGGAGTCCAGAGCCTGGAATTTACCGAAGCTCTTGGCGACTTGTTTGATGCGTATTTCAGCCACGATGTTTCTCCGGACTTAGTGGCGAATGGTTGATGCCCATTGATGTATTTCTCAGCATAAAACTTAAGCTAATCCCGAATCTTTTCGTGATCGCCAATCAGCGATTGGCGATACCCCACATGGCAAACAGATATTTTCTGACTAAAAATATGAAAATCAAAGCCGGCAGCACAAGCACCGCGCCGCCTGCGAATTTCAGATGCAGTGGTGCGACCCCCAGACTCTGTAAAATAAAAGCGGGCAGGGTGCGATGTTCAATGGTCAGTACAGCGGCTGCAAATACCTCATTCCATGAAATGACAAAGGCAAATATGGCAGATGCCGTGATGCCCGGCAAAACCAATGGAAAAATCACTTTGCGAAAAGCCTGAATTCGATTGCAACCCAGCGTCCAGGCAGCTTCTTCCAACTCAATCGGAATACCAGAGAACAGCGAGTAAGTGATTAAAACAGCAAACGGCAGTGCCAGTGTTGTATGTACCAGAGCGAGACCTAATATCGTGTCGTCAAGGCCGACGCGAATAAACATGACGGCCATTGGTAGGGCCAGCAGCGGCAATGGAAAAGCTCGCGTCATCAATATCAGGATTCTGAACAGATTTTTGCCGCGAAAATCGAAACGTGAGAGCGAATAACCGGCAGGTGCCCCGATCAGTATTGACATGATCATGGTCAATACCGCTACCTGAATAGAACTCCAGAATGCTTTGCCCACACCTGAGTACCTGAAAAAGAAACCCACACTTTCTGTTGAAAAAGGCGGGACGATTCCTTTTGGAAAAGCGCTAACGCCGCTGGAAGTTGAGAATGCGTTGGAGAACAAAAGATATATCGGTAGTAATACCCAAAGACACAATACGACCGTGATCAATATGAACCAGGCCCGACGCAAGCTTTTGCCCGGTTGAAACCCACCCTGACTTCCAACGGCCATGTTCATAACTGGGCTTCCCGGGGTGTGCGCAGTAACCACATAAAAAACAATGTGAATGCAATAGATATAGCGAGTATTACCAGTGCATAGGCCGCTGCCACGTGGCTATCCTGTAGTTCAAATTGCCACTTGTATATTTCGCCCATCAGTATGGGCAAATTGGTGCCACCCAGGGCCACGACAACGGCGAATACTTCAAATGCCAGGATGACGCGCAGGATTAGGGCAGTTTGCAGGCTGGGTTTGAGCAGAGGTAATGTGACGCGGGTAAATTGTTTCCAGCGGCTGGCACCAAATACTTCCGCCGCTTCATAATATTCTTTTGGTATCAAGCCGATTCCGGCCACCAGTATCACCAGCATAATGGCGGTTGCCCTCCACACTTCAGCAATCATCACGGCCAGAAAGATAACCGTCTTGTTCTGGTAACCCAGAAACGTAATCTGACTGTCGATAGCACCGATATTGAAGAGGAAAGAATTCAGAAAACCCGTTTGTTCAAAAATTGCCAACCATATCAGCCCGGCGGCCAGATCAGAAATGCCCAGCGGAATGGTCCAGATGTAGAGGATCATATCTCGACCCTTCTGCATTTTGGAAACCATCGTTGCCATCAGAAGAGACAAGGCCAGTTGTACAGGAACAACTGCGAGTACCAGTAAGAACGTATTCGTTAGTGCTTTGTCAAACTTCCAGTGTTTGTACATTTTGACAAAATACTTTGACGTTAAAACGCCTTCGTCTGTGGCAAAGGCTTGCCAGGCGACGAGGAAAAACGGATATAGAAAAAAAGCAACAAGGAAAAACGTTGCAGGCAGTAGCAGCAAGTAGGGTAGCGTTCTTGGATTCATAGAATGCTTTGTTTAGCTGAAAAAGCCTAGCCGAAAAGTTGCACCAGTCCGGGATGTAACAATCGCACCGGGTGGTTTTGAATTACCCGGTGCGATTATATCTTCAGCGTGCGTTAGTGCCAGTTGTTATTCAACCGGGCAAGGGCCATCTGAAGCAGGGTCAGGCGCCCAGCAAGGTGCACCTGCTTCTTCCATTACAGCCTTCAACGCTTCGGCTTGCTCATCAAGAACCGCTTTCACGTCTTCGCCACCAAGAACAATACGCTCGAAAGCATCGACGTAGACTGCGTTGAATTGACCGCCGAGCTTGCCGAGACCGACAGGTAGCAGACCGGGGTTGGCGTCATCTGAGCCTGACATCGCTGCAATCGCCGCCCCTGAGAGTTTTACCGCAGGCGGCATGTCATCGGGCAATTCAACATCAACAACCGGGAAGAAGCTTGTCGCTTTCAAGGTTTCGATCTGTGTTGCCGGATTTGTCAGATAGGCCACCAGTGCCTTGGCTGCATCCATATCAGGTGCTGTGCTTGGAATAGCGATACCCGCAATTACTGGCATAAAGCCTCGACCCGCCGGGCCTGCAGCAGCCGGAAAAGCGATAAAGTCTTCAGGCCTTTCGTTAAAAGCATTCGCCAGTCGTGCTGTATGGTCAAAAGCCACCCAGACTTCCTCGCTCAACAGCGGCTCAGACATGTTGTCATAACCGGTTGAACCCGGGTTAGTTACTGTCCACAGGTCTTTGAACGCATTCCACGCAGTTTCCGCTTCTGCGGAACGGAATTTTGTAACCATGGAATTGGTGTAGGAGGGGTAGAGGTAGCCTTGGAAAAAGCGATGCTTCAAGCCCTTGGGGCCAGCCGGGAAACCGAACTTCGGGCTACCGGTTTTTTCAGCCAGTGCCTTGGACCATGCAATCAACTCGTCATAGCTCAATGCCATGACATCAGCACCTTCAGGTAAATGCTCCAGTGCTTTTTTGTTTGCCGCCATGACGTAGGTTGCCTGCATCCACGGCATATACTTCAGTTCACCACCACCCAGTTTGCCCAGCTCCATAAAGGTGCCATTCATTTCGGAGTCGCCTAGATCAACACTTGAGAGATCCACCAGATCGTCACCCATAGTGGTGAAGTCACCGTGCAGACCACCCAACACAGCAATCTTGCCACTGCCTGCTTTGATCTCCGCCTGAAGGCGTGTTAACCAGGGCCCGGGTTCGCTACCCTGAAAATCCACTTCACCTTCAAAACCTGACAATACGTTTTCACGCATCGCCTGCTGTTCTTCCGGTGGGTTGGCCTGTTTTGACCAGAACAAAACCCCTTCAGCCTGAACGCTTCCAGTACCGAGAAACGACGCCGCGAGGACCAGCGATAAAGCGCTGGATTTTTGTATAACAGATTTCATAAAACTCCCCTGCAGTATTTCCGCCACACCGTTTGCTTGTTGTATTTGCCGGCGCGTGGCCATACCGGCAAAAATTCGAGAATTTTTTTAAACTTCATTCCATGGCGCATCTGAATCACGCTGCACCAGCTTGGCATCAACCAGTAACTGACGTTCCTTGGGAGCTGACCCGTCAATCACATCCAGTAACATTGAGCCAAGGATTTCACCGGCTTCAACCAGTGGCTGAGTCATCGTTGTCAGTGTTGGAATGGTGTAACTGCCAACAGCCAATCCGTCATAACCGATAAAGCTGATGTCTTTGCCCGGCACCAGGCCGCGACTGTGTACTGCTCGCATGGCACCGATCGCCACCATGTCAGTTATGCACAGCACCGCGCTGGGCCGGTGGGTACCGGCATCAAGGATACGCAACATTGCTTTTTCACCATCGGCCAGTGTCAGTCGTGATTGCTCCACCCATTCCCGGCGTAGTTGTTGATCGGATTCTTGCAAGCCTTGCTGAAAACCGGCAAAACGCAGTTGTGCAAAATTGTATTTTTTTGGGCCGCCAATGTAAGCAATATCGCGGTGGCCGAGTCGGTTCAAATGCCGGTAGGCTGTCTGGAAGGCTGCCTGATTGTCGACGTCAAACCAGGCATGATCTTCAGAGTGGCGAGTTCTTCCATGCGTGATAAAAGGCACTCCCAGTGTTTTAAGTGCCGTGACGCGCGGGTCATTACTGAGTGTTCTTGACACCACGAATCCGCTGGCGCGTTTGGTTGCGACCAGTCGTTTGAATTGAGAGATCTCGTCTTCCAGGGACTTGGCTGATGTAATGTTGAGATCCCAGCCCCGTTTAAGCATGGCGTTGGACAAGCCACTCAACAGTTCTCCCGCAAAAGGTTCATTGGCATGGTTGGATTTTGCTGGTAACACATAGGCTATGCACTCAGCAGCTCCGGTCGCCAGGCGTCGTGCGGTTGGATTGGGCTGATACCCCAATTCAAGTGCTGCGGCTTTTACCCGTTTGCGGGTTTTCTCGGCAATATCCGGATAATCATTCAGTGCACGCGATACGGTGCCATCGGTCAGGCCGAGATGCGCCGAAAGCACTCTGAGACTGACCTGGTCTGTCACAACCAGTAGCCTGTTGTAGAAGGAGGTGTAAGTGTGGAACCCATCGCTAAATTGTACCGAAAGCGATTTCGGAAACAAGTATTAAAGTGACTGTTTCCGGTTTTTGCCGGCTTAAAGTTGCTCTTAGAGTGTAAGAGGGGGTGTCGAAAATAGTTATAAATCAATGATTTATTTTATTTTCCACGAATACGCTAACTGGTCCTGAGCACTTTGCGAATGGGGTTCTTGAACATTACGTTGTGGTGCTTCTATACTAGCCGCCGAGCACGCGACGATGGCGTCGTCGCACTGACTGTTCCGACTTTTGAACAAGATGCTCTATCTTGATCCTGCACGCCCGGATTATTTCGTTCCGGGTTTATGGCTCTCTTGCAGACCCGAACCTTCCCGGAACCGGTCTGGAGATTAGCCATGTTGACAACCACTCGTCCCGATTTTTACTCCTTCATCCAAGGCGAAAAAGCCGCGCTCCCCTTTAGTAACCGCGAGTACGAAAATCGATTGAAGCTTTTGCGGGAGCAAATGCAGTCGATTGATGTGCCTTTTGTTGTGCTGACTTCGATGCATAACATCGCTTACTACAGTGGTTTTCTATATTGCGCGTTTGGTCGCCCCTATGCTTTGGTGGTATCACAGGATAGCTGTGTCACCGTGTCGGCTAACATCGATGCCGGTCAGCCCTGGCGTCGTTCAGTGGGTGAGAGCATTGTTTACACCGATTGGCGTCGTGACAATTACTGGCGTGCTTTAGAACACCTGGTGGGTGATGCTGCTCGTGTGGGATTCGAAGCTGACCACCTTAGTGTTGAAAACCATCTTAAGTTGCAGAGTAGTTTTGCAGATGCGGAATTGGTAGATTTTGCGGCGACGACAATGCAACAGCGCATGCTGAAGTCGCAGGAAGAAATTGACCTGATTACTGCGGCAGCTGCTATTGCAGATATCGGTGGTTATGCCGTGCGTGATGCGATAAAAATTGGCGCGCGTGAAATTGATGTTGCAATGGCCGGGCGTGATGCAATGGAATTGGCGATTAGTGAACAGTTTCCTGATTCGGAGGTACGTGACAGCTGGGTCTGGTTCCAGTCGGGTATCAACACCGATGGTGCGCATAATCCTGTCACCACGCGTAAGCTTGAAAACGGAGATCTGCTGAGTCTGAATACTTTCCCGATGATTTCGGGCTATTACACTGCTTTGGAACGTACCCTGATTGTCGGCGAGCCCAGTGCACAGCAGCTGGAGATTTGGCTGGCCAACGTCGGGGCGCATGAGCTGGGCTTGTCGCTTATCAAGGCAGGGGTCAGCTGTGCACAAATATGCGAAGGTTTGAATGAGTATTTCAGCGAACGAGATTTGTTGCAATACCGTACTTTCGGATATGGGCATTCCTTTGGTGTGCTTTCACACTACTATGGTCGGGAAGCTGGCTTGGAGCTGCGTGAAGATATTGAAACCGTGCTGGAGCCCGGTATGGTTGTTTCAATGGAACCCATGCTGACAATGCCGCAAACACATGCTGCCGCCGGTGGTTATCGTGAACACGATATACTGGTAGTTGCCGATCAGGGCGTGACTAATATCACGGGCTTTCCTTATGGTCCTGAGCATAACGTGGTCGCATCTTGAGCCGCATCTTCAGCCGCATCTTCAGCCCATAGGAAAGTGAGGTCACGTTTCCCGTACGCAGTCAGTCGCCTGACTGTTGTACGGGATTTAAGCGCTTGTTAGTATGATGTTCCGGTAGCTGCCTTAACAACTTGCCTGCTTCAATGCCTGTGTCTTTTTTGCCCCTACAAATGTCTGGTCACGAAACCTGTCGACGTCTCATGATAGTGCGGCGGCTAATGTAGTGGTACGCGCGACTGCAGCAGATGTAGCTCGCGAAGCGGGTGTTAGTCAGCCGACAGTAAGCCGGGTGTTTTCCGGTGCTTCTGTGTCCGAAGACAAAGTCAAACGCGTTCGCAATGCTGCCGAAAAACTCGACTATCGTCCCAATGCATTGGCGCGCTCGTTGATTACCGGCCGTTCAAGAACTATCGGGCTGGTCGTCGCTTATTTTGAAAATCCGTTTTATGCCGAGGCTCTGGAACAATTTTCCACCGAGCTAAAAAAACGGGGTTATGCACTGCTGCTTTTTCTGGCAACCAATGACAAGGAGGATGCTGATTCGCTGGTTCAGGATCTTATTGATCGGCAGGTGGACGGTGTCGTGCTTGCCTCTATCAGTCTATCGGGCGAGCTAACTCAAAAGTTAAGGCAGTTGCATATTCCACTGGTGCTGTTTAATCGCGGGACCATGGATAGCTCTATCAGTGCTGTGACATCTGCAAACGTTGATGGAGCTGCACAAGTTACCGATTACCTGCTGGATACGGGGCACAAGCGCATTGCTCATATAGCAGGTTGGAGTGGCTCGTCCACCGGGCGGGATCGACGGCTGGGGTTCGAAACTGCAATGGCTGCTCGTGCGGTGACCCCGCACGCCATCATCGAAGCCAACTACTTCAGGGAATCTGCTATGCAAGCCTGTCGTGCTCTGGTGCCAGGTGATATAAAACAGGCTGGCACTAACCAGACAATCAATGAAAATAGCGATTACGAAAAACCGGATGCAATATTTGTCGGTAATGATTACATGGCTTTCGCCGTTCTGGATTGTCTGCGGAGTGAAACAAATTTAGAGGTACCGGAAGATATCTCTGTTGTCGGCTACGATGACGTTTTGATGGCTGCATGGCCTGCCATCAATCTCACTACCTTCAGACAACCTGCGCGACGTATGGTGGACCGTACACTTGACGTGCTGTTTGAACTCATCGAATCAACAGATGTTGACGTGCAACACCATCAGATAGCGGGTGAATTGATAGTGCGGGGCAGTAGTTGTGACCGCAGTTGCTAGCGCTGTTGCTAGTGAAGGTGCGAGCGGAAATGACTCCGCTCGTTCCACTCGATCAATAATAAACAATCAGGCTACCTTACGTTTGGTGCGTGCGCCAAGCACTTCATCGTAGGCCGCAATCATCTGTTTCGCTCGCAGCGCCCAATCGTAGCGTTGGCAGGCAACTTCACGTAGTGTTGGACGAATCGCTTGAAAAGATTCGTTGGAAAGAATCTTCTCCAGATTCTCGGCCATAATGTCAATCCGGTGTTCTGCGGTCATGGGGACACGCATTAACGAAAGCAGATCTTCCGGAATTACATCTGACAATTCATCAATTCCGTCAGTGAACCCGCTAAAGTAACTGACCATCGGCAAGACACCATTGGAAAGCGATTCCATCAATACCAGCGGGTAGGCTTCCGGTACGACAGAAGGGAACACTGCAAGATCGACGATTGGAAACAGAAATTTAAGCTGATCATGGTTCAACCTGCCAACGAAATGCACATTGGATTTCAGTTTGTCAGCACATTCCAGGAGTTCGTTGCTGTGGTTTTCAAGAAAGTATTCAACGTCCTCCCATGCGCCCGTATTGTCACTGAAGTCCAGATCAAACCCTTGTGCGGCCATTTCTTTCAGTAGAGGAAGGTTCCGCGTGGAAAGCAGATGTACCAGCCCTTCCAGCGCTTCGCGGTACGCACCGGCTCCAACAATAACCAATTGTATGTCAGGGTTTTTGCGTAGCGCTGTGGATAGGGCGCACAACAAGCCCTGCAAACCTTTGCCTGCTGTCAGTGCACCGACGAACAGCAAAACCGGGGAGTCCAGATCAAGTTTGCCAAGCTTTTCAGAAATGGATTCGTCGGCCAGTTTTTGCACGTAACTGTTACGGTATTCGGTTACTGCTTTGATTTCGCCCTGGTCAAGGCGTGATTCGAGTTCGCGCGTGAGTGCTTCGGTTTTTCCACCACCCAGGGAAAGCCCTATAAGAGCGTCAAGTGACTGTTGTCGTTCGTTTTGGGGGCAGCTGGTAAACAAAGAGGTATCTACACCGACACCAACAATCGAAGATTTCGATTCTATTTCTTCTTTCAGTTCCGGGTAGAGATTGATAATTCGTTGCTTGACTTCATTATTGCCGATTATCAGTCCATCAGTCAGTTGCAAGGATTCACGTACCTTATTGAAATAGCGTTCATCCGTCTTGACTGTGTATTCGATCGCGCTGCCGTGTGGGTAGATGATGTAAGGGGTATTGGTTTCCTTGCACACTTGCTCTGCGATCTGCGGCTGGTAGGTCACGTGATTGCAGTGCAATATATCAAGAGCGTAGTTACTGAGAATGGCTTTCAGGGCTGTGCTGGACACATCTTCGTATTCCTGCAACTCGCTATCACTGAGATTGGAGAAAGACTTCACCACTCCCTCGCGTTGTTTATCGGTTACGTAGACCGGTTGCACGCTGGCATTGGGTAGCTCATGCAAAAAGCAGCGAGCTGATGTGGTGTTGCTAATGCTGGCAACATTATCGTTAGTGGCAACGTTACCGTCGGGTTGATTTGAAAACAGAGTTTCAGCGCTACCGTCGGTATCGTATCGCATTGCCACATCAACAAATCCCAGTGATGCGGGGTCAGGTTCACGGCATATAAGGTGCACTTCTGTGCCTTCGGCGAGCAGTGCTTTAGCAAGGTAGCGTGTATATTCATTGCTACCTGAACCGCCGAGATTGTACCCGTGAAATAGACCGATTTTCATTCGCCTGGACCGTTATTTTCTGTGTTGTAGATGGCACAGTTGGGTCCAATTTGTGTGCCAGGCAGAATCGCTTTCCTGTGAACTGAGGCGGTAATTTTGTTTTTGTTACATCTTGGTCGCACCTTTGCCAATCATGGCCCGATGCAATGCTGAATTTGCTGGCGTCCTGTTCGCCCACACTACTGCACACAGGGCTAGCGCATCACTATTGTGCTTCTATTTGAATTCCACCTCGTGCACAAGCATACGATCATTGTCGAAAATGAAACGGCCGTTGACCTTACATCGATTAAGCACCTGAGGTAACCAGATTTGATCGTCTTCCCACATCTCGCCATAGGGGATTTCGTCAACCGGAAACCAGAGCGGTACAGCTTCGTCGGTTTCCTGCGGAATTCCCGAATAATTATGAGCGACATACACGTGTACGTGAATTGAATACCCGTCAGCGAACTGAAAGCGTAGCTCGCCGCGTTCATGAAGGTCGGCAGGCGTGATAGCAAGCTCTTCCTGTACTTCGCGAATAGCACACTGCCTCGGGGTTTCGCCACTTTCGAGCTTGCCTCCAGGCCCATTAATTTTGCCGGCACCCAAACCACGTTTCTTGCGTATCAATAGTACGTTCGTTCCATCGAGTACAAACACCAGTGTGGCCGTGTCTACAGCCCGCCAATGCTCGTCGAATTGTGCAAGGCTATAGTCGTTAGGAGGAGGCAGGGTGCCGAGCCAGTGCGCAAGCCCTGTGCCGCAATTGGCACCTTTATGTTCCGCAACACGGTTTACTGCAGAGATAACACCATCGTCAAAACTGGATTCGGCATTGCCGATAATAGCGCTTTTGAAATCTACGTTAACCGCAGCAATACCGCGCTCTGCGAGTGCCGGTAGTCTTGAATTATCGTTGGTGCCCAGCCCGCGGCCTGCGTCGTTGAATACTGCTAAAGCTGCTGCTGCTTTAAGAGCGTATTGAGGATCGCCGCCTGGTAATGTGCCATGTGAGCCGGTGACGACCCATTGGTCTATATGGCTGCTATTTACCAACGATGCAGAATCAATCAGTACAACACGAGCACCGTTACTGTCGATTTTTCTAAACTTTATATTTTCTGTCACACCCGGTAAAACTGCCGTCGGAGAGGTTGCATGCTGTAGCAAGCCTGCAGCTTCAGCCACCGTCATACCTGGTGCGACACCGGCCTTTTGTGCTGCTTTGTTAGCTGTGCTTATAACACCGCGTTGCAAAGTGTCTTCAGCTGAACCTATACAACAGGAATAGGTATCAGCGGCGGCGGCTGCCATATGAACCTTGTCAAGTTCTTCCAAGCCAACTACCCCCGCATTCTGAAAGCCGATACCGGCATCGTTAAATATTGCGGCATGTAGATTGTGGCGACTTGCAATGGTAGCTGGATACAAGCCCCCGTGTGAGCCCGTGACGGCAACGGCTCCCGGAGCAACAGCATTTTCACTATCCAAACCCGGCAAGGTAGCGCTGGTGATTGAATCAAATAATAGAAAATCGGACATGAAGTTTCTGATTGTATTGTGTTCGATCGCCAGGTGGGTTGTTTGGACTAGCGCAGAAAATTGTGGCCAGCGAAATACCAATTAACCACATTAATGATTGTCTGCCATACAGTGTACATGAATGCTTTTGTATCAAAAAAACATCAGCCTGTTCACTGCTCTGCATTGAGTTGCATCTACCTGTCAGATAATGCCTCGGTAATTGGTTGATATTAGATTTACATCACGATTGTGACTGCGTTGCTTTTCCCGGTACTGCCGATTACTTCCTTGTGAGCAATGTTCGGCTTCTCAAGACTTATTGCGAAACCGTTATTCAGGATGAGATTGGTCTCGAAAATTGCATGGATAAGTCAGGACCAAATTGAAGTGGTCATTAGAATGGAAAGCAAATGAAACCCAATATACTGAAAAAATTACACTTTACTTCATTGGTAGTTGCCTCGTTAGCGATGGCTTCCGGATGTACATCGTTCCAACAAATCATTCCGGGTTCGAGTGCAGCGGAGCCTGCAATCGGCAGTGCCACAGCCAAAGATTCTTCTGATCGTGTGGGACGGCATTTTTATGCCGCTACCGGTGTTGGTGCCAGCCGCATGAACCCCGATGCCAGTGAAAATCCGGCTTTTACCGTAAACGACCGTGTTGAAGCGGGTGGGCAAGTAACGCTTGGTGTTGATCTTAGCCGTCAGCTATCGCTTGAAGCCCATTCTGCGGATCTTGGAAGTGCCGGTTTTTCTCCTGGTGGCCGTATTAACTATCACATACATGGTGCAAGTGCGCTTGTGTATGCCGGAAAGAACAGACACAATTTCAAGCGACGTGGCCTGAGTGGTTATGGTCGTATTGGTGTCGGGCTGCTGGAAAATTCACCCGTTGGAAACGTGCCTTTCGTGAAAGACAATGATATGCATGTATTGTTTGGTGCCGGCGTTGAATATATGACTCGTGTTGGACTCGGTCTGCGGGCTGAAGGCATTGCCTTTGAAGAAGATGCACAGTATGCCCAGCTTGGCGTGATTTACCGAACGGGTCGTCGTCAAGCAAGTAAGCCGGTAGAAATTGTTGCTGCACCTGCGCCGGTTCCAGTTGCTGCAGCCATTCCGGAACCTGCTCCCGAGCCGGTTGTGGAAGTTAATCCCTGTGATGTTTTCTCTGGCGTTCTTGAAGGTGTGAATTTTCATACTGATTCAGACCAGCTTACCGAGATTGCCAAGGAGAAACTACAGAGTGTTGCCGTGGTCCTGTCGGAGTGCGAAACTGCCCCAGTGAGTATTTCAGCCCACACTGACAGTGACGGTAGCGAAGCCTATAATCAGGGACTGTCACGTCGACGTGCTGCTTCGGTTGTTGAGTTCCTCATCTCCCAGGGTGTTCAGTCTGACCGTATGTCAGCAAGTGCCTTCGGTGAAACGCAGCCAATCGCTTCAAACGCTACTCCTGAAGGTAAGCGGCAGAACCGCCGGGTTGAATTGATTGCCCGATAGGCCAGGTTCCAACGTTGTATATGCTGAACTGAGTTCCAGTTCGGAATAAAAAAACGCCAGCCACTGCTGGCGTTTTTTTTGTTGGCTTATCCGGCTCTTTGATCCAACTATCTTTACAGTACGAGTCAGATACAGCAGACTCGCCCCTTGCCAAACAAAGTATTTTTATAAACCGCAATGGGGTATCGAATTTACAACGTCACACCCGGTGTAAAGCTGTTGCAGGAAACCGGTGTTGCATCGTTTATGCGTTGCAATATCTGGCTCGTACAAGGGCGCGATTATGATCTGGTTATCGATACTGGCATGGGGCTCGATTCTCTCAAAACCCGGATAATCCAGCAATCCAACCGTCCTTTAAAGGCCGTTGTTACGCACAGTCACTTTGATCACTCTGGCTGTTTGCACGAATTTGATAGCCGGCTTGGGCATCGTCTTGAATCATCGATTCTTGCTAATCCTGTCAATGACCACGTGGTTTATTCCGGGGGCTGGACTCGCATAGGAATTGTTGATCTGCAACAGCATCCGGACTATTCAGCCACTACTTATCGGGTAACTCCAGCGCCACTAACAGGCTATCTGGATGAAGGTGACGAGATAGATCTGGGGAATCGCATACTCAGAATTCTGCATTTGCCAGGGCATTCTCCGGGGTCGATTGGCCTTTGGGACCCGGCCAGTAAAACGCTTTTTTCAGGTGATGCCTTGTATGACGGTGAGCTACTCGATTCGTTGTACCATTCCAACAAAGCGGATTACATGCTGACTTTGAACCGCATAGAGTCGTTGGGTGCCGAGATTTTTCATGCGGGGCACTTCCCTTCGTTTGGCCCTGAGCGCATGAAACATCTGCTTGCCCGTTACCGGGCAGGCAAAAATAGTCTGGGATCGGTTGAGCAGTGGTTTGATCAAAACCAGCATCTGATGAAAAATCTGTTTGCTGAACAGAATTGGGCTGACTCGATTACTCCTATTGAACTTGTCTCAAAAATTTAGCTTGTTCCTTAGTCATACACATTTATCCGATTGTGTGATACTGCTAGTGATTAGTGTGTTAATTACTGCTACTGTTCGCTTTTAGCCTTATTCTTTTTTATTCGTGTTTCAATCTCGACTTTCGCTTTTCCAACAAAATCTGGTCGATGCCGGCATTGATGTTGCGCTCATCACAGATGAGGACAATGTCTACTATCTGAGCGGCTTCTATGACTACCTGCATATGGAATTCGGAAGACCAACGATCCTGCTTGTTTCTGCGCACACTGGAAGCCTGTTGATTACGCCTGCTATTGATGCGGTGTCCGCTCATGCCTCAGCCTGTGTTGACAGAATAGCTGAATGGAATGACGGTGCAGGTAATGAATGGCGGCAGGAGCTGCCAAGTGCCCTGTCAGGCAAACAGAAAATAGCCATAGAGACAAATCG